>JABDAL010000042.1 GCA_013289165.1 Bacteroidota bacterium
AACTGGTTGGGGGTTCAAAATTCACAATATCCTAAAAGAAAAGGTTTTAAAGACTATGATTTGATTGATTTGCCATTTCCATTACGGAAAATGAAAATTAATCCCGTTGGAACTTTGAAAAGGGAAATAAAAGATGAAAAAATAAAATTCACATTAGAAAGAGGTGTCTATTCCTTCCCTTCTATCGGAGATACTGTTATACTTCCTACTGATGAACAATTAAAGTCAATTGTAGAAAATGATGACGAATTAGCCTTCGTTAAAATTGGATATGCTCCAATAGCTGGAGATGCCATTGTCAGAATTAATCCTAATAAACTTTTTGGACGACATATCGCCGTGTTAGGAAATACGGGTAGTGGAAAGTCTTGTTCAGTAGCTGGACTAATTAGATGGTCGCTGGAAGAAGCCTTTAAGAGAAAAAAGAAAAAGGAGCTAAATACAAGGTTCATAATGCTTGATCCAAACGGTGAATATTCGGAATCTTTTAATGATTTGAATGTTCCTGTAAAATTATTTAAGGTAGAAATCTCTGCAGAGGAAGCAAAAATTTTCAGTCAACTTAAAGTACCAGCCTGGTTTTGGAATAGCTATGAGTGGAGTTCATTCTCTCAAGCTACTGGTAGAACTCAAAGGCCAATCTTAAGAAGAGCGCTTAGAGAGTTAAAAGGTAATTCTGACGGGAAAGATAATGATAACTTAATTAAAATTAAGAGGTATTTCTCAAGTTGTGTTGTTTCTGTCGGAAATGATATTACTACAGGAGTTTCTGCCTACAAAGAGAAGAAAGGCCGAACTGATTTTGGTAAAAAAATAAAAGGATTTGCTGATGATGCATTGTATTATTCACAAAAATCAGAAAAGGACATAAAAAAGAGCCTTGAGAAACTATCAAAAGAATTAGGAAAAATTGCCTCTAAAAGGTTTAAAACATTTACCAATGATGATGATGAAGTAGTGGAATATTACGAATCTTTTGATGTAGCTGATTTGGAAAAAATATTAGAAAATTTAAATGATTTTCTTGATGCTGTAGGCGGAGTTTTAAGCATTGAAGGTCCCGATGAAGATATGCCTATTGAATTTAATACTGAATTATTAGCAGATCATATTGAAATGATTGCACAGGAACAAAATGCATTACAATTTTTAGATTTTTTCATTATCCGTATCCGCACTATGATGTCTGATGCAAGGATGACTTCAATCATTGGCAATGATGATCAAGTAACTCTTGAATCATGGCTTAGGGAATATATATCTGGTATTGTAGTGATAGATTTATCTCTTGTTCCCTCTGATCTAATTCATCTTATTGTGGCAGTTATTTCGAGGATTTCTTTTGAAGCAATACAGAGATACAGAAGAAAATTTAATAAGGTCTTGCCGACCTCACTTATATTGGAGGAAGCTCATAACTTCATTAAGAAGCAAGTAGAAAGTGAAGATATAACTTCTACAGAAGTATGTAGTCAGATATTCGAAAGAATTGCTAAAGAAGGCAGAAAATTTGGACTAAGCCTAATGATATCTTCACAGAGACCCTCAGAGTTATCGGCCACAATTTTATCCCAGTGTAATACATTTTTGTTACATCGTATTGTGAATGATAGGGATCAGGATTTAATTAAAAGATTAGTGCCAGATAATATTGGCGGATTATTGAAGGAATTGCCTATTTTACCCACAAGAAAGGCAATTCTTTTGGGTTGGGCATCCCCTATTCCTATCTTAGTTGAAATGAATGAATTATTAGAAAAATATCGTCCGAAATCTTCTGACCCCGATTTTTGGGAAGTGTGGACCGGTGAATCAGCAAGAGATGAGGGATGGAAAGAAATTGCAAAGGAATGGCAGGATAGATTAAAAAAAGATAGTGACAAAAAGGGTAGTGTCGCTAAAACTAAGCCACCAAAAGCAAAAGAAGAATAAAATTTTGACTTGAGCACACTTAGGCCATATCAAATTGAGGGGATAAATAAAATATTCAGATCTTGGAGGGCAGGGAAACGAAGTGTTTTGTTTCAGATGCCTACAGGTACTGGAAAGACAGTGCTTTTCTCTGAAATAGTAAAAATGGGTTTTGAAAAGCAAAGGAAAATCCTAATAGCTGTACATCGTATAGAACTCATTGACCAAATAACCAAAAAATTAAATGAGAAAGGAATTAACGTTGGGCATATAGTTGCAGGGAAGAATACTGATTATTCAAAAATTATCCAGGTTGCCAGTATACAAACTCTTTCCCGCCGAGAACGTCCGGACGCCAATCTTATAATTATTGATGAATGTCATCATGCAAAGGCAGCGTCTTACAAAAAACTTTGGGCTCTGTATCCGCATGCTAAGTTTCTTGGTGTTACGGCAACTCCAATTAGATTAAGCGGTGAAGGATTTGATGATATTTTCGATGAGCTTATTTTATCGATGTCCACATCAAGATTTATTGAAGAAGGTTATTTAGTGCCTATTTCTCATTATGTGCAGGCAAACCCAGATCTTTCAAATGTAAAAACCTCAAAGGGAGATTATGTAACAAAGATGTTATCTAATGTTATGATGGATAATAGGCTGATGATGAACCTTGTGGATAGCTATAAAGAGAAATGTAACGGCAAAACTGCTATTGTTTTTGCAGTCGATGTTGAACATAGTAAGGATATTGCTTATAGATTTAATTCTGCTGGCATTATTGCAAGGCACGTGGATGCGAAAACACCCGCAAACGAAAGAGAACAAATTTTAAAGGATTTTAAATCTGGACGAGTTAAGGTAATAAGTAACGTTGAAATTATAACAGAAGGATTTGATTTTCCTGAATGTCAAGTGGTACAATTAGCCAGACCTACAAAATCCCTTGCATTATATTTACAAATGATAGGTAGAGTTATGAGACCTGCCCAAGGTAAAAATGAAGGAGTTGTCTTAGATAATGCGGGTTTATGGTTGGAACATGGGCTATCAGATGCAGATAGAATATGGTCATTAAAAGGGAAAAAGAAAAGAAGAAACATTCCAAGAGAATTTAACGAATTAGCCATAGATGATGAAGGTGTAATTAGAGAGGTTTCAAGATTTAGACCAGAAGAAGTAAATGGGCTTAAACTGATTCCTATGACTGAAGAATTTCGACGTCTAATAATATTTGAAGATATTTTAAAGATAGCTATTCAAACTGAACGGAAACTTTTATACCCTTATTTTCAATATATAAAGTACCTTATAAAAATCGGACAACAAAAGCTTACTAAAATCGAATTGGAATACATTAAAAAGCGGTTGAATTATTATAATCAGGAGGGGCGGAGCTTGCCAGAGAAAAGATTTAAGCCAGGTTTTTGGATGGTTCAACAAAAGTATTTAACTGCGTTGCCAACACTTGAGTCTTTAGATGGAACATATGTGAGTGAACGAGACAAAACATTAGATTATAATGATTTCGGTGATAGTTTATGATTAATTGTCAAGTACTAAAATATTAACACCTTGACTTAAATCTAACTTGAAAACACCGTTAAAGCATTTAAAGTTTTCAATTCTAATTTTGGTAATATACATAGAATTTATTTTAAACTAAATATAATAAGAGATGAATGATACGAGATAAGGTCAACGAAACACATTTTTATTTCTGAATTATTAATTTTCCTTCTCCTATTAATTCTCTGCTAACTCCAATTACCCTATAGGGGTAGATTCCGTTTGGTTGATTGCTTAAATTGATTGTAAATTGAGAACGGATGTCAGTATAAAATTGAGAATATACTTTTTCTCCAATCATATTATAAATTTCTACTGACATCCGATCACTATTAACTGACGACTGCATTGTGAAAATACCATTACTTGGGTTTGGATAAATATTAATTGCTACGGTGCTTGCTACTATTTTATTAACTTGCAGCTCCACATCTTTAAAACTAAAAATAAGCCCATTCTCCTCTTTGCCACCATCCTCAGTCATTCCATACATTATGTTTCCCGATAAAATTAATGAACCATTAGGGTATTGACCGTTTGTAAAATCAAAATCAAGCAAATCTTGATACCAGTTGCCACTCGTATCAATAGAGAAAATAAGACCACGACCGTTTGCTCCTCCTACCTCTGTCATTCCCACAAGATCACCTCCATATATTGTTACATCACCTTTTGGTAAACTGCCATTTGTATTAGTGAAATCAAGTACCTTTTTATATCCGCTGCCATTTGTGTCTATAGAGAAAATAGTACCATATCCATTGGTACCTCCACTATTGGTCATTCCATATAAAACAGTTCCCGAAAGCGTCAAAGAGCCAAGAGGCACATCCCCATTTGTGGTGTTGAAATCAAGCAAGTCTTGATAATTGTTACCATTTGTATCTAAAGTGAAAACATTGCCATTGCCATCAGCTCCTCCAAAAGCATTCATGCCAAATAATTTAGTCCCCGAAAGGACTAATGAACCGGTAGGTTTCCGGCCATTTGTAATATCAAAGTCAAGTAGGTCTTTGAAATTATTGCCATTCGTATCTAAGGAGAATACAAGACCTACAGCGTTTGCCCCTCCCTCTGCGACCACACCATATAACTTATTTCCCGACAGGTTCAATGAACCCAAAGGAAATTGACCGTTAATAGTATCGAAATTAAGAATGTCTGTATATTGAGCATTGCATAAATTATAGAGAGAGGAACTTAAGATAAAGAATGAAAGGACAAGTAATTTTTTCATGAGTTGTATTCTGATGGTTTGGTAGAATGCCAAAGTAACTATTATTTAAGGAATCATTGTTGTTTAATACTATTGTTTTATTAACTTAACGAAAAGGTAACAAATTTTTCTTGGATATGTCATTTAAGTTATTTACTTTTGTTTCAGAAATTGTAATCTTGTGGCTTTATTTTGATTTATTTGGCTCTTTCTGAGCTGACACTTGATCTGGGGTATCGATATAAAGCCACCCAATTTAGTAATAGGCATTTTTAACCCCCTTTCTATTTTTAAAATAGAAGGCCTAATTAAGGTCGAATGAAAACAACATACAGGAATCCATACATTACCTTGCTGAATAATTTCAGCCATATTAATTTACCATTTAATAACTCAAACCAACCATACAATAAGTCAACCTCACCGTTTAATAATTGTGACTTGACAGATTTATGTTTGCAATAATTTTGATGAAATAAAATAGAATTATGAAGCAAATTCTACTTTTTATTTATAAGGAATCTTTCTACGAAGCTCTATCATTCGTTCCAGTACGCCGTAGTACAATATCGTTCCAATTATTAAAAGCAATTAACTATTAAATCCTAAAATTTATGAGAACTCCTTCCTTTTCTTTAAAATCAA
Source organism: Bacteroidota bacterium (assembly GCA_013289165.1). Taxonomy (GTDB): domain Bacteria; phylum Bacteroidota; class Bacteroidia; order JABEUT01; family JABEUT01; genus JABEUT01. Next base: position 5,342 of record JABDAL010000042.1, read on the forward strand.
CACTGTTACTATTTGGAATAATTTTATCATCTCAAACCAGCTTTGGGCAATGGTCTACCAGTGGAAATTCTATTTCTGCCGGCAATTTCTTAGGAACTACTAATAGCCAACCCTTAGTTTTTAAGACAAATAACTCCCAGGTTATGACAATATTGGCCAATGGTAATGTAGGCATAGGTACTACAGACCCGCATTATCCCCTGCAGGTTGTTGGAAATGTGGTAGATTCCGGAAGTTTATTTGCAAATTATATAGAATCCGCCAACGGTATTTCGGTGGGCCAATTTAAACTGGTTGCCGGTATAGTAGACAGTATTGTTTCTACTTCCGGTACATTACAATTAAGTGCAACAATCGTAAATGCTGATGGGGCGCTCACTGCAGCAGGTTCACTTACTGCAGGAGTAAGCGATACTGCTATAACTGTAAATGGTCATACAGGAACAATTACTTCCGGACTAAAAACAGTAAGTTTCGGGATAGACACTATTATTACCAGTACAGAGTTACGAGCAGCAGCCGTTGGAATCAATACTCCGAAAGTTCCTTCGGGGTACGCATTGGCTGTGAATGGAGCTATAATTGCAACAGATGTATATGTAGAGTTATATTGCTACTGGCCCGATTATGTGTTTGATAAGAACTATACACACAGGACTCTCGAGGAACTGGAAGCCTACCTGAATCTTAATCATCATTTACCCGGTATGCCTTCAGCGAAGGAAGTAAAAGATAAAGGCAGCATTTCATTGGGGGAAATTACGGTACAAAATACCAAACAAATAGAGGAGCTTACTCTTGACCTGATACAATTGAATAAAAAAGTGGAAGCCCTGGAGCAAGAGAACAAAAAGCTTCTTGAAGAACTCAACAAAAAGAAATAAGTACTAAAAATAAATCCATTTAGTACCCTAATTCCCCATAATCTTTTTGTATGAAAACACTACTAAAATATACCCTCCTGCTGTTTCTGGGAATAACGTGTAATTATTCTTACGGACAGCTTGTCTTAAATTCCGAACTTGCAGCCGGACAATATTCTGATGCAACTGCGGTAAACGCGGAGCCCGGTACTATAGCAATAGGCGGAAATGCTGCAAATGTCATACATATGTTTCCCACTGCTTCATGTTATGTCAGTTCAGTAAGTTATGGAACCCAGCTTCCTACTAATATACTAACCAATGAAGCCAATCATGACCAACAACTGCCTAATACTTCTTTACCGGTAGGTAAAACTCCATATGCATGCGGAGTTTCTCTCTCTGGGGGAGCAGTGTACAATGTCCCTATTGTAATCCCTCCCGGAACAATGGGGATGGTTCCAAAATTAGCTATTGTATACAATAGCCAGTCGGCAAACGGTATGTTAGGCTATGGATGGAACCTTTCAGGTTTATCCTGTATTTCGAGACTGGGTCAAACTCCTTATCATAATTTTCAAGGAAAGTACCCGGACCAAACCCAGGGTGTAACACTTACCAATGCAGACTGGTTTGCTTTAGACGGGAATAGGTTGATTACAAGAAGTGGCTCCAACGGAGCAAATGGAACAACCTATGCAACTGAGAGCGAAACTTTTAATTTAATTACTTCCCATGGAACCGTAGGCAGTGGCCCCGACTGGTTTACGATACAAACGAAAAGCGGATTAACTATGGAATATGGACGCAGCCTTAATTCCCGGTTAGTGCCCGTGGGGGAAAACACAGTTTTTGTTTGGTACATTGACAAGATAACTGACCAGTTTGGTAATTATATTTCATTTAATTACACGAACAGCAATGGAGAAATCCGAATCGCGGAAATAGATTATACCGGGAATAGCACGAACAGCAATGTCGGATTTACTCCTTATAATTCTATAGTTTTCAACTATGTTGACAGGACAGATGCAAATACTACCTATGTTGCCGGAGGGGCATTAAACTTGAGTGTGGTTTTAAATAATATTACCATTAATTCTCACGGTACATTTTTTAAGGAGTATTCCTTTAAGTATGTTTATAATCTGTATACCATGCTACAGGAAATAGATGAAACGGGTTCTGATAATACTACTCTTAATCCCTTGCAGTTCAGTTATGGCTCCGATGCCCCTGTTGTTGGTTCGGAATGTGAAGACGGGCCTACCCTTCTTTCCAATTATTGTGTACAGGCAGACCCCTATGAATTGGGGGGAATAGCTGACGGAAATTCAGGTTTAGGTGGTGCTGCGCAGTTTACTTTATTAGACTATAACGGAGATGGAAAAGAAGATGTAATTGCCTTGACCGGGAGCTATGCACAAAACATAGGTGGAGGTGAGGGACCACCGGTGTTACTAAACTCTTACTCATTTACCTGGTCCAATCAAACCTTATATACCGGAGAAAATTCCTGCCCTTATTTTGCTGCTAATAGTTATACTTTTTCTGAAGGATTTCCGAATTCCATCAGTAATAATGGTTATGAGTTTCCAATAAGTAATGTAGGGCTCTCTTGGCAGGGCCAGTCTGTCGGAGATTTTAACGGGGATGGAAAAGATGATTACGCTGTTTCTACTTTTAGTACAACCAGTATTCCCGAAGGAGGCGATGTGGAGGAGGACATCCATGTTGCGCTATCAACCGGTAGCTCATTTGCAACTCCGAATGTTGTAAAAGCTTACGATATGTATAGCACTCCTTTGGAGCTTGCTAGTATAAGTGCTCCGGCGGGTTCTACGTTTAGTACTACACTTTACCTTGATTTGAATGGAGATGGGCAGACAGATATTTTTAATTATCATTTTGATTTTCGTAACGGGGTGGAGTATTACAGGGTATGGCTTAATGCCGGAGCCTCCTCAACAACACCCCAAGAGCAACTCTCGACAACATGTACTGTAACTCCTACACCACCCACAAGCCCAAACTTTGAAGTTACCGTTGGTGCGGTTACCGATAAGTATTTGGATTTTTCTAAAGCCATTCCTATGGATTTGAACGGGGATGGGAAAGTAGAATTAGTCAACGTATATCAAATGGCCTCTTATTCTTCTCCCACAAGGGTAATTGTGAGTTTTGATGCAACTCAAACATACGGACAGTCCAATTATGCAGTAGAAGTTGACGGCGGAGTGACTCCCGGGGTACCCGGCAACGGCATTGTAATACAGTCAGATAATTCTCCTTTCAACTATAATATCAATACGTTTGGTGCCAGTGATTCCATTTATCCGGTAGCGCTATATACACTTTTGGATAGTCCATACAGTTCATATTATGCAGGAGACCCTTATGATAATGTATATGGTGTTTCCACCAGTATAGACAACGCTGGCTCACCCTATGTATTATTCGGCGATTTTAACGGGGACGGGATTAGTGACGTGCTTACTTACAGTAGTACTGGCCATAACTGGACATTAAACCTGGGCAAAGGCGGGGGCTATTATGCTTCGGTATCTGTAAGCTCTCTTTCATCCGATAACCCCTTTTCCTATCCCACCTATTATTACTATGCACATGATGTGAATGGAGACGGAAAAACCGATATACTGGAATTTATTCCCAACTATAACGATTCCGGCAAAACACTGATAAATACATATTACAGTACGGGTACTTCATTTGTTCAGGGGCAACCTATTAGGATAAATAACCATGACATAAATCCGCAGACATGGCAAATATCTTTTGGAGATTTTAATGGAGATGGAGTAGATGATTTACTATTGGAAAATATGGTGGGGGACGGAGCTGTGGACGGAGGGCCGATACTATTGTATTTTTATTCGGGTTCTAATTCAAGGAGGCTTGTGGAGTCGGTGGACGGATATAACAAGACAGTGCAGTTTTCTTACCTGCCCCTTACTAACTCATCTGTCTACAGCCAGCCAAAGGCATCTGATTTCAGAAATTATTCAAACGACAGCGCCTTGCTTGATATCCAGCCTCCAATATATGTTGTAAGCCGCCTCACAACGGTGGATGGTACCGGGAATAATGCAACGGCCTCCATCAGTAAGGATAATATCAGCAATTATATTACCTACGTTGATACGAGCAGTACAACGTATAGTTACCAGGATTTAATTTCCAGTAATCTAGGTTTGGGAATGTTAGGCTTTTTAAATATTAGTTCGTACAACTCCCTTACCGATTACAGTACTTCCTCCAATTATAGCATTTTACACCAATTTGAAAACCTGGTGCCGGGTACCAATACCGTTACAGCAGTTACCGAAGCCACAACTCTTTCTGACGGGGCGTATACATTTACGGCTGTCCCTTTGGGCGGCTTACGGTATATGGTTAATCCCATACAGAGCGTAACCAACGATGACTGGGCAGGCGTTACATCCACCACTACTTACACTTTTACCTCAGACAATAATGGCAATTTACAGGAGGCGAAGACCCAAATTACCACAGGCTCCAGCACAGTGGAAACGGTGGATGTGCAAAAGACTTACACCACAAGTGGCACTTGGATACCCTCTTCCGTAGCTACCACCACCACTACTGCCACCTATCTGGCCAACCCTTCGTATACGAGAACATCATCTAATAATTGGGACGCTGCAGGACACCTTATCTCTGTTGTTGCAGACCCTTCCACCGGCGAAGCGGTAACAACTACTAATACGTATGACCCTCGTACCGGGACATTGCTCACACAGGTAACCAGCTCAGCGGATGCTAGTTGCCCTACATTTACAACCTCCTGCACCTATGATGGCTATTCCCAGTTTAAAACCTCCAGCACCAATGCCTTGGGGCAGGTTACGAGCTATTCCTATAACCCCATGTGGGGAAAAATAGCCTCCGTAACTACCCCAGACAACCTTACTACCACCTATACCTATGATGCCTGGGGAAGGTCGGCACAGATCACTACGCCCGATGCCCTGGTGCAGAGTATAACTTATACCTGGGTTACACCCAGCGAACTGCCTATTGACGAGCCAGACCCCTTTAGCATTACTTCCACTTCGCTTTACCAGGTAAATTCCTCGAAGAGTGGCTCTCCACCCATGACGACTTTCTACGACTGGTCCGACCGTAAGACACTATATGAAACCAGCTCTTTAAATGCGAATATATTTAAGGAGCAATCTTACGACGCCTTGGGACATGATTACCAGTCTACCAATACTTACCAGAAAGCATCTATCTCTGGTGCATATGGGGATTATGACCCTGTTATTACCACCAAGCTATACAGTGATTTAAAGCACCGCCTCACTAGTATTACCAGCACATGCATTAGTGCCCCCACCCTGTCCACTACATTCAGCTATACCACCTCATCAGGAAATACCACGGTTACCACCACCAAGCCCGACGGTACCCAATCGAGCCATACTACTGACCCTGCCGGATTTTTGGTAAGCTCGATTGATTATCCCTACGGTGGCTATTTCCCTTACAGCAGTGTAGATTATACCTATTTTAGCAATGGGCATGCCGCATCGGTAGTATTGAACGGCAACACGGTGAACTCATTTACCTATGACGCATTCGGCAGACAAACCTCTTTGAGCGATATAAACTTTGTGAATAATTACAGCTACACTTACAATGCCTATAACCAGCTTACATCCCAGGAGGACCCTAACGGAGACACTTACAGTATGACTTATGACATAATGGGAAGAATAAAAGAAAAAGTAACCCCCGAGGGGACTTATACCTACAACTATGTGATGAGCGGCAATGGCTTGAATTTACTGCAGAGCCAGCAACTGGGCAGCAGTATTATAAGCTATACTTATAATGCCGTGCACAAGCCCACACAGGTGAATGTGAACGGACTGATAACATCCTATACATATGACGCTTATAATAATGTATACACTAAAACCTACCCGGGGGGATTTGAAATTACTAATACGTATAATGCTTACGGATACCTTACTGAAACAGATCAGACAAGCGGCTCAATCCCTATATGGCAGGCGCAGTATATGAACCCCCGGGGGCAATATGTAGATTATATATTGGGTACGGGCTCGGTGCACACCGTTAAATCATATACCCCTTATGGGTTCCTTATACGTATATCCTCCTCCCCGGTGGCATATGAAGATATAACTTTTGACTATGACCAGACTAATGGCAACCTGCTATCACGAATAGAAAAGGGCAACTTGACTGAAAGCTTTACCTACGATGCCTCCCTGAAAAGCCGTCTGACGGAGGCACAGGCTTATTACCCCTGCGCAAGCGTAGCCGGTGAATCACCCTCCCTCATAACGGCGGATGTTACTATGGCTTACGACCAAAATGGTAATATTGTAAATAAACTCGATATTTGTGCACCGAGTACCACTTATACAGATGCATTCTCCAATAACCAGGTTACCTCCGTGCCTAACTCAAGCAGCATAATAAATCCAGGACAAAGTGTTAGCTATACCTCTTTTAATGCACCTTCTACCATTGCATTGGGCACCTATACTACGACCTTTACCTACGGACCTGATAATAACCGGGAACAGACCTCATTAACCGATGGTACGAATACAGCTACCCGCTACTATGGGAACTCGTACGAAAAGACCCTGTTAAATGGCAGCAACCCGGTAGAGGTGAATTACGTGCAGTGCGGGGGTGATTTGGTGGGAATGTATGTGAACGAGACCAGCGGGGGCGATATGTATTATGTATATTCTGATAATGTAGGCTCTATACTTACCGTTACAGATGGAGCAGACAGCACCTTTCGCCAAAGCTTTGATGCCTGGGGCAACTACAGGGACACTCTAAGTGGCAGCTACACAGAAGCGCCACCTGCAAGCAACCCCTCCTGGCTATACAGGGGCTTTACAGGACACGAGCATTTAGCCCAGATGCAATTAATAAACGCCAACGGGCGTTTATATGACCCTTTTATAAACAGTATGCTAAGCCCTGATATTACAGTTCAGGCACCCACCAATACCCAGAACTTTAACAGGTATTCTTATTGCCTTAACAACCCCTTGAAGTATACTGACCCAAGCGGATTTTATACCTTTATGACACCTCGATGGACAGCGTTAGAATTTATGGGGTCGCCACAGGGTGAGGTTGCTCTAAGTTACAACGCGCTTTGCGATGTTGATATTTTTGATATTCCGTTATCCACTGATACCTACGGTGGTGGTGGAGGAGGTAGTTCTGATGGCGGTGGTGGTGGTAGCTCTGATGGTGGTGGTGGTGGCTCTGATGGTGGTGGCGGCGGCGGCAATAGTGGTAGTGGAACCGGCACCACTGGAAACACGGGGCCTGTTTCCAATGTGGTTAACAATGGGGGGGGAGCTCCTAACGGGCAACCATCTGACGTTTCCGTTGGACCGTTTATGGGACCGCCAGAACCCTCTAACAATAATAGTAGTAATACAGGGGGAGCACTAAATGATAATTTTCTCTCAACTGTTGATTTGAATACTACAGTTACTCAGATTTCTGATGTATATGTGTATGCAAATAGCCCGGCTACAGATAACTGGATAAATTTTCTTGTTAATGGATATACAAATGCTATGACTGGTTTGGATAACTTATTTCAGGGACATGATGGCTCATACCAGAGTGGAGGAATTAATATTTTGACTCAAAGTAAATGGGGCGGTACAGCAATTGGTTCGATGGGAGGGGCCAAGTATACTTATGGGAATATGGATTGGACAAATGCTGAGCAGCTTTTGATGGACTTACTTCCCTCTCCTTCAACGTCTGCAAATTCTCATCTCGAAGGGTTTTACAATAACTATGGAACATATAATGACTTTCAAGAATTAATAAATCCTTCAAATCTAGGTGACACCACTTTATTGGAAGATGGTACGAAAACAATTGAAAGCCCTGGTTTAGGTGGCATGTATATTATTCCTCCAACTGGAGGAGGGACTCCATTTGTAATACCTGAAGGGCATTAACAAGTATTAATTAATAATAAAAAATGAGTGGAAAAATAATTGTACTGGCATTCGTCATATTTTTAGTTTCTTGCATTCATAAGAATACCAAAAAGGTCTATAGAGATGGAAGACTATTTTATACTCAAACAAGAATTGAAAATACAGAAGATACCTTGATGACTTATTATGACGAAAACGGAGATATTAAAGATTGGGGAATTTATAAAATAAAAAAGGGGAAATTTAATGGAGGAGTATATCGTTTTTCAAAAGATGGGGACCTCACATCAGCAATGTATTGTATAAATGGAAAATGGGAAAATACTAGAGTTCTTTTTTCTGATAGCGGAAAAGTAGCAGATATAACTAAATTTTACCAGGGACATAAAGTCAGGGACATACATTTAATTAGTAGTGATGTGGTTTTAGCTCGCCCCAATAAAGATATAGTAATAAAAAATGATATAGGCCCTTTTGTAACTGTTGATCCTATTTCAGATACAATTATTTTAGGAGAAACCTATTCTGCAAGAATTGTTGTAAATTTTCCTGCAAAAGGCTTTGACTGTGGTATTTATTGTCTTGACAAAACCCCAGGACAAAGAACACATTATGCTAATATTTCGCTCAGTCCTGTTTGTACATATACTGAAACACCAAGAGAAATAGGTGAGCATATATATTCTATTGGTGTATTACAAACAAAAAAATCTCCGCAAAATAAGGACAGCCTTATTTTAAATTTAGATAATATAGATTTCTCAGTAAAATACTATGTTAAGCCAAGAACTTAATAGTATATTATGAAAACAAAACACTTTCACATCTTTGCTACTATGAAAACAAAAAATATTTACAATTCAATAAATAGCCTTTTGCCAAAGGTTCTTGGCGTATTCCTACTCTTGAGCATCTTTACCCTTAAAGCAAACGCTCAGGTATATTATTACTATGATGACAACGGGAATCGCATTGCATCTTCCGCAACTCCTCCCGAACATGCTCCCAGACCTAATAATGATAAGAAAAAGGTAGTTATTTATCCCAATCCCAACACGGGAGTAGTGAATGTGGGTATAGCCTCCCTTGATAAGTGCGCCTATGCCACTATTTACATATTAGACCAATCGGGTAATATAATGTCTACCCAAAAGGCAACTTCAACTGTAACATCTGTCAATCTTACAAGTTACCAGCAGGGCACCTACTATTTAAAAACAGTCTTATGCGATGAGCAATATTCCTTCCGCATTGTTAAAATGAATCCCGGAGCTAGCCCAACTGCACCGCAACATCCCACTGCTGTAAAGTATTAGTTTTGTGTAGTTTATACTCCAAGCTAAGAGAGTAGTAGAGGTTTAGAATGTGCTGGAGAGAAAGTATATACTACGAATTCTGATGGAGCAAATGGAGCAAGTTAGCGTGGTTTATTAACGCTCTCAGGAAAATGTTGTATGGGATAATTAATTACGGGGGTATAAAACAATGAGGGAAAATAATAGTTACTTTAGCCCTCTACCAAACCATTCGAATACAACCCATGAAAAAACCTTACTTAATAGGATTGTTTATTTTAGCAATAGTGACAAGCCAGGCACAATTTACTAATTTACTAAATTTTAATGGTGCAAATGGAGCAAGTCCGGGAGGTTCCTTAACCCTTATAGGGAATAAGTTATTTGGAATGACATATATGGGAGGGGCGCACACTGATGGCTGTATTTTTTCTATCGATACCAATGGAAATAATTATAAAGACCTGCTTGATTTTAATGGAACAAATGGAGCCTCACCTCTTGCCTCCTTAACCCCTTCGCTTTCCCAAAAAGTGTTATATGGAATTACGCAACATGGCGGTGCACATAATGATGGCTGTATTTTTTCTATCGATACCAATGGAAATAATTATAGGGATCGTTTTGATTTCGATGGATCAGATGGTGAATGGAACTATAGTTCTTTAATCCTTTCCGGAGGTTTACTGTTGGGTACAACTTCTGCAGGAGGTAAATATAACGCTGGAACTATTTTTTCTATTGATACCAATGGAACTAACTTTAAGAGTTTGTTTAATTTCGATATTACAAATGGCCAGTTCCCTGTCGGTTCAATGACTCTTATTGGAAATGTATTGTATGGGATGACTGATTATGGTGATACTTCAGATGATGGTAATATTTACCAAATTGATACGAATGGCAGTAATTTTCGGATTTTAGTAGATTTTAATGGAAAAAATGGCAGTCATCCTTTAAGTTCATTAACCTTATTAGGAAAGACACTTTACGGTGTGGTCTCAGCGGGCGGAGCATATGATAGTGGTTGTATCTTTTCAATCGATACTGATGGTAGTCGATTTGTAGATCGTTTTGATTTTACCGGCCCTAATGGTGCAGCTCCTTATCCTGCACCCACGCTTTCCAGTTCGGGTAAGACATTGTTCGGGATGACCTTATCGGGCGGAGCACATGATAGTGGTTGCGTTTTTTCGGTAGATACTAATGGAACCTCATATAAAATTTTGCTAAATGGTAGCCGCGTACATGGTGCAAAGCCATTGGGATATGGGGCATTGCTTTTAACGGGTAATATGCTATACGGAATGACAACAGCCGGAGGTATAGATAATGATGGCATTATTTTTAAATTAGATGCTAATAATAATGTCTCAACCACTGTTAGTGAACTATCTTCAACAAAGGAGTTAATAAGTGTTTATCCCAATCCGAGCAATGGAGTGTTTACATTCCAGCTATCTGGTATAAATGGTCCGTCATGGGTTGAAATATATAATGTGATGGGGCAGAAAGTATATACTCGTAGCATAAATTCTACCACAGAAATAAATTTAAGCAATCAACCAAACGGAGTTTATTTTTATAGGGTGCTTACTCGAGAGAGTAGCCTTATGGGAGAGGGGAAAATGGTGGTAGAGAAATAACAAAGAAGCTTATTATAGATTCTAGTTGCCATATAACCTATAGCTTAGTAGCATAACAATAGCATATAAATTCAATAGCTACCTTTGCAATTAAGATTCTTTGTCCGATGCGACAGACTTTCACATCGATGCTGCCATAAAATCACTACATTTGAATAAAGGATAACTAAATATTATCAGTGAGAAAAACTTATGAGATAAGGAGATATCGAAATTCCAGTGCGCCTGATTTTATTAAGGCCTTAAAGCTCTATTCCGAAAATATTGAACCTGAATACAGAACAGACACCAATGAAATAATATTTTGGGCTGATAATTTTGGGCGTAGGTTTGAAGATTCATTTTTTATAGTTGGATTCTACCTTAATGGTATACTGATAGGCTTTTCGGAATTGGCATACTTTAAGGAGGAACGCTTTGTTGAGGTAGATTACTTAGTCATTGATAGAAGATATAGGAAGAACAATACATTCCATGAATTTGTAGATATGATAGCCGGCCTTTTATCGGAAGAAAATATTGTATACGACTATGTTATTTGCGAGGTTGGCTGTTATTTTGAGAACAGAGAACCAACGGAGAGTTCCAAAACTCTTATCCGATTGCTAAAAATGTCCCATTTTGGCATTATAAAATGCGCATATCAGGTTCCAAGGCTTGGTAAAAAGAATTACGAAAGTGAGATGCGTGCTATTCTCATGATACATGCAAAAGGGGATATTACACAGATAAAGAAGGAAACCTATTTAATGATACTAAATGCTCTCTATTACAAATACTACCAAAGATGGTATAATGAATTTTTTAATGATGCAGAAAATAAAGAATATAAAATATTACTTGATAGTTTTTTTGAAAAAATAAAGAAAATAGTGGAGAGTAAAGAATTTATTGAAATAAACGGATATCAAAATATATTGCCATTAAACCCTACTGATTTTAGTGAAGTGAAAGCAAAAAAAGGTGTTAAGGCTTTAGCCTTTATTCTTGTATTCGTTATTGCAGGGTTGGTATTAGGTTCTGCGGCAATATTTATCAGAAATAAGTTTGAGCTTAGCATTGAAAACCAAACCGGAATTTTATCATTATCAGTATTAGCAGCCTCCTTAGCAGTATCATTCTTTTTAGGCAATAAGTCCAATCTTCCTGGAAGGATAATCGAAAAGCTCCTGGATAAGCTATAAGATCTACTCATTATTATCAAAGCCTAACTTATCAGCGCATGTTATACAGGTTTCTCTATAATCGCATAGGATTTCTTCTCCTTCCAAGATATCTCGCAATGCAATACACGATATTATTTCACCTTTATCGTTAAGAATGTTCTTGGAGTTAGGTTTATCAGAATGATTGGAGAATCTTGCATTATCAATGCATAAATACCATCTACCAGTCGGTTCAAGGAAGCCGTAATTTTTAATAAAAGTCTTTGCTAGATCTGAATACGTTTTCATAATGGTTTGTTCTGTTATTTTATCAAATGCTTCATTTCTAATCCACCAAGCATCACCCTTAGGAATAAATTTTTTGGCAAATAGCCCAACCCCCTTTCTTTCCGATTCTGCAAGATATGTCTCTACTATTAACATTAGTTTGTTTTAGCAAATAGACAGATTACATTTGAAGAGAATCGTTTAAGAATGGGGATAAAAGAGAAAAGTCTATCTAATAAACCAAATCTTGCCGCCAATCGTTCATTCTTGAATATGCGATAAACAAGTGGTGATATAATATGACATCTGCGAATAGAATAAAGTTGTAAACCCGATAATCTAGCAAGTTCCCTAATATAAGACTCAGAGAAGAACCATATTTTCTCAGACTTACGATTATAGAATGTGTCAATTAGTGTCGCCTTTTTATTAAATGCATGTTTACCTAATAACTCCAGTGTATAACTATTTTCAAATTCTAAAATTAGGTATCCCCCAGAAGTTAAAAGTCGCCTAAACTCCTTCAATACAATCATAGGTTCACAATAATTAATTACGCTCCCAACGCAAATGATTAGACCAAAATGACTGTATGAAATTGGGATTCTATGAATATCAGCAACAATTGCATTAGGTAGATGAGAAATTCTATCTTTCGCAATATCTATATGCAGAATATTTCTTTCATCCAAGCCGTAGCTATGTCCTGCTGAACCTGCATTTAGTATCTGTATATTTTGGTAATTGGGAATTAATGCCAAAGATTTTTTAATGAAATCATTAATCATCCTTTTAGTCCAGATATGCCATTTATCACTTTCGTCCCAAATTACTTTGATGGAATTGTATTTTTTTGCTACCTCTTCAGGGTCTATTCTATCCATTAAGTGATAATATTTAGTTATCCTTTATTCAGACAACTAAAGGCTGGGTAATAACAAAGTGCCTTCTCGGGTGTTTTTGAGTAAGGATCTCCCTTTGGCGCTCTCCGTTTACATGAGTATAAAGCTGTGTTGTTGTAATTGAACTATGACCAAGCAAATGCTGAATATATGTAATATCTACATCCTGCTCCAATAGTAAGGTAGCAAAAGTATGTCGAAAGACATGGGGTGTTATATTTCGCTCAAATCCTGCAACACGCGCATATTTTCTGACAAGAAAGCGAACGGATTGGTCTGAGAGCCTTTTATTGAGCCTGTTTAAGAAAAAATAGTTATTATTTTGTCTATTCATCTGGTGAAAGAGATGGTGATACTCTTTTAAAACTCGTAATGTCTCTCTATTACAGACAGTAATTATCCTCTCTTTATTGCCCTTTCCTTTAACCTTTATTAGGCCCGTAACAAGGTTTATGCATTCTGTTTTTAAATCACATATTTCTGAAACCCTAAGTCCCGTGGCAAATAATAATTCAAGCACGGCAATGTCACGTACTTTGAAGGAATTTGCAATTTTACTATTAGTGGAGGGTTTGATACTATATGCTGATCGAATAATTTTCTCAATTTCTTTAATATCCATAACGTTAGGTAACTTGAATGGTTCACGGATTTGTATTTTTATTTTCCGGAATGGATTAACTAATATCTTATCCTCACATTCAAGAAAATTAAACAATACTTTTACTGTAGCCATTTTCCTTTTTATGCTTTTTGGCTTGAGAAATGATATGGATTGCAGATATGCTCGTATTGCATTCTTATCAATCTCTAAAATATCTAACGGATGCCCGTTTATAGTAAGATAAAAAATAAATTGCTTTAAATCAATAATATATGATCGTAACGTCTTTGGGCTAAGATTCTTTTCATACTGGCAATATTTAATAAATATGGTGGCAAATTCATCAATATTTTTCATGTTATTTCTTATTTGTTTAATCGCAAATAAATGAAGAATAGAAACGCTCTTGATTATATTTTTTTAATTTTATAGGCTACTAATTCATTGTTATTTGAGTACTCAAACTTCATCCAGGAGATTACTAAAGCCACTTTCGCTGGTTGCAATTATTTTTTTTAGTGTTTCAGGCGGACCTTATGGCCTTGAACCTTTATTGCAATTTGCCGGAAGAGACGGAGCAATTCTTTTGCTTATAGTAGTACCGCTTTTGTGGGATATTCCTACTGTCTTGACTGTTCTTGAATTGAATAGTATGATGCCAATAAATGGTGGTTATTATGTATGGGTAAATCGTGCCTTAGGCAGGCGATGGGCATTTTATGAAGGCTGGTGGACGGGGCTTTATTCTTTCACTGACCTTGCTATTTATCCGGTTTTGTTTGTCACCTATTTGTCTTTCTTTTTTCCAAGTATTGCTAATTATAAGATACAATTATGCCTAATAATAATATGGGGGTGCTCGGGATTAAACATCTTAGGAATCATACCTATTGGCAGGATTTCAATAATACTTGGAATAATTGTCTTACTTCCATTTTTGATTTTGTTTGGTTTTACATTCTTTAATCATTCTTTCCACCTTACTTTTCCAACACTTTCTTTAAAAGGAATTGGTTTCACTTCACTTGGGATGGCTTTGTATACTATAATGTGGAACATTTCTGGATGGGATAATACAACCACATACGCAGGTGAAGTAGATAAACCTATAAGATCATATTTTATCTCTATGGGAATTGCTTTTGTATTAGTAACAATAATCTATTTATTAATTACCTATATAACACAAAATTCGGGGATTGATTTCAATAAATTATCAGATAATGGCTATCCTTTACTTGGCTCTTTGACTACTGGGTCGTGGTTAGGTGCATTGTTATCATTGGGTGGGATGGCAAGCGCATTGGGGATATTTTCCAGTATGATTTTATCCATTTCACGTATACCTAAAATTATGGCGGACGACAAGCTGCTACCAGTAAAATTCAGCTTAGAGCATAAGAAATTTCATACTCCATATATTTCCATTATAGTGTGTGCTTCTCTTGTAAGTGTAATGGTTTTATGGAAGTTTACTGACTTACTTATTATAGATATTATCCTGTATGGAGCAGGGTTATTATTGGAATTTATCTCATTAATAATATTGCGTATTAAAGAACCTAATGCACCACGTCCTTTCAAGATTCCATTAAATGCTTTCTGGCTTTCCTTGTTAGTTTTATTACCTATGCTTGTTTATGCCATTGCATTAGTGGCGGTATTTAGTCAAGCAGGGAATATGTCTATTGCAGCAATTTTCGCTATCAGTGCACTATTAACTGCTGAAGTTGCATGGCTGGTAGTAAAACGGCGATCTTATCTATGAAAGTAGGTTAAATTCTGTAACTTTAGCTTACACCTCATATGCTATTCGGCTTTAAAATTTGATTTTACACTTGTTTCTTTATGAAAACAAACGCTTGTCTAATAATTGCTGTATAGTTCTTATGTGAGAGACTTAGGTATATTCTACCTTTTAGGCATTAATAGGGGCATACCTCCCCCATGGTGGGGGCAAGGAAAAGGATTGTTTTTTTTTCTTACAATATTCGGAGACTTTCACCTTGAGTTCTAATCCGATGTAACTTATTTTGTATTATTTTAGTTGTGTCCAAATTATATATTCTCAATGCAACCCAATTGGAATATTTTGCGGGCAAAATATCATTGCTCTTATAAAGCCTGGCAACTTGCCAAAGCAACTAGTGATATACAAAA
>JABDAL010000043.1 GCA_013289165.1 Bacteroidota bacterium
CTGCTCATATCCGTAATTTGCAAACAGTTTATCTTTAATTTTTTTAATATGTTCTGTAGAATATCCTAGTAGGCGAAGATCATCCAAGAGTTTTATCCAGACATAATCCCCGAAATTTAATATTACCCATAGTCTGCTTTTTCCTTCGGGAATATTCCGTTCTTCAGGCGGCTCAATTTGCATTTTTTTCCAATAATTATAAATTCGGGGAGCAACGCCGCTATCTTTCAGATAATATCTTTTATCTGTAATAACTTCTAAAAACTCAATAAACCGTTCGGCTGAAATGGCAGACATGTTATTTATTAGTTCCCTTATAGTGTCGTCATAATTCATATATAGTAATATGAGTGCAAATATAGTAATTTTTAATTACTATAATGTAATATAATAAATATATTCTATATTTGTAACCTATATGCTAAATCTCCATTCATAGAAATATGATAGATCAACTCACATTACTAGAATTTTTACGCCAATAATTAACAATAAATAATCAGGAGAAATCCAAAAATAAAATAATATGAAAACACAAAGAATATATCGTAAAATATGTATCGTTTGCGGCGATGATTTTGAATGTAAACAAGCCATTGCAAAAACATGCGGTCAATCTTGTAGAAATGCTCTTTCAATTGGACGCAAATTACAAGATATACCAGATGGTGTCATTACAGCTGTAAGTACACCTGTCATTACACCTGAAAGCAATGTTACACCTAAAGAAATTAATCAAAATAGGAGTGAACAAAATATATTAACAATCCCTATGCTTAAGCAAGAGCTATTGAGCCAAAATTTAAATTCAGATAAGGGAGATATTTATTGCCACCTTTTTTATAAATACATCGCTCAAATATATAGCTCCACGACCGATAAAAATAAGGTGGAAATTTTACCCGGGAAATTAAAGGATTTTGGATTTAATTTTAAAAACCCATTAAATAAAATAACGCTTGGAGAATATAATCTAATACTGAAATATAATGATCCGTTATCTCTTATGTTTTTACTTACTCCCCATTATATAGTTGAGAAAAATAAAGAACTTTCAGTGTTGATGGAAAATTAAGGGTATTACTTGCACATTCTATAATATTTTGTTTACCTTTATTAGTGTGATTTTGACCAATAATACATCCGAAAGCCTATTAATTAATAAGACTAATTTTGGTGATTACTTTTCTCTTTCAAATAATGGCGGGAATAAATTTAATTTGGAGCTTATTGATACGAAATTGAAAAAGAACAAGAGTGGTAGTTGGGGGGGATATTCTAAAAACAAGTTGTATGGCAAAGAAAAAAGGTAATAAGCCAAAAATTAATAAGGCATTGCAAGCCCTCAAACTTGTTGAGGTTGCGCTCAACAAAGGAGACCTTGAAAAAGCACGGCAATACTTTAATACTTATAGGGAAGAATTTAAAAAAACCCAGAGAGAATATCACCATGCGAATAAAGAAAGAATAAACAAAAATCAAAGAGAATACCGTAAGAAGCATAAAAAGAAAATGACAGAATACTTCAAAAAATATAATAAAAAATACCGGAAAGAGCATAAAGAAGAAAGAAGAGAATATTTCAGAAAATATTACCAGGACCATAAGGGAAAATAGTTACTACTGGCCTATAATTATGGAATATGTCTCATCCTGAAAAAGTTGACTGGTTAGGTATTATTGTATAAAATCGTCTGTATAGACTGTGATTTGAAACATAGAACTTAACGAAAAGGTAACAAATTTTTCTTGGATATGTCATTTAAGATACTTACTTTCGTTTTTAGAAACTTCAATCTCGCGGTTTTATAATTGGTTTATTTGGCTCTTTCTGAGCTGAGACTTGACCTGGGGTATCAATATAAAGCCAAACCCATTTAGTAGTAGTAATTTTTATCCCTGCTTTCTATTTTAGAAATAGAAGGTTTAATTAAGGTCAAATGAAAACAATAATATACAGGGACTGATCCATTGCTCTGCTGAATAATTTCACCGCATTAATTTACCATTTAATAACTCAAATCTGCCTCATAATAACTCAAACCCGCCATTGGATAATTATCGCTGACAAAAGAGTATTCTGAATCACATTTGTAAAAAATAATCTACCTATGAAAAAACTAATCCCCCTCCATTTTGTAGGTACACTACTTTCAATTTTCTTTTTTAGTAATATAGCAAAAGCACAAATTATAACTACTATAGCGGGTAACGGTGTTAACGGTTATTATGGTGATGGAGGGCCGGCTACGGCCGCGGAGTTTGATATCCCTGCCAGTGGAGAAGCAGACGATGCGGCCGGTAATCTGTATGTTGTGGATTATGAGAACTTACGTGTACGTGTCATAAATTCTTCCGGTATCATTAATACATTTGCCGGTACAGGTCTTGGTGGATTTTCAGGAGATGGGGGGCCAGCCACGGCTGCTGAGCTTCATTTCGCTTCAGCTGTAACAGAAGATCCTTCGGGGAATGCTTATATAGTAGATAGCCACAACGAACGTATCCGGGTAGTAAATACTTCAGGAATTATCAATACCATAGCCGGCAACGGTTCCATGGGATATTCCGGTGATGGAGGGCCCGCCACAGCAGCAGAGTTCAATACTCCTGGTAGTATAGCGTTAGATGCAAGTGGTAACATTTATGTTACCGATGAGCTTAATTATTGTGTCCGGAAGATAAACACTTCGGGTATCATCAGCACTTTTGCAGGTAATGGTGTTGCGGGGTATTCAGGAGATGGAGGGGCAGCCACGGCGGCCGAACTCTATTATCCTAATTCCGTGGCGGTAGATGCTTCAGGGAATGTATATGTTTCCGACCCATCGAACTACCGTATACGGATGGTAAATACGTCCGGTATTATCAGCACATTTGCCGGAAATGGTACGAATGGATATTCAGGAGATGGGGGAGCAGCAACGGCTGCTGAAGTTTATAATCCCGGTGCAGTTGTAGTGGATGGTTCAGGCAATCTCTATTTTGGGGATGCATACCGTATCCGGAAAGTGAACACCTCCGGCACTATAACCACTTTTGCCGGGGATGGCGCTTCCGGATTTTCAGGAGATGAAGGACAAGCGACAGCGGCACAAATCGAAGGTGCTAATGGATTAACATTAGATGAGTCCGGCAACATTTATTTCCCCGATGGTGATCGTATAAGAGAAGTTTATATGTCTTTAGATGTTTCGGCTACGTTAATTGCTAATATAAGTTGCCCGGGGGGAGATAATGGAAGCGCATCGGCAAGTGCAACACATGGAACTACACCATATACTTATTCCTGGGCTCCGGGAGGAGAAACCACCTCTACTGCCACAGGCCTCTCGGCAGGCACTTATACTGTTACTGTAACCGATGCTAACAGCATAACAGGTTCAGCAAGTGTAGTTATAAAGCAACCTTCTGCCGCAATAGCCATTACACCTACCCTTACCATGCCGAGCATCACGGACTATCTTTTTGGTGCCGGAGATTCCGTACAATGGTTCACTTTTACTGCTCCATACTCAAGATTAACTATAGAGCTTGATCCTCCGGTTAATGCCGCTGATACCCCAAGAGCCTATATTGATTCATTAATTATATATAAAGGTAGTTCATGCAGTAGTCTTGTTGAAGTGGCATATCGTACGGCTGCACGCGGAAGTGATACTTTACCAAGTATTCAGATGCTTAATTTTGTTACCGGTGCCACATACTATGTTAAAGTTACACGATATGACTTGGGAATAAGAGGATGCCACTTATGTCCTGCATATGTTGGATTAGACCCCATTCAATTAGCTGCCCCACTTATTCCGAATGACCTGGCTTGTTTAACAACTTGTGGGCCTAATTTGTTGTGTAATGGTAATTTTGAGGATTGGAGTAGCACACCCTATATTAGTGGGCCGACATGCTATCAGGACGAATCTTATACTTGGCCAAGTAATCCACCTGTTACTCCTTATTGTATTCAATCCCCCAATATGAGGTATGGTACAGGCTGCACACTCCTGCCCACACCTATAAGCGATTATACTGATATATACTTGATTACTACAATTCTTCCACCTGCTGTTTCCGGTAACTTTTTGATGTTGGTAGATAGTCCTTCTGATGCCTGTATTGCTTGTTCAACATATAGCCCTCCGGGACCAATTCTAACTCCTAACTATACATGCATACCATGGGAAGAGGAGCCGGCAACTATTCCACAGGCTACCTACCAATTTTCTTGCTGGTTGAGAGATGCGTCTTTTGCGGTAAGTCCTCTTCCTGCGGCTGCGACAGCTAGTATTACTGTAAATGGTAATCTTGAATACAGGGATCAGGTTAATTACGTTAGTTGGACGAATGTTGCTTTTTGTTGGTCAGATAACTCATCCAATGCAGACCTTCAAATTAGTGGACAAGGAGCATCGGATGTGTATGGATATGATTGGGAAATTGATAGTGTAACCTATGCATTGGTCTCTTTGCCGACAATCACATACTCATCCTACACAATTTGTACAGGCAGTTCAGTAACATTGACACCGAATATCATATCCCCCCTTCTTACATATACCTGGGCTCCTGCTACAGGGTTAAATAATATCAATATTGGAGACCCAATAGCTTCACCTACAGTTACCACTATATATACCTGTGACATTGGTACTCTTCAGGGAACATGTACTACAACTGCTACCTGTACAGTAACTGTTAATTCCAGCCCTACGGTTACTATATCTTCCGTTAATGTTCTTTGTAATGGCAACAGTACCGGTAGCGCTACGGCATCAGTCACAGGAGGAAGTCCTGTCTTTACGTACTCCTGGAGCAATGCGGCAACTACCGCTAACATAGCCGGATTGAGTGCGGGTGGCTATACTGTGACTGTAACGGATGAAAATGGCTGTACAGGAACAACCAGCGTCACAATAACACAACCTCCGCCATTAAATGTTTCTGTCAGTGGTAGTTATAGTGGTTGCGGCGGGGAGCACAACGGCAGTGCTACTGCAACAGCGACAGGAGGAACTCCTGTCTATACTTACTCCTGGTCCTCTCCGGGAGGAAGCAATGCCAATATAAGCGGATTGAGTGCAGGTACCTATACCATAACTGTAACAGATGCTAATAATTGTCTGACATCAGCGAGTGTCGTTATAACGCAACCCAATCCATTAATTGTTGCGGCCTCTGTTACCGCTACTATTGCCTGCAACGGTGGAAATAATGGTAGTGTTACCGCATCAGTTACAGGTGGACAATCACCTTATACTTATTCGTGGACAACATCCCCTGTACAAATCACAGCTACTGCAACAGGTTTATCTGCGGGTAGCTATACTGTAACTGTAACAGATAATATTGGCTGCACAGGAACAGCAAGTGTAATAATAACACAACCACCTCTTCTAACGGTTACTGCTAGTGTTACCGCTAATGTCAGTTGCTATGGATTGAGTAATGGCAGTGCTACGGCATCAGCAACAGGAGGAACTCCCGCCTATATGTACTCCTGGAGCAATGGGGTAACTACTTCTAACATAGCCGGATTGAGTGCAGGAGGCTATACTATAACTGTAACAGATGCAAATGGCTGTACAGGTACAGCCGGCGTTACTATAACTCAACCATCTCAATTAGTTGCTTCCGTCCCTTCAGCTACAGTATGTCCCAGCGGTGGTACCACCGGAGGATCAACCGGCGGTGGCGGACCGGTCGTTGCCACACTAACAGTCACCCCGAGCGGGGGTACACCGGCATACACTTATTCCTGGAACCCCGGCGGACAGACAACTGCCACGGTGAGCGGGCTAAGTGTAGGAACCTATACTGTGACCGTGACAGATGCCAATGGTTGTTCTGCTACTGCCTTAGGAGTTGTATACCAGGATAATTTAACTGTCACTTCCACCAGTTTAGTAGTATGCCCGAGAACAGTAGCAAATACTGCTACCTTAACGGCAACCCCAAGCGGGGGTGTTCCGGCATATACCTATTATTGGAGCCCTTCCGCGGAGACTACTCAAACTGCTACAGGGTTAACGACAGGGACATATACGGTTACTGTTACAGATGCTGTCGGTTGCATGGCGACAGCTATAGGCATAGTTTCCCTGGATAACCTCGCTGCAAGCATCACCAATTACCTCCCCGGTTCAGGTGTCGCTTGTACTACTTCAACTAATCCGGGAAATGAATATTGCCCCAGCGCTTCCGGTGGTGTAGGACCTTATACCTATTCCTGGATAGCCACTACCGGAACGGTAACTCCCGCAATTACTCCTACTACCTGTGTTAATGTTGCCTGGGCCAATCCCAATGTTACGGAATATTTAACACTTATAGTTACGGATAATATAGGCTGCCAGGCTACCGCTACAGACACTATAAGAGTTTGCTGCGCCCCGCCTGCTTTAGTGGCTTGTGCCATAGGTACTTATACAGTTAATGCTCTCTCTACCTTTACTCTTTCTCAAGCCGGGCCTGTAATTACAAAAATGGCGAGCCCTGGTCCCGGGTGGGTCTTCTCGGGTTTTGCACCCGGAAGTTCCCTTGCCATTGATGGTACAGTTGATCTTCTATACGATATGACAATTGATTGCAGCGATGTATTAATGGGTCCGGGGGCACAAATAATAGTAGAAAATGGGATAACCCTCTATATTAATAATTCCCACCTGCATGCCTGCACAGATATGTGGAATGATATAGATGTGAAACCGGGAGGCAATGTGAGAATAATAGGTTCTCTTATAGAGGATGCCCAGACAGCCGTATATGCGGAAGATGGGCCGCTTGCAACTGATCTATCCAAGTTTTATTTGTTTCAAACTATTTTTAACCAGAATAAAGTTGGAGTGGATGTAGAGCCATACGCTCCTTATCTTTACATTGCGCATCCCGGATATATTGGCAACTGTACATTTTCATCTGACGTGTCTTCCGGCATACCTTGCGATGGGGCCAAGCCGTTCACTATATATCCTAACAATAATCCTAATAATCCTCCTGTACCTGCAGCCCAAATTAATCCTAACACTCCATACAGAGGGGCTGTTGGCGTGTCTATTGACGAGGTTTATTCCATTACCATAGGCGACGTATCCCCTAAAATCATCAATACTTTTATTGATATAGATTGTGGTATTAATACTAATTCGAGTTCGGTAAATGTATACCATTGCAATTTTACCAATATGACCACGGTACCGGGCCCCATACTGAATAATGGCGGGGGTATGAAGCTTGCAGGGATATATGCAAAAGGAGTTATTATTAGTTCAAACCCCTTCACGCTTAACGTGGGTAATAATGCAGGGACGCCTTATCCTTGTAATTTCACCCGGTGCCAGTATGGTGTTTTTGTAAGAGACACCATAAATGCCAATATACAACATAATAATTTTGAGGGCTTCAAAGTAGGCTATTCAGGACCAATACCTAACCCTTGCTATGGAGTATATTTACTGGATAATGAGAGTAGTTTAACGGTTTCCAATAATCCTACTATAAATGATTACCAGGTGGGTGTTTATGCAATTTACAATTTAGGCAGCCCTGTGACCATTAGTAATAACCCATCTATCCAATCCAATAACAATTGGAAAACAGGCAGTTGGGGAATTGAAATGATTGAACCCAACTATTCTTATAATGCTAACGGTTATACCGCTTCTAAGAACACAATTACCGGGGTTGCCAATGGTATTGCCTGCGTTACCCTGAGTAAGCCTTATATACTTGATAATAACATTACAATAACAGGCCTTGGAAACCCGACAAACTATGGCATAGACTTAGAAGACTGTTTCGCTTCAGATGTTAAATCCAATACGGTTACTTATAATAATGGAAAAACCCTAAATACCACAGGCATAGAACTAAATATGGGATTTGCGATAGAACAACTAAAGTGCAATCTCCTGCAGGGCTCCTATACCGGAATCTCCATACAGGGCCCGCAGCTTCCTATCTATATTGAGGAAAACAACATGATTTTACCGGTCAGTTGTTCAGCATATGGCATTAATTTGAATGGGAGCGGTTTCATTGGAAAATACCCCCCAACGGTAACTAACACTTGGAATATAGGTTGTTCGCATTCTTGTCCCATGCAATATGCAACAAATAGTGGTTTACTGGGAAATGGCTTTTTCGTACCTAATACAGGATGTACAATCGACCCCACCACAAACTTTAACTTTGATGGACTCACTCGTGTAACATTTTCTGTTTCGGGAACAGACAGCTATGGTTGTGGTTCTCCTCTCTCTCCTGCTGCTCCTCGTCCAAGCCCCCATAGTGCGTTAAGTGCTATAAATGATTCCGTAGCCTATGTGCTTTACCCCCAAACCAGCAACTGGACAGCGAAATATGGCTTGAGTTATTATATGTATATGGTAGATTCTTCATTGGTAGATAGCAGCACGGTAATAAAGCATTTCTTCGACACTACCCAGGCAAGCAATATGGGTAAAATAATCAAGACAGGTAAATTGCTTGCTGATACCAATGGGGTGAGCGGGGCTGACATTTCCGCGGCAAGGAGCCTGAACAATTCTCTCGTCAGCCCCGATACGGCCGAGGCTACCTATCAAAGCATTTACAAGGTTATTATATCCATTGACAGCGTCGGGGGAACGCTTATTCCTACTATCCCCTCAGAAGTCACTATACTGAAATCCATTGCCCCCCGCTGCCCCCTGGAATATGGAGGGGCGGTATTCATGGCGCGGGCCCTGTTGAGCCAGATAGATACCACAAAGTACATCAATACCTGTGAAATAACGAATAAAGACAGCGTTACTGCGCCTCCCCTTTGCACGGACAGCAACCCTGCCAGCATTTTAATTCATAATCAGGCGGCTTCTTACTTCGGTGGCCCCTATACCCGCGATACCCTGAAAACCCTCTATATAAATGGCCGGTATACCATAGACCATGCCGTTACCCTGAGGGGATGCAATGTGAACTTTGGAACCGGGGGACAGATTATCATTAACTCCGGTGATACTCTTACCCTTACCTCGTATGGAAGCACCTGCACCCACCTTCATGCCGGGTGCGGCAATATGTGGAGCAGCATACACATTATGCCGGGCGGCACTTTGATTGCCAATAACGGAACACTGATAGAAGATGCCGATACAGCTATTTATGCAGCTCCGGGTGGCTCTTCTTCGGAGGCAATTTACCAGTTGAACGGCATTGTGTTAAATAAAAACCATGTGGATATTTATATAGGGGCCTATAGCCATAAATATAATGGCTATGCCGACAACTGCATATTCACCTGCCGCAACCTTACGCCGTGCAGCTATACCAACTGGCTAACTGCCGACACTATAAGGCTGTTGCCTCCCTATTCAGGTTTCCGTACCCTGGTAGGGATGAGCCTTAACCAGGTAGATACCATAGATGTCGGAACCCAAAACAGTTTTGATAATATGGATGCAGGTATTTATACCTTTAATGGCAATACCACCGTAAGGAAAGATACCTTTGAAAACATTGCCACCAGTATAGACGAAAACAGCGGGGCATTTTTAAGCGGTATCTATGCCATGGAGCAGGATTCCCTGTATTCTATATCAGCTTGCGCCTCCACAGGCTACAACTTAATAGTGGGAGGCTCAGGGAATAGCAATGTGTTCCGCAATTGTAAATATGGGGTATGGGCAAGAGATACCATCAATGCAACTGTTTCCTACAATTCCTTTGCTATGAATGCTGCGGGTATAGAGGATGGGGTGGTATTGTATTCCAATGCCTATAGTAATTGCCTGGTATCTCATAATACCATGAGCAATGCCTATGCGGGAGTGTTCTGTTACCGAAACCAGTTCGGCAATATCCGTGTCAGCAACAATACCATTACCGGCTCGGCAAGCCTGCACCGCAGCTATGGAATAGAGGTGTTCGAGGGCCCTGCCAATCCCTATACCCATTATGCCATAGACAGCAACACCATAGGGAACACTACCAACGGTATATTTACTATGATGCTGGAACACTCCCTGGTATATGGAAATAATATTACCGTGAACGGCAAGGGCAATACGCCTCTCGATAATGAGGGAATGTATTTTGCAGCCCCCTTTGAGGATGTGATTAATGAAAATACGGTGAACGATACCAATACCGACGGGGCAGACGGTATACGCATAGAGGGAGGCAAAGGCTCGAACTCCATAACCTGCAACAGCCTTACCAATGTGATTAATGGGATGGTATTCGGGGGAACCCAGTCACCCAATACCTTCATGGACCAGAATTACCTGCATGGCTTCCATTCGGGCTTATACCTGCATACCAGCGGCGACATTGGCGGGCAGGGAACCATGACCAATGGCACTACCAATACATGGAACCCGTATAATGACACGGTGGCTCCGCCTTATGCCACCTTTGTAGACAGCTCTTCGAACCCGGATGGCGCCACTCATTTTAACGTAGGGGGTGTTTCGGGCTCCATATACCCCTATCCCGACCTGGTGATGAACTATGTGCAGGGCAGCCATGCGAAGAGGGTATCCTTTACGCCCGGCGGGGGAACAGATTGCTTTAATTGCCTGTCGGCAAGCTGCGTTATGGATAATGTAGATACAGTGCTGGCAGCAAGAATTATACGCGATTCTGCCAACTATACCCTCTATCGTTCTGCCAGCCACTGGCTGGAAAAGCATGCCTTGTATAAATATTTCCTACAGGTAGATTCGGCTTTGGTGGCGTCTTACCCCACAGCCAAACGGTTCCTCGATACGACAGAAGCTTCTAAAATGGGTATGCTGGAACAAATAAACACCCTTCTCACCGACAGCACCGGCATCAGCATAAGCGATAATAACAGGGCCGTTCTTTTAAGCCTGGCTGTTTACGCTGCCCTGCCCGATACGGTGGAAGCAACCGCCCAGGCAGTATTGGATGCTGCCAACCTGACCGAGTTATTGGGGCTTACCACGCCCGACGGGTTGGATAAATCCATACTCCAGCAATATGCTCCGCTCTGTCCCTATCAATACGGGACAGGGGTATATTTAGCCAGGGCTCTGTTGGCCCCTATAGATTCTACCGATTACTACAGCACTTGCGAGGAGATTTATGGCAATGGAAGGGCTTATGCACACCGGCCTGTAAAGAAACCGGCAAGCACGCAAACCACTGTGCCTGACAATAAGAGCCTGACAGTTAAAGTATATCCTAATCCTGCCAATACCTTGCTGAATGTTGAATTTATCGGACAGCAAATGACAGGAACCATATATTTATATAACGGGTTAGGCCAGTTAACACTGACTTACTCCTTAACAAGTAACCTGACTACTATACCGGTAGGCTCACTAGCGCAAGGTATATACCATTACCGGATTATAGATAATAACCAAAAACCTGTAAAAACAGATAATTTGTTAATCGAAAGATAAATTTGTTCGTCAAGCGGGCGTAACGTGGCAGTCTTAAAAAGAATGATTGTCGCGCTACCACTATAATAATTAAATACAAATAGCATATATTTGTAAAGTAAATTAGTAACAAATGAAAAAGATATTATTATTTTCATTTTTCATTTTTAGCTTTTCATTTTCTTACTCCCAGTATGTATTATATGGAGTTACGGGAGGAGGAGGCGCATACTACGACCCCAGTGAGCCCCCTAAGTATGGAACCATATTCAGCTATAATCCCTTAACCAAAAAACAAACCATACTTTTTAGTTTTAACGGAACTAATGGATTCGTACCTGTATCAAAATTACTCTATGTTCCGGATAGCCTAGTATATGGAACGACAGCTCAAGGAGGAGTTAATGGTATGGGAACTGTGTTCAGTTTTAATTTAAAAACCAACACCGAAAATGTGGTAATTAACTACGACAGTACAAATGGTTATACCAACGATGGCGATAATCAGCTTATGCAGGCTAAAAATGGGCTGATTTATGGAACATCCTGGGAGGGTGGAAAATATGGCGGAGGGGTAATTTATAGTTATGATATTCACACAGGGAAAGACAGTGTACGGTATAATTTAGTAGATACAGTTACAGGTTGGGGATGCTTTATGGAATTATGGGAGGATACGGCCAGCGGTATCCTATATGGAGTGACAGAAGGCGGAGGTAAGTCTGGTGTGGGGCTGGTATACGGGTTTAACCCTAAAACAAACCGGGACAGTGTATATGTTGCTTTTAAACCCTATCCCAATAGCAATCCCAATGAACCGACCAGCGGGCTTATCCGGGCAAGCAATGGCTTGCTTTATGGAATGTCCTTGGCGGGCGGGAAATTTGATTCAGGAACTATCTATACATTTAATACCCATACGGGTGCTATGAATGTGGTTTACTCGTTTGACGGAAAGTATGGGGCCTATCCTAACACGAATGAATTAGTTCAATTATCCAATGGCTTACTTTATGGTATGACCTATGGAGGAGGAGATGCAGCGGGAGACGGAGTACTTTTCAGCTTCAACCCTGCAAATAATGCCGAAAAAGTATTAGTAACCTTTAATGGCACGGATGGCAGTAATTCCTATGGTTCTCTTGTCCAAGACCCGGATAATGGGTTGCTGTATGGTACTACCTCCAATGGAGGTAGTGCCGGGTATGGGGTACTTTTCAGCTATGATATAACTACGAATACCTATACCAAATTACTTGATTTCACAGGCCCCAATGGAGTTTCTCCTGTAGGTAGCTTAACATTGGTAGATACGGCTATTCATACAGGCGTTAGTACTATAAATGCTCCCCGGGCTAGTGTAAAGGTATACCCCAACCCAGGCAGGAGCGTATTCACACTTCAAATTAGCAATTACCAACCAGGAGGAACCAGGAATGTAATAGAAATATACGATGTACTTGGGGAGAAAGTATATGCGGGTAGTATAAATTCCACAGCAACAGAAATAAACTTAAACAATCAATCTGCAGGGGTATATTTTTATAGGGTGCTAACCCAAGAGGGTAGCCTTATAGGGGAGGGAAAACTTGTAGTGGAACGTTAAATTTCCACCTCTTTTTTATTACTATATTTACATACTAATTCTTATATAAATGAAAAGGATATTACTGTTTTCATTTTTCATTTCCAGCTTTTCATTTTCTTACTCCCAGTATGTATTATATGGAGTTACGGGAGGAGGGGGCGCATACTACGACCCCAGTGAGCCTCCTAAGTATGGAACCATCTTCAGCTATAACCCCTTAACCAACAAACAAACCATACTTTTTAGTTTTAACGGGACCGATGGATTCGAACCTGCATCCAAATTACTCTATGTTCCGGATAGCTTATTATATGGAACCACCAATGTAGGGGGCGCTAATGGTATGGGAACTGTGTTCAGGTTTGATTTAAAAACCAACACCGAAAATGTGGTGATTAATTATGACAGCGCAAATGGGTATACAAACCTTGGCGCTAATCAACTGATGCAGGCCAAAGACGGGTTGATTTATGGAACATCCTGGGAGGGTGGAAAATATGGTGCCGGGGTGATCTATAGTTATGATATTCAGACCGGGAAAGACAGTGTACGGTATAATTTAGTAGACTCAATTACAGGGTCGGGGTGCTATATGGAATTATGCGAGGATACGGTGAGCGGCATACTTTATGGAACGACAGAGGACGGGGGGGCTGGTCAGGGCGTGCTGTATGGATTTAACCCTAAAACGAACAGGGACAGTGTATATGTTAATTTTAAACTATCTCCTAATAATGGGCCTTATCAACCGAGAGATGGGCTTATCCGGGCAAGCAATGGTTTGCTTTACGGAATGTCCCTGGCGGGCGGAAAATTCGATTCAGGAACTATTTATACGTTTAATACACTTACCGGTGCTATGAACATGGTTTACCAGTTTGATGGAATACATGGGGCCTACCCAAATGCGAATGAATTACTTCAATTATCCAATGGCCTACTTTATGGTATGACAACGGGAGGAGGAGATGCAGCAGGAGACGGGGTACTTTTTAGCTTCAACCCTGCAAACAATACCGTTAAAAGTATTGGTATCTTTGACTGGCAGTAATGGCAGTGCCCCGCAAGGCAATCTTGTTCAGGACCCTGACAATGGTTTAATATATGGAACTACAACCTATGGAGGGAGTGCCGGATATGGGGTGCTTTTCAGCTATGATATAACTACGAATATCTACACCAAATTACTTGACTTTACAGGCCCCAATGGAACTTATCCCATAGGCGTAGTTTTGGTAGATACGGCTATTCATACAGGGGTTAATACTATAGATGCTCCCGGAGGCAGTGTAAAGGTATATCCCAACCCTGGCAGGGGGGTATTTACACTTCAAATCAGCAATTACGAAGCAGCTAGGAATGTAATGGAAATATACGATGTGCTTGGGGAGAAAGTATATACTGGTAGTGTAAATTCCACAACTACAGAAATAAATATAAGCAATCAACCGGCAGGGGTATATTTTTATAGGGTGTTTACCCAAGAGGGTAGCCTTATTGGGGAGGGGAAAATAGTGGTGGAACGTTAAGTTTCCGCCTCCATTTTATTACTATATTTACACATCGAAACTGCTCTTAAATGAAGAAGTTATTTCTATTTTCATTTCCAGCTTTTCATTTTCTTACTTTAGCAGATGCGACAGAACCGAAAATTTTAGAAATATTGGGAATCAGTTTATTTTGCTAAAACAAAATTTGCCATATACCCGACACATAAAAGTCCGGACAAATATACTATTGCAATATATACAAGCCAAGCACTCCTGATTTTCTTTATGTTTTTTAGCTTCAATGATAGTGGAAAGAAAATGGTACAAGTATAAAAAAACGCCGCCCAAAGTCTTTGCCCTCTCCCTTTCCAATTCGGTAATAAGTCCAAATTATCAAAGGAATAAACTAAAACTAATTTACGGTAATTAAAAAGCGTTATAAATGTGAAAAAGATTAAGAGTCCTATTACCCAGAGAAATATCCATTCTTTATCATATCCATAATTCCACCACCATTTATCAAGGAATCCGAACCATCTGATTATTATTGATTTGGCTCTCCACCTAAATCCCTGGTATTCAATGTCAAGAGCTTTGTAACTTTCATTTTGTCCTCTATCTTTGAAATTTTTTAAGGCACCTTCATATATTGTTTCCTTCTCGTCATCAGGCATTACTTTATTGAAGAAAAGATATTCTTCACCGTTATTAAAAGGCAAGCTGTTAATGTTATAATGTGCAGCGTCCTCATTAAATATCAATTTGAAGTGAATATAATCAAAATGAATCTTGGAAATATCTGTCTTATATAAAAATATTTTATGCTTCGTATCAGATTTCTTACCCGGTGAACCATAATTGGAATTATCCTCGAAATTAGCAACGGATAAATCGATTTCATTTGGAATTTTGAGATTATGTGATAAGTTTATTACATCAGGAAGTATTGCACCATCCATATTAAAATAAGAGCTGTCAGTCAATAGAAGTGATTCAAAATCAGCAATTTTATAAAATACTGCACCAGAGAAATTGACATATTTTGAAAAGGTAGCACCATGGAAATCTGCATTTGAATTAAATCTTGCATTTTCAAAATCAGCTATTTTCGAGAAGGTTGTTTTTGCAAAGTAGGCAGTTGAATCAAAATTTGCATAAGTGAAATCAGCAGATTTAGAAAAATTTGCATGACCGAAACTGTTGTAGTTTAAAAATGTAGCTTTATAAAAACTGACATCTTTTTTAAAGGTTCCGTTAAAAACAGTTTCAGAATCAAATCTTCCATCGATGAATTTAGCATCTCCTTTAAAGGTGTCTCCATTGAAATAAGTACTCTTTATAAAAGAAACATAAATGAAATCAGCATTTGAATCAAATTGCGCATCGGTAAAATCAATATTTTTTGAAAAGGTTGCCATCCTGAAATCTGCATTTGTTTTAAATTTTGAATTTTTAAAAGAAGTATTCTGCGTAAAATTTGCACCCGAGAATTTGACGGGTGAATCGAATTCTCTGTTATTGAAATCAGAATCTGTTATGACAAGATTATAAAATTTGTGATACAAAGGATTACAATAATAAGATGCTTCGTGACCTTGTGCAAAAGAAAGGCCATTTAAAGCAGTTATTAGAATTAAACAGGGAAATAGCTTTTTGTAAGGAGAAGAAGGAATAAACATATCACCAATGTAATTTATCTTTTTTATTCAATAGCTTGCTTTTTTAATAGCTGTTTTGTGGTTCTGTCGCATCTACCAAAAGTAAGGAATTGGATTATAACTTACGGTTCTAAAACAGATATTTATATTTAAAGTGCATTGCTTCCCGAAAGAGTTCATATTTATTATAAATATAAACTTACGTGCTGCAGAGGTAATATAATTATTTTCCCTGCGCTACCTATGACATGTTAGGTCAAGCCCCCTATCTTCTTTTTTGGGCAATTATTTTCTCGAAATTCTGTCGGGGGTAAAAGAAAAAGAATTGTTATTTTTCTAAAAATATAATTTGTGAGAGACTTAGGTATATTATCCCTTTTTAAGATTGATAGGTGCAATAAAAAAATACCCCGGCGGGGGGTATGTCGGGGAAAAAGGATTGTTTTTTTGCTTTCTTATCATTGTGCGAATATTTTCACATTGAATTCCGATTCGATGTAGCTTATTTTGTATTATTTTAGTTGTGTCCGAATTATATATTCTCAATGCAACCCAATTGGAATATTTTGTGGGCAAAATGTCATTGCTCTTATAAGGCTTGGCAACTTGCTAAAGCAACCGTTGAAATACAAAAGCTAGATTTATCAAATAAAAAGCAAGAGCCTTTAATGCAGCTCTTTGGGAAAGAAGCAGAATTTACTATTCATGCCGGGAAAATTACTCTGAAAGATAAACTTGTAATTGCTGCAATATGTTATTTACATGAAAAAACGACAGGCAATAGTATTGAAGTAGCAAAGGTTTATTACGGAACACCTGATAATAGTGAGAAGGGCCAATCTCTTGTAACAAAGATCAGAGCCAAACAATATACAAAGCAGGCGGAAAAGCTGCTTTCAGAAACACTCGAAACTATTAATAGTGATACTCCACCGGCTTTTTATAGGAACTCCCATTGCCCGGAATGTCAGTTTTGGGGTTCTTGCTATGAAAAGCTTAAAGAACGAGACTGTATAAGTTTGTTGGGAGGTATATCGGAAAAAATCCTTAAAAAATATCACAGCAGGGGATTCTTTTCCATTCTACAACTTTCCCACACTTTTAGACCAAGGAGACGAAGACAAAGAAGTCCTCAATTATCCGGCAGCTTTCTTTGGGAATTAAAAGCATTGGCAATTCGTGAGCAAAAAACTTTTGTTCTACATCCTCCTAATATAATTGATTCACAAAAAGCCATATATATAGATTTTGAAGGCATTCCCGATGAAGGATGGGTTTATTTGATAGGAGGAATTATTAAAGAAGAAGGCAAACCCGATGAAGTCTTTTCATATTGGGCAGATGATAAAGAAAATGAGAAAGA
The DNA here is from genome assembly GCA_013289165.1 of Bacteroidota bacterium. Classification (GTDB taxonomy): domain Bacteria; phylum Bacteroidota; class Bacteroidia; order JABEUT01; family JABEUT01; genus JABEUT01. Next base: position 17,487 of record JABDAL010000043.1, read on the forward strand.
AATTTTTTGCAAGTTAATATCCCTGCTTACGAAACATCCCGATACTCCTATATATCACTATGGCAGTTATGAAACCACTGCTTTAAGGCATGTTTCAAAGAAGCTATCATCTTCATTAAAAATGGAATTAAATGAATCTGAAAAAAAGATGGTGAATCTTTTGAGTTACTTGCGAACACATGTATATCCCCCTACATACAGTAACGGACTTAAAGAGGTGGCGAACTTTCTCGGCTTCAACTGGAAACTAAAAGAGGCTGATGGGAAACGAAGTATTTTATGGCGAAAAGAATGGGAATTGACAAAGGACGTTTTACTAAAAGAGCGACTGCTGCAATATAACATGGATGATTGCTTCGCTCTTTCTATTGTAAAAGAGTGGTTTTATCATCTCGCAATAGATACAAAACAGGAAGATATACAACAGGTGTCACAGATGAAGAGGCATAGCCCGTTTAAGTTTCAGAATAACCCAGAATTTGGTGAGGATTATAAAATTATCAGCCGGGCTGCTTATTTCGATTACCAGCGAAGTAAAATATACTGGAGAAACCAAAAAGGTAAAACACCCGGAGCAGTATTAAGGATTCAGCAGAAAAAAAGGCATCTTGGCAGAGGTATTGTTTTTTGGAAACCTAAAAAAGTCGATGAAATTATACTCATCCCTCCTTTAAAAAAATGTCCATTTTGCGGGAACAAAAAACTTTATCATTTGGGAAAGACGAGCATTTGCAGGCAGACAGATATAAAATTTACCTCAACCGGAAGCAAACAACATATAGTTGAATATAGGTCCGGGAGTATACGTTGCGCAAAATGCTTGAAAAAATCAAGCTACGGTAATATAAGGAAACTGCATTACGGTAATAATCTTTTTGCCTGGGTCATAAATCTATACGTGAACTATCATATCAGCCATTATTTAATCAGCCGTATTGTACAAGAGCAGTTTGGCATCTGGATGAATCCAATGTATTTAATAATGACTAAACAAAGGTGGTGGAAAAATTGGAAACCTGAAGCTGACTATCTATGGCAAATTGTCCGCAATAGCCCTGTTATACATATTGATGAGACTACGGTAAAACTTTCTAAAGAAAGAGGCTACGTATGGGTATTTGCCACACCACATACAGTCTTTTATCACTTAACACTCAATCGTGAAACCGGGTTTTTGCAGGAATGGTTAAAGGATTATAAAGGTATTATTATTACGGATTCATTTCCGGGGTATGAAACTATACCTGTAAAACGTCAAAAGTGCCTTATTCATATTATCAGGGACTTAAATGACGACTTATATAAGAATCCGTTTGATGATGAGTATAAAGTAATGGTAGAGGCATTTGGCAAACTGTTGCGTGATATTATTGAAACAATTGACCACTATGGCTTGCAGGAAAAGCACCTGCGTAAGCACAAGATAATGACAGAACAGTTTTATAAATTGCATATTGACTGCATACATAAAAGTGAACTCTCTGTTAAATACTCAAAACGCCTACAAAAGCATTGGGATGAATTGTGGACGTTTCTGCACCAGGATAATGTGCCATGGAATAATAATAATGCCGAAGCTGCTGTAAAAGCTTTTGCACTGCATAGGCGTGGAGTAAACGGCCAGGTTAATGCAAGAGGTATAAGTGAATATTTGGAAATGCTGAGCATTGCTCAAACTTGTCGTTATCGTAACATCTCCTTTTTGGATTTTCTTCGTCGCAAGGTAGGTATATGGGATAATATTCAACCGAGCGATTTACCGGGATTCTTACCATTCACACAGGCGCGGTTATTTATAAATAAGCAGGGATTCCAAAATAAGGATGAATGGGTGCAATGGAACATCGAAGGAAAGAAACCTCTTTTTATTCCATCATGCCCAGATGAAGTATATAAGGATAAGGGATGGATAGATTGGAATGATTGGCTTGGCAGTAGTTTTTTACCTTTCAATAAAGCACGGACGTATATGCGGAAACTTGGATTACGAAACAGAAAACAATACATGGCTTGGATGCGTAATGATAAATGTCCTAAGTTTATTCCTTCTAACCCCGAGGAGGTATACAACCATATGGGCTGGAATGGGATGGAAGACTGGCTTGGGATAAAAGTCAAACAAAAGTTATAGGTATTAACTGGATAGTTATCATTAATCAACTACAACTTCCCGCCGGCAGAAATTGGCAATCATTTACCAAACTAAAGACCTCTAAAGAAATTTAACCCGTTGTCGAACCTCTCTGCAAGATCCACATCTCTTCCTTTCTCTCTAATGTAATAATAATGAAGGTAAAATATTCACTATAGCAGCGAACTGATGTTTAGAAAACGCCTCAAAATGGGATACCAACCTAATTAAAGCTAATTCTGGAGCTATCTTAATATCAGGGAAATAATTATCGCTTTTATGCTTTTCTACAATATAAGACAAGCTATGATACTCCATTTCAAACAATAAAAAAGGAGAAATCTTTCCAGTGAAAAAACTATATGTTTCATGGTCTTTCTTCATACTAAAGAATTAATTCCAATTGACTGTAATCACTCCAGTCTAATGGGTCGCCATTTATTCCTAAAGAAAACTTATTCAAAAGAAAACCTATGAACTCTAAGGCTAAATCATCATCTTTAATTGTATAGTAGTCTCTAATATTACTACATAATGATTTGAATTTATCTGGAACCTCAACATTGTTTTTTCCCAAATAAATAAATCTGTCAGAAACTAAAACATAGCTACCACTTAGGTCTTGTCGCAAATTGTCCAAATTAACATCCCCATTATCAAGACTATGATGAGAGTTTAATTGGTGCCAAATATCAGTTTCTTTATAATAAATATTGTCACCATGGACCTGAGCCAAACTTCCATTAATTACTGGCCTTTTTCTTATAAATCTTTTATCACTCCAATACTCTTCAAAACTTAACTTTTCAGTAACCTTCATAATAAAAATCAGGTGATTAAGTAGATTATTTGCTTTCGCTCCCGTACCTATAATCCAATCATTCAACTCTGCTTTTAGCCTAATATGAGGCTTACAACAAGCTAGAGTACAAAAGCCGAAAAATGGATTTGGAGCAAAGCCATAGTCTCTAGTTATTTTATAAGAGTAGTATGCCATTATTGGCAAACCCTAGTGGGCCTGTATGTAGGGGTCCTAGGTTCACCAGAAGAAGTACACCATCCAATATCTTCGCCTTCAAGTCCAGCAATAATTTTTTCAGAATTCCAACCAACTAAACCTTCACCGTATTTATCAAGACTTTCTGGTATATCCGAATCTTTTGCACCCTTCAAAAATACTCCAAAAATTCTCTTGCCTTGCTTATTGGCTTCTTCAATTTCCCAATTAACCCAATCCCTTTCATGGGTTTGAGAACCTATCAAAACGACCACCGTACCCGCAAACCTCATTTTAATTCTTATCAAACGTTTTATAGTTTCATCACTTACCGTTCTTTGGATTAACCTTTCCTTATTCTTTTCCTTTATCCTTATCGAACTGTTTCTAATATTATAATCTTTGCCAGCCAAAAGATTTGTAAAGTCAGTAACTCCTTGGTCATCCTTATGA
>JABDAL010000044.1 GCA_013289165.1 Bacteroidota bacterium
AGGAGCAAATTCACCACATTCGTTTTTAAATACATTTTGAACATGGCTATTATTCCTACAGAGAGTATGGTCAGGAAAACAGGACACAACATTTTTACGTATGCCTCAAAATAAAGAAGGTTGTAGGTACGTGCCATAGCAGCACATATCCATATTTCGAAATAATGGTATGGAGTTGTTCCTATATATTTCCCAAACACGGTATAGATATTGTAAGAAGATTCCATACCTGTACTATTCAAGTATTCAGCAACACGTGCCCAATATAATTTGTCAATATCAGGTGGGGAGTCAGAAGTAGTGGTATATTGATGACATTGGTATAAATACCATCCCAGGGCAATAACTAGAATCTCTAAAGCAATTAATCCATATTTTTTATAATCTATTTTTAAAAGAGCGTTGGCTGCATACCCCTGTTTAGGCAACAATAGCTGCCTTTTAATTATATACATGCAACCCAATCCTATAATGAAAAATGCTGTATTTATTGTTTTCCCTTTGGTCAGGATAATAGAGTAGACAACAACAAAAACAATAAGTCCTATCACGAGTTTTGAAAATGTATTGAAATAAGAATTTTGCGTATTACCTATTCTGGCAAGAAAGAGTGTACAGTGTCCTATTAAATAAAAAGTAAATAAGGAAATTAGTATATAAACATATATATGTATGTCCATGCAGTCTAAGGGGAAGGATTTACTGCAAGTATAGTTGTTTTTAGCAATTAAAGGCAACACGGAAGGAGAGAAAGTGTCATTCCGTAATGATTTTCGGAGTATATAGATATATAAATTATATATCTTATTTTTGACCTTTTGCTGAAATTGGAAAATAGAAAAAGCATATATCTTGACGGGCTTAATGGAATACGAGCTATTGCTGCCATAGGTGTTGTTATATCACATATAACATTACGTCTTTCTGATTTTAAATTGAACCCATACATTTTTGGTACCGCTGCAGATGGCAGTCCCAAAGGTTTGCTGCTTGCAGGTAATGCGGTAAGTATGTTTTTTTCCCTCAGCGGTTTTTTAATAACCTATTTGCTACTGCTTGAAAAAGAAGAACGAGGCAAAATAAACATACCTTTTTTTTATGCGAGAAGAATACTTAGAATATGGCCGTTGTACTATCTCTTTCTTATTATTTGCGTTGTTGTCATCTATGCTTCGGGCAGTAAGATAAGTATAACTGCCCTGGTACTATATGTTTTTTATGCCCCTAATATTCCATTCATGTTGCATAGATATATTCCGTTGCTCTCTCACTATTGGTCGTTGGGGGTAGAGGAGCAATTTTATCTTTTCTGGCCATGGGTTGTGGCAAAGGCAAAGAAAAACCTGGAATGGATAATTTTTTCGGGTATTGTTGTAATGATTGTCCTGAAAATAATAGCACGCTATTATACCGAGCAGGGGGATAAGTCGCTTTTATATATGTTCATTCATGTAACCAGGTTTCACTGTATGCTGATAGGGGCATTAGGCGCTGTTCTATTTGTAAAAAATAACACCTTGTTTAAAAAAATATCTACACACTTAATAAGCCAACTGCTGGCATGGGGAGTGATTGTATCTCTAATTATTAACCAGTTTCATATTGCCTCTGTTCTCGATGCTGAATTTGTGAGCGTAATTACGGTGATATTAATTATGGGGCAGGCGACAAAAACTAACAGGCTGGTAAATCTACAGGCAAAAGTGCCCAATTTACTGGGTAAAATATCCTACGGCATATATGTATATCATCCTCTTATTATTTGGGGAGAATCATTGGTGTTTGCAAATATTCCAATTTCGGGTGTTTTTAAGTATTTGTTTATCTATACTGTAACCATACTAATAACTATAGGTATTGCTTACCTTTCCTATACGTATTTTGAAAAATGGTTTTTGAAAAAGAAACTAAATTATACCATCATCAACAGCTCTATGCCATAGCCTTGATGGAAGGGGAGATTGTGTCAATCTTTTTGAATAAAGGCAAACCTCTTTTTCAGGTTTAAAAATTTGCTTTCAAAATAGGTATAGCTTAGCCACGAAATAACGAATGTAAGAATAAGCCCAAACACATTCAGGCAAAGGAAAGGCAGTAAGGTATCGGGTACGTGCAATTGTTTACCTATTATATGCGTAATTTCTAATGCTATTGGGTGGAGCAGGTAAATGCCATAGGTATATTTGCCTAATTTGTTTGCAAAACCAATATTTCCTAATTCAAGAGCAGAAGGCTTTTTTATCATACTTTGAGAAGCAATAATAAATGCAAATAGTATGGCAAAAAAAGGCTGAGAGATAAACAGTGTTATTTTGGAAGGGAATATTATACCCTTACACATGACGGAAAGAAAGAGCAGGATAAATAGTATAAGAATTGCACCCGTGCCCATTCGTTCAAAAAATGTTCTCACTTTTTGCCGGGTGATAATTAAATAGGCCGTTAAAGCCCCCGTGCCCAGGTATAGCATGGCAGAAAATGTATGGAAATAAAGAAGGGTAAGATCATCAAAATAATAAAATCTAAAAAGCAAGGAAGAAATAAGAATAAAACAAATTGCCGGTAAAATTGCTTTACGTGGTAAAAAAACAAAAATGAGTGGCCAGAATGCATAAAATTGCTCTTCAATAGCAACTGACCATGTAATGTTTTGCATCAGTATTTCAGTGCCTATACGGTATTTTTCAATATTTATAACGTCAAAGTTGCTTAAAAAGCAGAATTGATACCATAAGTTCCCCCCTTGATTAATGGGCGATTTTAACAGGGAAGATAATGCAGGGAATATGAAAAAGGCAATAAAAACTACCGCAAAGTATAGCGGCCATATTCTAAGTATTCTTCTAATGTAAAATTTACCCAGTGAAAATCTTCCCCGCAAGTCTATTTCAGATAAAATAAGATAGGTTATCAGAAAGCCGCTCAATACAAAAAAGATAGATACCCCTGTTTCTCCATCACTCATCGTAAAAAGAAATCTTCTTAGTATAGCATTCTGTATATCAAGGTGCATGAATTTGTCATGTTGCAAAACGACCATCATGGCAGCAAAGAACCTGATAGAGTCAAGATTTCTGAAATAAATTTTTTGCGGAGCAGGTATGGGAGCATTCATATATAGTTTTACAAAACTAAAAAAATAGCGCATTCGGTTTATTTTACGATATTGCAGAAATGACACCCGGTACTTTGGAGCAGAAAAAAATTGATATTTGCATTAATTAACTGTATTGATGCCATTCCTTAATTCCATATTTTCCTGGCTCATGAAGAAGCGCATGCACCAGATTGAGCTGTTTATTCAGTACCCTGAAGAAGTACAGCAGGAGTGGTTTTTTCGTTTGTTGGATGCGGCCAAAAATACCGAATGGGGTAAAAAATATGGATATGCTTTTATTACTTCGGAAGCAGAATATAAAATGAGGGTTCCTATACAGGAATACGACCAGATAAAGCCCTATATTGACAGGTTAAGAAAAGGAGAAGATAATATTCTGTGGCCGGGTGAAGTGCGCTGGTTTGCGAAGTCATCCGGTACTTCGGGTAGCAAAAGCAAATATATCCCGGTAAGCCAGGAGTCTATGAATGACTGCCACTTTAAAGGTGGGAAGGATATGTTGACTCTCTATTGCAACGCTTTCCCGCAAACTCATCTTTTCGACGGTAAAACCCTTTCACTGGCAGGCTCTTCCAGGGAAGATGAGTATAATACCTATGCCCGTAATGGCGATCTTTCTGCTATTCTGCTGGAAAACCTTCCCACTTGGGCGGAGTTCTTCCGTGCGCCTGAACCGTCTATTGCCCTAATGAGTGAATGGGAGGCTAAAATGGATAAAATAGCCCATGCCATTATGCACGAAAATATTACTTGTATAAGTGGTGTGCCCTCCTGGATGATGGTTCTCTTACACCACACATTAAAATTGAGCGGTAAAAAAAGGCTTGCCGATTTGTGGCCCGATATGGAAGTGTTTATTCATGGAGGAGTGAAGTTTGATCCGTATGAAGAACAATTCAAATCAACCTTTAAACCGCTTGATATTAATTTTTGGGAAGTATATAATGCTTCAGAAGGCTTTTTCGGAATACAGGACAGCCTTACCCGTGATGACCTGCTGCTGATGCTTGATTATGGAATTTATTATGAATTTTTGCCGGTAAAAAATTTGGCAGAGAGGACACCCACACTTGCTCTTTCCGATGTAAAGGAAGGGGAGGACTACGCCTTGATTATTTCTACCAGTGGTGGCTTGTGGCGCTATATGATTGGAGATACCATACGTTTTACGTCGCTTAATCCGCATCGGTTTATTATCACGGGCCGTGTAAAAAATTACATCAATACTTTTGGTGAGGAATTGATGATGGATAATGCTGAAAAAGCTTTACTGATTGCATGTGAACGTACATCGGCAGTGGTGTCTGAATATACAGTGGCTCCTATTTATATGGATACTAATTGCAAGGGGGCGCATGAATGGCTTATTGAGTTTGAACAGAAACCCTCTAACATGAGCTACTTTGCCGAGGTGCTTGACAATGCTTTAAAGTCGGTCAATTCAGATTATGAAGCCAAGCGGTACAAAGATATGAACCTGACTATCCCCCAGGTAATTTCACTTCCTAAGGGAACTTTCTACGAGTGGATGAAAAAGCGTGGAAAGCTTGGCGGGCAAAATAAGGTACCTCGTTTATATAACGACAGGAGATTTGTAGACGATATTTTAAGTACCATAAATAAAGAGCATGTTTTTTAGAACCCGGAAGTTTTTTGCTTTTCTGTTTTTTTGTGCCATTTCCATTCTCTTATTCTCATTTAACCAGGCAAAGACTTACATTCTGGTTTGTAAGCTTCCATTAGAGGGCAGTTTATTCACAACAGATAATCTTCAGAATATTTATCTTTTCAGAGGTAATTCAATGAAGAAATATAATTCCTCGGGGAAATTACTATATACCTACAGTGATAAATCGTATGGAATAATTTCGGCGGTAGATGTAAATGACCCGATGAAGATTCTTGTTTTTTTTAAAGATTTTCCGGAGATTGTTTTATTGGATAACACTCTTAGTCTAAATGGAAATCCTTTCAGCCCTTCAGATGCAGGATATCCTCTAACCACACTTGTCTGCACTTCTCACGATAACGGAGTATGGCTTTATGATGCACAAAATTTTCAACTCATACGCTTAGATGTAAACTTAAATATTGCTCAGAAGACGGGAAACTTTGCTCAAACATTGGCCATATCTCTCAATCCTGACTATCTGCTGGAGTATAATAACTATGTTTATTTAAATGATTCAGCACAGGGAATATTGGTATTTGATTCCTACGGAACGTATTATAAAACTATTCCTATAACAGGATTAAGAACATTTCAAATTAGGGGAGATGATATGTTTTATGTTGCAAAAAACAGGATACATGCCTTTCATTTAAAAACAATAATGGAAGATGAAACTAAGGCCCCCGATACGCTAGCTACTGAAGTACGGATTGAGAAAAATTTTCTTTACGAAAAGTATAAAGATACCTTGAGGGTATTTGAAATAAAATAACGGAGATACCTTACTTTTTCCTCTTCTTTTTATAATCTGCGTAAAGCCCCCTTACAATCCCATCTGATAAGCCAATTTCAGGAACTACCATTTTTTGTATCCGTGCACTTTTCATTATGGCAAGCAATATTTTGGCGGCAGGAACAATAACATCCGCCCGGTCAGGATTCAATCCTAATATTTTTATTCTGTCTTTGGTAGAATAGGATTCTATTTTGGCCGTAATAAGTTTTAATTTTTTATAGGAGAGGGGCTTGTTCCCCTTTCTATCCGACATTTTGTAAAGTTTATTGATATTACCTCCTGAACCAATAGCTGTAATATTTGTAATTCCATCCGAGATTTCCCTAATCCATTGGCGAAATTCAAGCCAGTATTTTTTTTCAACTTTATGATACAATAAAAGTATGGTTCCAATACCGAATGATTTGGATGCTACACATTCTCCGTTTGTAATCAACGTAATTTCTGTGCTACCGCCGCCTATGTCTATATACATGTAAGAGGCATCATGCTCCAGGTTTTCCTCCGCGTGATTAGCATATATAATGCTTGCCTCCGTTTTCCCGTCAATAATACTTACGGGCAGCCCGGCTTCTTTTTTTATCCTTTTAATTATTTCGTCGCTATTTGTGGCAGTTCTAAGGGCTGCTGTAGCACAGGCGCGGTAATCAACTACATCATGAACACTTATAAGGTGCTTAAATGCCTTCATGGTAGTTACAAGGCGGTCAGCTTTTCCCCTGGTTATTTTTTTTCGTAAAAATGCATCTTCACCCAGCCGTAAAGGGATCCGGATAAGTTCTGCTTTTTTAAATACTACCTGTCCATTATCTTCCAGTACGTTGCAGAACAATAGACGTACAGCATTCGAACCGATATCTATTGAAGCAAATTTCAAGCTGGTTGAGGTTGTTTATGTGCTCGTAAGCGTCCTTTAAAATAATTGTAGATTTCATCCTGCGCCCGTATCTTTTTTTCTCCATGCACGGTGGGGCGGTATGCATTATCCTGTTGTAAATCCAGGATTCGGGCCTTGGTGTTATCGCTCAGTTGAATTTCTATAATTTTCTTTAATTTTTCCCTGATTCGTTTATCATAAATGGGCACTGCAATTTCATTACGTAAGTCTAAATTGCGGTACATCCAGTCTGCTGACGTTAGGTATATTCTTTCATCGCCGCCATTACAGAATATAAGTATGCGAGAATGTTCCAGGTATTTATCTATTATACTGATGCCTTCAATATTCTCGCTCATATCTTTTACGCCGGGTACCAATGAACAATTGGAGCGGATGATAAGCTTAACTTTTACTCCGGCATCGCTTGCCTGGTAAAGCTTTTTCACCAGTTCGCTATCTACAAGCGAATTAAGCTTGAGAGTTATATAGGCTTCTTTTCCTTCCCCGGCATTTTTAATTTCCTTGTTAATGAATTTAATCAGTTTTTTCCGCATGAAGAAGGGGGAGACGAGCAAATGTTCGTAATTCCCTATCTTGAAGTTATTGCTGTAAAAATTAAATACTTTGGTCATTTCCCCCGTAATCCTTTTGTCGGAAGTAAGCAGAGTGCAATCGCAATATAACTTGGCTGTATCTTCATTAAAATTTCCTGTGCCAATATGCCCATACATAACTGTTCCGGTGCCTTCTTCCCGTGTAATTAACAGTAGTTTAGAGTGAACTTTAAGCCCTGAAATTCCATAAATAACTTCAGCTCCTTCTTCTTTCAACTGGTTAGCCCAAAATAGATTTGCTTCTTCATCAAAGCGGGCCTGCAATTCCACTAAAACGGTTACAGACTTGCCATTTTTAAGGGCATTGGCAAGAATATGTGCAATGCTCGATTTTTTTGCCAGCCTGTACATGGTCATCTTTATTGACTTAACCTTTGGGTCAATACTGGCTTCTCTTAAAAGGTCAATAACGTGGTTGAAGGACTGGTAGGGATAACAAAGTAAAATATCTTTTTTCCGGATTACACTAAAAAGGCTTTTAGCTTTACTCAACTCAGGATGGGGTAGGGGAGCAGGATAATTGTACAGGAGCTCTTTATTTCCTACATTGGGGAAACTGATGAAATCGCGGAAATTATGGTAACGCCCACCAGGAATAGCATTCAAAGAGCGTTTTAATTTTATTTTCTTCATGATAAACTGCAGAAGGTCGTGGGGCATTTCCCTATCGTAAACTAACCGAACAGGCTCACCCTTCTTACGGTCTTTTACACTCTTTTCAATTTTTTCTACAATGCTCTTTGATAAGTCCTGGTCAATATCAAGCTCAGCATCCCTGGTTAACTTGATGGTGTATGCCTCTGCATTATCAATTTCCAACACAGCAAATAATTCATTCAGGCAGAAACGGATTACATTATCCAGCAAAATAATATACCTGCTTTCGCCCTGCCTGGGCAGTACTACAAAACGGGGCAATACATCGGTAGGTATATGAATAATGACATATTTCATGCTCTTCTTCAGCTCCCCGTTTCTATATAATTTTACAGCAAAATAAATAGATTTGTCATTCAGGTAAGGAAAGTTAGGTGCTGTTTCTATCATCACCGGAGCCATGGTAGGCAACACCGTTTCGTGGAAATACTTTAGTACAAATGCACTCTGTTCCTTATTCAGGTTTTTCTCGTCAACAATATATACCTTATGGTTTTCCAGTTCTTTTACAATGGCATTATACACATTTTCCACTTCCTGTTGTTGCTCCAATACCTTTTTATGGATTTGCTTCAGTAGTTTGGCAGGGTCTTCTCCTACAAACTCACTCACGCCTTTTTTTACTTCGGCAAGGCGGGCAATGGTAGCCACACGTACACGGAAAAACTCATCCAGGTTGCTGGAAAATATGCCCAGGAATTTCATCCGTTCAATAATGGGAACCGTTTTATCGGTAGCTTCCTGGAATACTCTTTCATTAAAAGATAGCCAGCTTATGTCTCTTGGTATATATTTATTCTTCATAAACGGAAGTTCAAAGGTAAAACTATTGTTTCAGATTAAAAATAAGAAAACAAATGGGACGGGAAAACATGCAGATTATTTGCCCAATTCAGTAAAGACCGGTTTACCCGTATGTTTGGTAATATCGTTCCACTTGTCGGTCTTAAATTGGATGCATATAACAGCTGAAGTAGGAAGCTCGGTGCCTTTCTTTTTTGTAAGTTGGTTGCAAAGCACGCTTATACTCGGGTTGTGCCCAAAAAGCATAAGGGATGAAATTGAATCATTTTGTTTTTTCAGCATATCTAAAATGTCAGAAGCATTCTGTTCGTAAAGGCTCGAACTTATTTCGAGTGCCGATACAGGATAGCGAAGATTGATAGCAAAAATCAATGCCGTATTAAGTGAACGGAAAGCATGGCTTGATAAAATTCTGCCGGGAAGTATTTTTTTATCTGAAAGTTTTTTGGCTATTTTTTGCGCCCTGTAGATACCTGCGGAGGTTAGAGGGCGCTCCAAATCCTTAATACCCTTTTTATCACGAGATGCTTTTGCGTGGCGTACAAGGTATATTGTTTTCATTGGCGTCAAAGATAATGGGTACGCCCAAGATAGCCATTAATTCAATATGAAGTTATCGTTAAGGGGATATTATTATATCCTGTATTTTTGGGCGTGCCCCCAAGCGATGCGCAAGGGGTCGGGCTTTCCGTTACAAGTCCTCGCCCCGCCTATGGCGGGACTGTGGGCTTTCCACTTCTATCCCTCACGCAAATACCTATTTTGCTATCACAACCTTTCCGCTACCCATGAAAAAGCATCTAAAATGACTAAAGAACGAAAGGAACCAAGTATTTAATGCTTTCCCCTCTTAGGCTTAGGGGATTTCATCATGGCCTTTAATAAGTCGTCCATGTTACCCTTTAGTTTAAGGGGCTTTTCATTGCCGGATTTGGGCTTGTATTTCTTCTTTGGCATAGAGCAAAAGTTAATGAATTTTAGGTAATTATTTCATTAAGAGAAGTAAGAAACATATCCGTATCAGCATAATAATTAGGGTAAGCAAGTTTTAGAGTGGACAATGATTCAGCGGAAACCAATACAACGTTTATACTTATATCAGAAGCCTTTTCAAGTTCTATATAGGCTTCATTAGCTTTAATTGATTCATTTTGATTAAATGTTATAATCTTAACGATATTTTTTGTAGTGTCTAATTCAAGTAAATAATAATGTGCATCTTGAATATTTTGATTTGAATTATTGTCCAAACTATCTAAAAGCCTCATAGACACTCTAAAAGCATTTAATTTATTTTTTACCCCTAATTTATTTTCGTATTCTATTATTTCATTCTTTAATCCTACTAAGTCAGCTGGAGTATTAAGGCTAATGGGTCTTTGTTCTTTTATAGCCATTGCCGAACTCATCAGGACAAAAAAACGACTCCAATCCTTATCTCCCTGGCTGGACTTTAACGCCTGTTTAGTAAATATATCAATAGTTTCAACAGTAGTAGCCCAAGCATGTTGAAGTAAGGAACGTATCTGTATTTCAATTTTCAAATCATTGTAATACTTGTTTCTTTTACTATGGTAATCATAAATTAAATGAACGCCTCTATACCCTGATTTTGAAGGAGTTGTTATGTAATCTTTTTTTGAAAACAATTTGTGTTTAAATTGACTCTTCTTTAAGTAATCTTCTACTAAATTATCAACAAGATTAACATCACTCATATAGCCCTACAACCACCAATATCCTGAATTTGAGACAATCTCATAGTTTTGAATCTTTCTAATTTATGTCCTATGGATGATAACCGTTTTATTCTCTGAACTACAATGCTTTTATTGTCTATTGCCTTTGCTCGTGAGCGTAAACGTACCTGAAATGTATTTAAAGGATAGTTATGTGATGCTCTCCAGTTATTAATAATCTGGTAAGCAGCCTCTCTATTAAGTTGATTGGTTGGTTCATAATCAACTAATATACACCCTGCTTCATCAACTTTGTTTTTTGAATGTTCCGGTCTTGCCCATTCCATAGTATAAAATAATAATTCATCGTCTATATCCTCTGAAAAATCAGGTGATATTAGTACACTATCATATTTAGTTGAAAAATTATTCATACCTTTGTATTCACAAAAGTTGATGCCCTTTCAACTATAATATATTATAAAGCACTCACGCCAATGGCGTGCTTTTTCGTTTTACAAAGATACATTATTCCCAAACTTTCCTATATTTGATTATTATAAATGTTAATATACTTGCATAGCAAAAAGATATGTCACGGTATGCCAAAAAATACGTCACGGTGCAAAGCTACATTAAGTAGCTGGTTTTGTGAACCTAATATTCTTTAGGTCACGTTGCCCGTTTCGTGAAAAACCGTGACATAAAACTTTTTCAATTTAATAGAATTTTATCGTTTTTTTGTGAAAAATTTTGCATCTTACAAAAACAAAACCCCACGCACTGCATGAGGTTTAAAATTTATCGGTCAAGTATCTTCGCAATATTTGCCTGTCGGGCTTCCGACCTTCCGGCTTAGGCGTGGTTTTCCAATACCTTTGAGGTAGGAGCTTTTTTCTTCTCGTCAATAAGAGCCGTATCCACTATTATCCTACCGCAATGTTCGCAAACCACCAGCTTTTTGTGAGCGGTAATTTCAGTTTGCCTTTGAGGTGGTATTTTCACAAAGCATCCGCTGCAGGCGCCTCTTTCAATCGTTACAACAGCCAACCCATTTTTAAAATTAGGGCGTATGCGGTTATAAGCGTTCAAAAGGGTTTGGTCAATATGTGATTTAGCTTCGGTAGATTTCTTTTGGAGGTCCTTTTCTTCTTTTTCCGTTTCCGAAACAATCTTTTCCAATTCATCCTTCTTAGCTTTCAGGTCTTTGTTTTTACCGGCTAAAACATCTTCCGATTGTTTCATTAGTTCCTGCTTGGCTATAATGGATGCCTTATATTCCTTAACTCTTTTTTCCGAGAGTTGGATTTCCAGTTTTTGAAATTCAAGTTCTTTTGTCAGCGATTCGAACTCCCTGTTGTTACGAACCTTATTTTGTTGCGATTCATATTTTTTTATCAAACCCTGAGAATCCTTGGCAGCATTTTTCTTTTCCGAAATCATCTTTTCAAGGCTTTCAATCTCCTCTTGTTGTTTTGCAATGCGGAGTTTCAAGCCATCAATAGTTTCTTCCAGTTCCTGGACTTCCATGGGCAATTCCCCTCTTAATACACGTATTTCATCTATGAGTGAATCTATGCTTTGTAATTGGTATAATGCTTGCAATTCTTCTTCGAGGCGCTCCTGGGCCATACCCTGAAGTCCTTGAAGATAAGATTTCTTTGCTGCTCCTTTGCCGGTTTTAGTTGATGACATTTTTAAAAATAATTAACGGGATTAGTACTCGTCTTTGAAATTTGGGCTGCAAAGGTAGTAAATTTTTCCTTTATTAGTTTATATACTATTTCGGGCGTAAATTGTTCACTTTCATAGTGTCCGATATCAGCAATAAGTATGTGGCCCTCCGCATCGAAAAACTGGTGATACTTAAAATCGGCTGTAACAAAGGCATCTGCACCTGCAGATAGGGCATTGGGCAGCAGAAATGCCCCTGAGCCCCCACATACAGCCACTTTTTTCACTTTTTTGCCCGTAAATGGGGTATAGCGTATACTAGATAGCTTCATGTTCTTTTTTAGTGAGGCAAAGAAGTCCTTCTCATTCATAGGTTCATTCAATTCACCTACCATGCCTGAACCTACCTGGGGATGAGAGTTTTCAAGGGGATATATATCGTATGCCACTTCTTCGTATGGGTGTGCTTTTAACAGGGCCTGGAGTAATTTTTTTTCAATATGCGAAGGATAAATAACCTCTATTTTTTCCTCTTTTTCATGGTGTTGCTGATTTTTGGCCCCGACATGCGGGTTTGCATTTTCTCCTGCCCTGAAAGTGCCTATCCCTTCAGTATTAAAGCTACATTCATCATAATTGCCTATTCTGCCGGCCCCTGCAGCAAATAAAGCTTCTCTCACCTTAGTAGCGCTATTGGTGGGGCAAAAAGTAGCTAGTTTGCGGAGTATACCTTTCCTCGGAGCCAATATGGAAAGGTTTTTTAGTCCGATTTTTTCAGCAATTTTATGATTAACACCTGTTTGTATGTTGTCGAGGTTAGTATGCATAGCATAAATACAGATGTCGTTTTTTATAGCGTAAATAACAGTTCTTTCTGAATAAGTTCTTCCGGTTAGTTTTTTAATAGGTGAGAAGATAACTGGGTGGTGAGCGATAACCAGGTTGTATTTTAATTTTTGAGCCTCCTTTAAAACATCTTCTGTACAATCAAGGCAAAGAAGCACCCCGGTTACATTTTTTTCAGTATCTCCCATTTGCAGCCCGCAGTTATCATACGATTCCTGGTAGTTCAAGGGACATATTTCCTCCAAATAGGTTAGCAGTTCTTTTATTTTCAAGGTAAATTTTTAACGGCTAAATTACAAAATATATGGTCAGGCTATAAGGGTTTTCTATATTTGTTCGGTTTTTAAAATTCCCCTTTGTAGTGAAAGACATTATCGGGTCAAAGTACTCCCGTCTTTTTTTTGCCGGACTGGCACTAATTATATTGTGCGCATGGTTCAGTACAGGTTTTAACCAGGCAGATGAACATTTCCAGGTACTGGAATTTTGCAGTTATAAAATGGGAATTATGCCTGCTGCACAGTTGCCATGGGAATTTGCACAAAGGGTAAGGGCTACCCTTTTACCCGGAATGGCCTATGTGCTTGTTCGGGTTTTAAATTGGTTGCATATATATAACCCGTTTATACTCACCTTTATTCTGCGCCTGTTTGTGGGTATATGGAGTTGGTTTATAACCTGTAAGCTTTGCCTGCTTTTGTTGTCTAAGTTTAAAGGGCCCAAAGGTGAGAAGCTGTTTATACTTTTGAGCCTGTTTTTGTGGTTTGTTCCCTACCTCGCTGTGCGGTTTACTCCGGAAAATCTATCGGGGATAGCTTTATTATCCGGAGTTTATATCATTTTAAAAATGGATGAAAAAAAGACTTATTCATGGGGAGGGTATATTATTTCCGGCTTATTATTTGGAGTCTCCTTCTTTATCCGTTTTCAAATACTGTTTGCTTTAGCTGGACTGGCAGCATGGTTGTTATTTATAAATAAAACAAAATGGAAATATATTTTTACTATAGGTATTTCCATGGCCTTTGCAATAGCCCTGAATGTAGTTATAGACTATTGGTTTTATGGCCAGTGGACATTTACTCCCTTTAATTATTTCGATGCTAATATTACCAGGCACATGGCTGTGCAGTTTGGTACAAACCCATGGTGGTTTTATTTTTCTGAATTTTTTATGAAAGGGGTTCCTCCCTTCAGTTTAATCCTGCTGGTTGTGTTTTTTATCGGAATGTTTAAGAATCTACGCGACCCCTTTGCCTGGATAATTATTCCCTTTATTGCCTTGCATTTTTTTACACCACACAAGGAATTGCGTTTTTTGTTCCCTGTCGCTTTTATATTTGTTTACTTAACAGCCCTCGGTTTCGATTATCTCCTTTCGAAAAGCTATTATCTTAAAATGCACCGTTACGTAATTACAATTTTGTGGTGCATATCTATTCCTACTCTTCTATTCAGGATATTGGCTCCTGCCAATTCTGCCGTGTGCTATTGCGAATATTTATATGAGCATGCTTTTGCTAAGGGGACACCCCTGTTTGCTTTCCATAATGATGTGGATTATTCTATGTACGGCTCCAGGGCAAGCTTTTATAAAAATCAGGACATTAATACTGTTTACATAGACAGCCTTAGCCAAATCAATAAATTCCTAGAAACCTCTCAACCTCAAACTGCCCTTTTTCTTGATAAACATATACGCAATGGGGAGTTCTTCAACGGCATAAAAGGATATAAAACCGAGATGGTTTATTCTTATCTCCCCGCATGGATAGGCAAAATCAATTTTAACAATTGGGAAGAGCGAACCGAAATTTGGAGAATCTACCGGTTCAGTAAATTGAATTAAGTTTATCGTATCACCTGTACATTTATTATTTCATTTCGTATCATTTACCTGAACCCCATAATTGGCACTTAAATAAGTGTAAAAATCGGCAAGGGTAGAGAAGTACTCGTTTATTCCGTAGTGGCTTTTACTTAACTCCCCATTGGTTAGCGGTATTGTTTGCCATGTCCTGGGCTTGACACGCAATTAGTATACACTTGCATTGCAAAAAGATATGTCACGGTGGCTAAAAAAACACGTCACGATAAAAAGCTGCCTTAAGTACTTGGTTTTGTGAGCCTACTATCCTTATGTCACGTTGCCCATTTCGTGAAGAAGCGTGACATAACGCTTTTTGGATTTTGATAAATTTCATTCATTTTTTGCAATAAATGAAACGGGAGCAATTAAATATGCCTCCCCAATAGGGAGGTTGTAACTTACCTGTTAAACAAAATCCGTTGCCCCTTTACTCCCTCGCTAAACGTCCCGTTTTCATAAACAAGGTTGCCGTTTACAAACGTATGGGTAACTTTTGAGTGGAATGTTTCCCCTTCCAATGGGCTCCATTGGCATTTATAAAGTATGTTGTTTTTTTCTACCTTCCAGGGTAAGTCTAAGTCTACCAAAACAAGGTCAGCCCAATATCCCTTTCGTATGAACCCCCTTTTCTGTACGTGGAAACAGGTAGCCGGGGCGTGGCACATTTTTTCTACCACTCTCTCTATTGGCAGTTTTCCCAGTTTACTTAATTCAAGCATAACTGCAAGCGAATGCTGCACCATAGGCCCTCCCGAAGGGCATGAAAAATAAGCCTGTTCCTTTTCATCGTGGGTATGCGGTGCATGGTCGGTGGCAATGGTATCAATTTTATTACTGAGCAAGGCTTGCAAGAGTCCTGTTTTGTCTTGTTCGGTTTTAATAGCGGGGTTCCACTTTATCAGGTTGCCTTTTTCGGCATAATCTTTATTGGAAAACCAAAGATGGTGCGGGCATACTTCGGCAGTTATTTTCTTTTCTTCTAATGGAACAGAGTTATCAAATAAGCCTGTTTCCTTTGCTGTGGAAACATGGACTATATGTAGCCTCGTTCCCATTTTCTTTGCCAGTTCTACAGCATGGGAGGATGAAACATAGCAGCATTCCTCATTACGTATTACTGGGTGAATAGATGGAGGGGGATTGTCACCATATTCATTTTTTATTCGTTGTGCATTTGCCTTTATAATGCTTTCTTCCTCGCAGTGTACTGCTATTAATAGATTAGAGTTCTTAAAAAGTTTTTCAATACTGGCAGGATTGTCAACCAACATATTCCCGGTAGATGACCCCAGGTATATTTTTACTCCGCATACATTTTTTTTGTTCGTTTTAATAACCTCATCAAAGTTATCATTCGAAGTCCCCATATAAAAAGAGTAATTGGCAAGGGACTTTTCAGATGCTATAGTATATTTTTCCTCCAGTAAATCCTGCGTCAATACAGGCGGAAATGTATTGGGCATATCCATAAAAGAGGTAACCCCTCCAGCAACCGCCGCTTTCGACTCGGTATAAATATCTGCTTTATATACCAGCCCCGGCTCCCTGAAATGCACATGTGTATCAATCACTCCGGGTAAAAGATGTTTTCCCCCTGCCTCAATTATTTGAGTATTTGCCGGGTAAGAGTTAATAACTGGAGCTATTTCTGATATTAGCCCGTTTTCAATTAAAATATCCTCCTTTACCGTTTTTCCTTCATTAACTACGAAGGCATTTCGTATGAGGATATGGAACATCTACTATTAGTATTTGAAGAACCGCATTTGTAAAACGCCCCAAATAGCTTCTTTAAAAATTTTAGTACTCATTTTTGAAACCCCTACCTCTCGGTCTGTAAATGTGATAGGTACTTCAACAATTTTAAAGCCTTTTTTATGTGTGCGGTATTTCATTTCTATCTGGAAAGCATAACCAATAAAGCGAATATCATCAAAGTGAATGGATTCCAATACCCTGCGCCGGTAACACTTGAAACCGGCTGTAGTATCTTTTACATTTATCCACAAAACTACTCTTACATATAACGAGGCAAGGTAAGACATTACCAGCCGTTGCGAATCCCATTTCGATATTTTTCCACCCTTCACATATCGTGAGCCTATGGCAAGGTCAGCACCTTTTACACAGGCTTCTTTTAATCGAATAAGGTCATCCGGGTTGTGGGAAAAGTCGGCATCCATTTCAAAAATGTATTCATACCCACGTTCTAAAGCCCACCGGAATCCTGCTATATAAGCTGTTCCAAGCCCCAGTTTGCCTTTTCGTTCTACTATAAAGAGGCGCCCATCAAATTCCTTCATCAGCGATTTTACGATGTCAGCAGTGCCATCCGGCGAACCATCATCAATCACCAGCAGATGGAAATTGCCCTGCAATGACATAACTTTTCGGGTTATATTTTCAATATTACCCTTTTCGTTGTATGTAGGAACTATAACTAAACTGTCTGCGGACATGGCTTATTTTAAATGGCTTGCAAATATCTCAAATTATGTGAACGATAGAACAATAAATGTTTAAATCATCCTGCGATGGTAGTTAATTTGTCCGAGATGATAATCCATGTGAGACAGAAGATGCATCAGGAAGAATCCTTTGGTCAATTTTTCTTTGCCCAGCAAGTGGGCAGGAAATGCAGTATACTCCTCTTCCAAATCAATTTCAGGAGTAGCTTCAAGAGTAGAAACCACTACTGCAATGGTTTTTTTAATCTCGGAAATTAATTCTGATGAAGGGATGTTAGTGGCAGAAAATTCCTTGTCTCGATTCCTTATATAGCCCGAATTTCCCATAACATTGCCAATAAAATGCTGCAAATTCCCACATATATGCAAACAAAGAGTTCCGCCGGAGTTTTTAATTCCTTCGGAAATTACCCATATTTTTTCCTCGCTGGGATAGAGCTTTATTTCTTCGATAAGCTTATTTAGTTCCCGTTCAAAAATTTGAGCGGCAAATTTTGCAACCATGACGATGATGTTTAAATATATTCAAATGTAGGGAAATTCAGGTAACCAAGCGTAGCATGAAATGGTTGCCGATAAATTCGTACATTCGTAGTCAAACAAAAAATAAAATTATGCTGCTTGGTATACATTGTTCAGTTAGCGGAGGATTGGAGCATGGCTTTGATGAAGCGCGTGTGCTTGGTATTGATACCTTCCAGGTTTTTACGCGAAATCAAAGGCAGTGGAAGGCTAAACCTATTTCAGAAGAGGAAAAAAAAGCATTTGCTACGGCATGGGCCGATAATCCTAAGGTGAAAGTTATTTTTTCTCATGCCTCATATCTTATAAACCTGGCAAGTGCCGACCCGGACTTGCGTGGAAAATCAATAGCCGCTTTTACCGATGAAGTAATGCGTTGCCATGAGCTAGGGCTTGCTTATACGGTGCTTCATCCCGGTGCTGCCGGAGAAAGCAGCGAAGAGGATGCTATGAAACGCATTGCCGATGCATTAAAAACAATCGTTTCGGAAACGTCCCATTCAAAAGTAAAAATATTACTGGAAAATACCGCCGGACAGGGTTCTCATGTGGGATATAAGTTTGAACATATAAGCAACATTATGGATTTGGCGGGTGGCTCTGACAGAATTGGCAATTGTTTTGATACCTGCCATGCTTTTGCAGCAGGCTATAATATCTCTACGGAAGATGGTTTCCACAAATTGTGGGGTGAATTTGATAGTACAATTGGATTAAATAAACTATGTGCCATACATCTTAATGATTCAAAAGGTGATTTAGGTAGCAGGCTCGATAGGCATGAGCATATTGGCAAAGGAAAGATAGGTACGCTTGGATTTAAGCTAATGATGAAAAAATTTCCGCACATACCAAAAGTTCTCGAGACCGATAAGGAGAACAACATGGACGAAGTAAACCTTGCGCTTTTAAATGAACTGGCAGCATAATAGTATGTATGCGGAGTTTATTTATAAGTTAAAACAAGAAATAATAAAAGGACTACCTGGCTGGGATGCTCAAAAACGAATGGCTCTGCCGGACAGGGACAAAAGTCGATATACGGCAGATATTGAAAAGAAGCCCCGTGAAAGTGGAGTACTTATTTGGCTTTATCCCAATGAAGATAGAATTTACGTTCGCCTCATTCTTCGGGCTGAATTTGGGGTGCATAGCGGCCAGATTGCATTCCCCGGCGGACGGGCTGAACCCTTTGATGCCGATTTATGGAGTACCGCTCTCCGGGAAGCCAATGAAGAAATAGGGTTACCTGTTGATAAAGTTACAAAGATAGGGGCACTGACTCCTCTATATATCCCACCCAGCAATTTTATAGTACATCCATTTATAGGCACGAGTGATAGTATTTTTGATGCTTCAATAAATAAGGCTGAAATCCAAAAATATTTTGACGTGAATATTTTGAAATTAGTAGACCCCGAAACCAAACAGGAAAAATCCATTAACCTCAGTTCAGGATTGCAAAGAACAGTCCCTGCCTATGTTTTAGAGGGCTATGCCGTTTGGGGCGCAACTGCCATGATGTTAAGTGAGCTGGAAGAATTAGTTCGCAGAATACTATAGAAAGGCAGTTTTAATTAACTACCATCTTTTTAGTTACTGTATAGTTAGAGCTACTGATGCAATAGAAATATATTCCCGGAGCAAGTATATCTCCATTTATAACTATTGAGTGTTCTCCCGGAGCTACGTTAGTATATTCCTGCACCAATAATTCTCTTCCCGTAAGGTCAACTACTTTGAGGTTTACATCCGCGGGTTTAGCAATTGTGTAGTTGATGGTTGATTTATCACTGAATGGATTAGGATAGTTCTGCACTACATTTAACTGTGCCGGATTAATTTTAGCAATCCCTGTATTTACAACCAGTTGAATATAGGTAGCAATATCAATATCTTGAAGATAGTTTGCTCCGTCAACTTTAGGATGAAAAGTTTTATCGTTAGTGTCGCACGGAAAATATACATCATCGCCTGTTTGATCAGGTAGCAGTCCGTGCCCTACATATTCATTCCATAGGGCAAAGCTATTTGCAATGAAAGGCTTTGGCAGAGCAGATATTTTTGAAAAATTAGTTGGATAGGCAAGTGCTGCATCTCCTTTCTGACGGGTAGGGCAGGTATCTTTGAATGCGCCATATCCATAAATAAACCAGCAACTATCAAGCTTAGTAGAGTCGAAGTATGTCACGCTGACAGCAAACTTTGTGCCACCCGGAACCTGGTATCCGTTTGTTGCCCATTTTATAACATTAACCGAATAGTTGTTTCGATTACCAATATTAGTGTCTATAATTAAGGTATCAAGTAAAAATGGAGCCAGTTGGGGATATCCCCGTTCATCTACTGAGTTCAATTGAATTTCAAGTGTATCAGGGTGGTTGCTATGATTTACTTGTATAATTGGGACATATATCGTATCAATTGTAACGCTTAAGATGGACCAGGGGGTAGGGGTATTGTTAGAATAGAGGCTGTCAAATGCCACCGTAATGGAGTTGATACAATCATAATTCATGTAAAACATTGTTTTCCCCTGGTAACTCCCGCTTGTATCTTTAGGAAAACGATAGGAATTATTTATCAATTGTCCTTGCCCACCTATAAAGTTACTTTTATAGCTAAATGAGTCTGACAGGTAATAATCAAACAGGTAACCTGTGGTATCAATTCCACCCGGTTGCCCGGGCATTTTACCTGTTATAATGTGATGATTAGGTAAACCTTTGGATACCTGGTTGTAATAACTTTGGGAATAGGCTAAGGGGAGGAAAGTAAAAACTATAAAGGAAGAGGTTAATATTAACTTTTTCAATGGATAGAATTTATAAATCAGGACATCAAAGGTACGCATTATTAAAAGAAAAACCCTGACGCTAACGGTAGGGTTTTTCTTTTATTGTTTTTATCAACTATTACTCTGTAATAACCATCTTTTTAGTAACTATACTTCCATTTATATCGAAGGTATAGAAATAGATACCAGGACTAAATGTATCAGCACTAAGGTTAATTTCATGTTGTCCGGGACTAATGATGCCATAGTTATTGCTTGCTATAATTCTGCCTGTTACATCATAAACTGTGAAAGTAACATTCGATGCGTTTGCAAGGCTATAAGTAATGGTAGTTTCTTTAT
>JABDAL010000045.1 GCA_013289165.1 Bacteroidota bacterium
TGTACCTAACTCGAGAAACATATAGTATTGATGCAGCCAAAGAACTATACAGATAATTTTTTTGAATATCATTTACAGGGGGCAATAGACTCTGCAGAGGGGGTTATTCCTGTTGTTAAGGAATATGTTGTGCCGGCTTCGGTTATTGATATTGGATGTGGTATTGGTGCCTGGTTAAGCGTTTGGGGGAAAAATGGAGCAAAAGATATACGTGGAGTTGATGGAGCCTATGTAGATAAAGAACAACTTAAGATTCATAAGGAAAATTTTGAAGAATGTAACCTTGAAAAGGGGTATAAAAGCAATAGGAAATACGATTTGGTTTCATGCCTTGAAGTTGCGGAACATTTGAAAGGTGATTTTGCTGAGTTATTTGTAGAATCCCAGTGTGCATTGAGTGATATTGTTTTGTTTTCTGCCGCCATTCCGGGCCAGGAAGGTACTATGCATGTAAATGAACAATTTCCCGATTATTGGGCAACTATATTTTATAAAAAGGGGTATGTTCCTGTAGATTGCATAAGGCCAAGGATTTGGAATAACCCAAAAATTCAATGGTGGTATAGACAGAACATCATGTTTTTTGTTAAACAAGATGCTCTTTCAAATTATCCTAAACTTAAAGAGCTGGCATTAACGGATAATCAAAAGGTTTTATCACTTGTTCATCCCGAGATGTTGAAGGAAAAGATTCAAAAAATCAGTTATTATGAATCGGTGCTCCACACAAATAGAGCAACGTTGAAATATTTTCTGGATAATTTATTTAAAAGAAATAGGTAATGAGAGAAGAAGACCTGGAACGATTTAAAGACTTCACTTCAGTTGATATTGCTGACCATTACTATCTTGTATATAAGCCTTTAATAAGGGATTTGCAATATGCAGTAAAAAAATATGCGGCAGGAAAAGTACTTGATATGGGTTGTGGAAACAAGCCTTATGAAGATATGTTTAAAGGCATTGCAAAAGAATATATAGGCTGCGACATAGTTCAATCGGACCAGCACAGGGTTGATATTATTTGTGATGTTTTAACCATTCCTTTGCCGGATTCAACTTTTGATACGGTATTTTGTACACAGGTAATCGAACATGTGGAAGACCACCAGGCATTGGTGAAGGAAGCTTACCGCCTTTTAAAACCAGGAGGATGTTTTATAGTTGCCGGGCCTATGTACTGGCATTTGCATGAGGAGCCTTACGATTTTTTCCGCTTTACAAAGCATGGATTCCGTTATGTGCTCGAAAAGAATGGGTTCTCAATTGATGAAATACTTTCGAATGGAGGAAAATGGGCCTTGATGGGGCAGGTTATTATTCATACCATGCCGGCTAGAATAGTTAAAATAAGACTTTTCAGGGCATTTGTTAACCGGGTATTTTCATATTTCGATAAAAAGAATTACAACGAGATTAATACAACTAATTATGTTGTTATAGGAAAAAAATAAGTTTAATATGCTTCCTATTATTTCCATAGTTATTCCTTGTTACAACCAGGGGCATTACCTGGATGAAGCCCTGCAAAGCATATTACAATGCAGGGATAAGGATGTTTATGAAATAATAATTGTTAACGACGGCTCCACAGATTCCACTACTCTTGCAATTTTAAAGGAGCTAGAGACAAAAGGATATAAAATTATTAATCAGCAGAATAAAGGTTTAGGTGCAGCAAGGAATACAGGCATCCGAGCTGCTTTTGGTAAATATATTCTGCCTCTTGACAGCGATAATAAAATAAGGCCGGAATATATCTATGAGGGTATCCGTCTGCTGGACGAGAACCCTTCATTGGATATTGTTTATGGCAATGCAGAATATTTTGGTGAAAAGACAGGGTTATGGGAAGGGGGGGAATTCAACCTACAACGATTAATGATTGAAAATTATATTGATGCCTGTGCAGTATACAGGAAATCGGTATGGGAAGCTGTAGGTGGCTATGATGAAAATATGCCTGTAATGGGTTATGAAGATTGGGATTTCTGGTTGAGTATTGCTTTTCGTGCGGGGAAATTTATGTATATTGATAAAATAATGTTCGATTACAGGTATTCCGCAAAATCAATGATACATACAGTACAAAAAGATAAGCTTTTGAAAATATTTGCCTATATGCAGGCAAAGCACAGTACCTATTTAAACCGAGGCTACCTTAATCAATTGATTCTTTTCAAGACATCGAAAAATAAAGGACTGGCGTTTGATCTTGCTATGCGGACATATTTCCCCAAGATTAGCAACCTCTTCCGCAAAATGGGTATTATGAAATATAAGGATATAATCTAAGGGGCTGTAGGCATGAGTTCCCCGGTTGAAATATTGCTTTCTACCTATAATGGTGAAAAATATCTCACCATCCAGCTTGAAAGCATTTTGAAACAAGATTATTCTAATTGGAAATTGATAATACGTGATGATGGTTCTAAGGATGGAACCTTATCCATTATAAGGGAGTATGCCGAAAAACATCCTGGTAAAATACTTCTTATTAAGGATGAAGAGGGTAATATGGGCTATTCGGCTTCTTTTTCAAAATTGCTGAGACATTCCTCCGCAGATTATATTATGTATTGCGACCAGGACGATTATTGGTATCCTGAAAAAATATCAACGATGATGGCTGCAATGATAGTCGAAGAAATAACATTACCTGTTAAGGCCCATCTTCTTTTTTCTGATGTACAAATGGTAGATTCTGAAATGAAAGTTACAGAGCAGTCATTCCTTAGGCGGACGAACTACTCCGCAAAAAAGGGAATGCAAATATTTTTTCTTAAAAACTATGTTCCCGGTTGTAATATGTTATTTAACAGGAGGCTTATTGAACAGGCACTACATACAGAAAATAGTATAAAACTTCACGACCACTGGCTATTATTAGTGTGTAGTTCAGTTGGGAAGATTAGCTGTATTAATAAGCCCCTCATGCAGTATAGGATGCATGATAATAATGCCATCGGTTTTACGGAAGCCAACACATCATTATGGCAAAAAGTTTCTTTATTCTTTAAGAATAATCTTAAATATGGATTTTCCAACAAAAAGTATAGGGAGGTTCTTTATTCAGCGAATATCCGGCAAATGCAAAATATTTGTGAGTGCCTAGCTGCTGACGTTTCAAAAGATGCCATTACATTTTCAAAGATTGATCAAAGTAATTACTTTCGTCGTAAAATAAGGAACATTACAAGGCCTTATATTTGTGAGAATTCTTTATTGAAGCAACTAACGTATATAAATTGTTTTTAGCAGGTAGCGTGGATGTATCTATTATCATAGTCAATTACAATACGTTTAAACTTACCTGCTCCTGTATTGATTCTATTATTCGGTTTACGAAGGATATTGAATATGAAATTATCCTGGTTGATAATGCCTCTTCGGAATGCTCTCCCAATTTATTTACAGAAAAATTCCAATCAATAAAATTAATTGCAAACCCTGAGAATTCAGGTTTTGCAAAAGGAAATAAC
The DNA here is from genome assembly GCA_013289165.1 of Bacteroidota bacterium. Lineage (GTDB taxonomy): Bacteria > Bacteroidota > Bacteroidia > JABEUT01 > JABEUT01 > JABEUT01. Next base: position 3,483 of record JABDAL010000045.1, read on the forward strand.
CTGGGAATTGAAATGGCAAAGGGTAGCGTTGTGTTGCTCCTCAACAGTGATGTGGTACTGACAGAAAACTCTGTAGCAAAATGTTTTGAGGTTTTAAAAAGCAATGATAAAATAGGAGTGGTAACTTGTATGCTTAAATTTCCTGACGGTACTATTCAAAAACAATGCCAGCCGCTTCCATCCGTATTTTTAGCTATCGTAGAATTATTCCGCATTCATAAATTAATACCACAACCTCAGCGGGGGAAAATGATGGGTGGTGTTTTTTTTGACCATAAAACGAGTATCTATTGTGATTCGGTTTGGGGCGCATTTTTTATGTTTCCTGCTAAAGTATTGGAGAGGTTTGAAAACCGGAAATTACCCGAAGACTTTTTTATGTATGCGGAAGATTTAATGTGGTGTTACCGAATCAGGAAAATGGGCTACCGCATTTATTACGATGCCGATACTTCCGTCATACATTATCTTGGAGCTTCTTCTTCTGTTTCCATACTGAAGTTAAAGCACTTGAATGAGTATAGGTTTATAAAAAAATATTATGGGCTATTGTATGCCAAGACTTTGGTTTTAATAAGGGCCCTACTATACTTCACAAATAGTCGGCATACCTACGCATCCGAAATAGCAAAAATTTACTTATCATTGTTTTTTAAAGGCAAAGTAGATTGACCACCTCTTTAATTATACCAAGCTATAATCCTTCTTTAAAATTAAGAAAGACTCTTGATTCTTTAGTTACACAGGAGGTCGCTGTTGATGAGTTGATATTAGTTATTGACCATACCCATTACGATAACTATGTAGATGGCCTGAAAGAAGACTATCATTCAAAGTTCAATTTAAAAATAGTAAGGAATAATGATTCCGGCAGGGGAAAATCAAGGAATAAAGGAGTTGAAGCAAGTTCAGGTAACCTGCTAATTTTTCTGGATGACGATATGCTATGTGAGAAAGATCTTATAAAAAAACATATAGAATATCATTTGCAAAGCCCCGGTACTATTGTTTGTGGAAATGGGTATAGGAACCCTAAGGATGCAAATTATCCTTTTGGCAAGTTTTTGATTAATATGGAACAATCCTGGAAAGAAGGCGTTAAGAGCCCTTCTGAGGTTACGTTTGATAATTTTTCCTTTACAGCATGTAATCTTTCACTCCCTAAAAGTATATTCTTGCAGTTAAACGGATTCGATACCCTTTTTACCGATGGGGAAGATTTTGATTTTGCCATTCGGGCTATTAAGCAGGGTATTAAGGTTATATATGATGTCAACTTACTTGCCTGGCACGATAATTGGCCTGATATAGGCGACTTAATAAGGCGAGATAAAGAGTACACCAAGGCTAAGCTGGCAATATTTAAGGTTCATCCTGATTACCTGGTAAAGTTTCCCCACATGGTTCTTAAGCCGTCGGGAAAACTCAAAAAAATAGTGGTGTTTTTATTAAAAAAACCAATGAATTGGTTTGTGAAAGATAGAAATGCTATTTTTGCGCACCTGCCCCTGAGGATTAAGTTTATAGTATATAATCTTACAATATCTGTTAACTCAGTTATTTAGGGAGCAAACGTAAATGAAAAATCGGCAGGAAATTATTTATAAAAGCGAGCATAAAAAGTATTTTGTAAATATTTCCAAAGGAAATTTAGTAATGATTTTTATACAAGCAGCTAAGAGATGACGCCGTTAAAACAAGTGATGAAGGACGTTATGTCCAACCGGGCCTTTATGCGGATTTTCAGGGGAAACCGTTTTATTTTCTTATTCCATGATGTATCCAACAAAGATGCTGTTCAATATTCAGATGAATATTCAACTCCCATTTCTCTTTTTGAAGAGCAGGTAGATTTGTTGCAACACCTCTTTGAAATTGTCCCCCTGGAGAGGATTGTGGCTGACAAGGACATGGATAATAGCAAAAACTATGCGGCTATAACTTTTGACGATGGTTTTTATTCAGTATTAGAGAACGCAAGGCCAATCTTGAATAAAAGGGAAATACCCTATACTATTTTTCTTAATGCTGCTGCCATTAAAGATAATCAACTCTGGTTTTCTAACCTTCAACTTGCTGAAGGAAAATACAGAGATAAGTTGCTTCATATTTCTCATACTGAAATAGGCAGTAATGAAGACCTTGTTTCAGCCATTTACACAAGAGGCAAGTTTGATGACAATTTCCGCGCCGAATATAAAATTCCGAGGAATGCTAAAAAAATCTTTATGGATTTTGCCGACATCGCTATATTGCAAGAGGAAGGGGTTTTAATAGGCAGCCACAGCTATGATCATTTTGTACTTAACTTTTGTGATGATGAGACAAGAAGGATACAAATAGAGGAAAATAATGAACTCCTCCAAAAAATAGCAAAGCAACGGATACGTCATTTTGCCATTCCATTTGGCAAGAAAGAACATTTTGATGACATTACCATTGCGGCCATAAAACAAGCCGGACATAAGTATATATATACCTCAAACCCTAATAAATTTACCGTAGAAGATTTAAGAAACCCGAATTTTTTGTTTCCAAGAATAGGCATAAGTAACTCAACTCCCAATGAATTATTATTTATAATTAACCGAGCATTATTTAAAAAATATGACCTCTGAGTCACCCCCTGAACTCATAAATCTTACATATGTTTTATATGACTTTGAGAATTTAAATAATCTCTCAAACATATATCAGTTGTGTTTTGGACACAGGCCTAATCAGAGTTACTTTAAGTGGAAATATTTAAATAATCCAGCCGGGAAAGCAATTGCTTTTTTAGCTCTTGATGGTGGTATTGTTGCAGGTTTTTATTGCGTTATCCCCGAGTTTTATATAATTAACGGAAAAAAGGAAATCATATACCAATCCGTAGATACTATGACCCACCCTGGCTACCGGCGCCTGGGAATATTCACAACCCTTGCCCACATGACCTATGATTATGTGAGGCAAAAGGAGGGGAGGTTACACCTGATTGGGTTTCCGGGCAAAATGTCATACAGTGGTTTTGTGGATACCCTTAAATGGGATCCTGTCATCCATCTGGATTATGTATTTACGTATAAATTTTTGTTCCGTCTCTTTTCTTTTGTTCGCAATCCCGGCATGGATGTGGAGGAAATCGAAACCTTTGGTGAGGAGTTTGATGAGTATTTTGCAAAAAGGGAAAAAAGCATAAAACCTATTTCAAGGTACATCGACCGGTCTATAGCTAACTGGCGCATAATTGAACACCCTGACAATAAATACAGGCTTGCAAAAGTTATGAAAAATGAAGAGTTAATTGGATATTTTGTATATAGATTAGATAAAAAACAAAGGGCGTTTGTAATCAATATTGATGTGGTTAAACCTGAGTATGTTTTAATTGGTCTCAGGGGAGTGTGCCGCTATTTATTTTTAAAGGAAGATATAAAATCAATTTATACTTTTCAGTCGGGGAGCCGTTTTGAAGAAGCTTACCGGAAATCAGGATTTCTTGTAAATCCGACTTCGCGGGGGCCATTTTCTTATAAAACACCTTTTATTGTTTATGGAGATAAAGAGATTGAAGGAATAAACTGGTTTAACAGAGGCAATTTTGATATTCAACCAATAGTAAGAGATTATTAATAATAAACTATAATGCACGTTGTTCATGTAATAGCCAATAATTCTTCAGTTCCGTACATTAACTGGTTTGCTGAAAGATTGGACAAATACCCTGACGTGAAATTTACGGTAATTGCACTGTATACGGAAAGGCCTCGTTTGTTAGAGGAAATGAAGACATATAAGTGTGATGCATACTGGATAAAATTCGATCAGGCAAAACGGAAATCCGGAATGGTTTATGCTTTTTTTAAGCTGTACAAGCTTTTTAAAGAATTGAAACCCGATGTAGTGAGCGCACATCTTTTTGATGATTCAGTACCTGCTCTTATGGCAGCAAGGGTTTTAGGCATAAAAAGAAGAATAATCCGGAAACAGGATACCGCGTACCATTGGTATTTTGCACCATTATGGGTGTGGATGGATCGTTTAAATAATTTAAATTCTACCAAAATAATTGCTATTAGCGAAGATTCTAAAAAATTCCTGATAGAAAAAGAAAAGGCTTCTCCCGATAAAATCAAAATGATTCATAATGGCATACCTATTAAAGCCTTTACTGCACAGGTATATGCGGATAAGAAATACCTTATCGAGAAATTTGGGCTGGAGGGTAAGATAGTGATAGGCACTATTGCTCGCTATATTGAATGGAAAGGGTACCGCTATATTATTGAAGCTGCAAAAACACTTGTTCAGAAACATAAGAATCTGAAGTTCTTATTTGCGGGGTATGGGGAACAGCAGGCAGAACTGGAAGCATTGGTGAAAGAATATAATCTTTCTGAACACATTATTTTCACCGGCTGGATAGAGCGGAAGCATATCCCTTCTCTTTACGGCATCATGGATTTATATGTTCATGCCGCAGTTATGGAGCCTTTTGGATTTGTATTAGTGGAAGCAATGGCTAACGGAGTTCCCATAGTTACCTCTAAAACGGGTGTTGCTGCCGATGCATTGATACATCAACAAACATGTTATTTTACAGGTGATAAGGATCCTAAAGGAATTGTGGAAGGCGTGCACTGGATGCTTGAACACAAGGAGGAACGTGAGGCTATGAAGGAAAAAATAAAGAAAATAGCTGAAGAGGAGTTCAGTGTAGAGAAGATGCTTGATGAGCACATTAAGGTATATAGAGGGCTTAATTAGTACCCCTTCCGAGTATAGAAAAGCACTTTTTTAAAACGGTGCCCGGCGAAATAAGAAGCGCTTTGAGGGTAAACTTTATTGCCTTGCCCGTTTCCCCGGCATCTTTATACCAGCTGCCTGAAAGCATTAAATAGACTTTTGCAAAAACCTTATTCCTCGCTTTGCCCGGAGCGATTATCTTTTTTTCTTTTATCCTGTCAAGTATATATAACTCATCATGCTCCAGCAGAAATATTTTCTTGCTCATACTGCCCGGGGTGTTCCTGTATTTCACCATCGCTTTAGGTATATAAGCACCTTTGCATTGGCTTGCTAAAAGGATTTTATAATACCTGTCAGCACAGTTAGAAAGATTTTTGTCGAAATAAATTTGTTTGGTTTTTAAAGCAGAGTGCCTTACCATAACATTGGATGACATACCCGGAATATTTTCGCTGCTCCAGGTAAGTATAGAATTTTTCGCTGCTTCGGCAGGAGCTCCTTTTTCAACAAACATTTCTTTCATTTCCGAATCGCAGACTATCAGGTCACTATAAACATAGTCAACGGTAGGGTCAGCGGAAATAGCTTTAAACTTAGTAACTAAATTATCGGGCAAAAATGTATCGTCAGAGTCGAGAAATGCTATATAGTTTCCAATTGCCGCATTGATTCCTGTATTTCTCGCCACAGACACCCCTCCATTGGGTTGTTCTATAAGTCTTATCCTTTTATCAGAAAGGAACCCTGAAACAATCTCCGATGTATTGTCTTTAGAGCCATCGTTTACTACAATCAGCTCCCATGAGGAGAACTCCTGGTTTATTACTGACTCTATACTTTCAGCAATAAATTTTGCCGCATTATAGGCGGGCATCACAATACTTATTTCCGGGGCATCCATAGTTCTTATGTTTGCAAAATTAGTTATGTCTCGCCATAATACATCATATTTGCAGTAATAAGAGAGAGAATAGCGCTTGAAATCCACCCCCAATAGGATATTATTTATAACCCAATGGGCCTACGAGGACCCTTTGGTGCAGACCTATACTTTGCCATATGTCAGCATTATAAAAAGGCTCACAGGGGCCTATTGTTATGTGGTAACTGTTAATAATACTCTTTCATTTATAAAAGTCAAAAAGATAAAGGATATTATATCTATTCAAATCCCTTCCGGTAAGCGGTTTTTCTTTTTGGGATGGGTGCAAAATATATTGGCATTAAGAAAACTCATTGCAAAAAAGCGAATCGCTTACGTTCATCCCTGGTGCACCCCCGCCGGAGCAATAGGAGTAATCTTAAAGGTATTTAATAAGAATGTTAAACTAACAATTGACAGCTTTGAACCCCATGCCGAGGCAATGGTGGAAAACAAAACCTGGACTAGGAGTGGATTGAAATATAAGGCATTATTTTATTTTGAAAAGTTGGAGGCCAGGCTTTCAAATAATTTAGTTTTTGCTGCCCCGGGAATGGAAGACTATATCCGGGAAAAATATAAGGTTTCTGTAAGCAATTATAGTGTAAAGCCTGCCTGTATTAACTTGAATGAATTTTCTTTTGGGTCGGTAAAGAATAGAGAACTCCTGCAGAAGTATAGCTTAAACGATAAGATAGTGTGTGCGTATGCCGGCAAATTTGGAGGGATATATTTAGAAGACGAGACCTTTGCATTTATAGGGAACTGCGAAAAATATTGGGGAGAAGATAAATTCCGGTTTTTATTGTTGAGTAATGTGTCCAATGAGTATGTGCATGAAAAGGCTGTTAAACATGGCATAAAGCCGGGTACAATTGTAAAGTTGTTTGTCCCGCATAAGGAAGTACCCCAATACATGGGCATGGCTGATTTTGCCATTTGCCCTGTAAAACCTGTTCCCACAAAGAAATATTGCACCCCCATTAAAAATGGCGAATACTGGGCTATGGGCTTGCCGGTTGTAATTCCTCCCAATATCTCGGTTGATTCAGATATTATAAAAGAAAATAATGCAGGCACTATTATTGAAAGCTTTGATGATAACGGGTATTCCCGGGCTGTCAAACAAATTGATACGATAATAAACGGAAAGAGCAGGGCAGAGGTTTATGAAAAGATAAGGCCCTTAGCAGAAAAATACCGCAATTTCAGCATTGCTGAAAAGGTATATAGCCAGATTTATAAATAACTTATTCCTCCGGTTGTTTAGCTGCCAGCAGGTAAAGGACGGCCATACGCACGGCAACCCCATTTTCCACCTGGTCGAGGATGATAGACTGGGCAGAGTCGGCTACATCGCTGGTTATTTCCACCCCGCGGTTTATGGGCCCCGGGTGCATCACAGTAATTTTCTTTTTCAGCGAGTCAAGGCGTTGCTTGGTTAACCCGTACTGCATGGTGTATTCCCTTGTGCTGGGGAAGTATTTTATATCCTGGCGCTCCAGTTGTATACGTAGCATGTTTGCCACGTCGCACCATTCAAGGGCTTTCATCAGGTTATATTCCACTTTTACACCGAGGGATGAAATGTATTTCGGTATCAGCGTAGGAGGGCCGCAAACCATTACTTCTGCACCCAGGGTCTGTAAGCAGAAGATATTCGAGAGGGCTACCCTTGAATGCAGTATATCACCTATTATAGCCACTTTCATACCTTTTACTTTTCCATGCTTTTCGCGGATAGAGAAGGCATCGAGCAGGGCCTGAGTAGGATGTTCATGGGTACCGTCCCCGGCATTTACAACCACCGCATCAATATTATCGGTAAGAAATTTGCATGCCCCGGTGCTGGAATGGCGCATCACCACCATATCCACCTTCATGGCAAGGATGTTGTTTACCGTGTCAATAAGGGTTTCTCCCTTTTTTACCGATGAGGAGGATGCGGAGAAATTAAGCACATCGGCTGAGAGGCGGCGCTCGGCAAGTTCAAAGGATATGCGGGTACGGGTAGAGTTTTCAAAAAATATGTTGGCTATGGTAACATCCCTCAGCGAAGGGACTTTTTTAATGGGGCGGTTTATTACAGATTTGAAATTGTCGGCGGTGGAGAAAATTAATTCAATATCGGGAGCGCTTAAGTCTTTAATTCCTATGAGGTGTTTTACACTTAAAGCTGTTTTCATATTATTGAATTCTAATCGTTCATAATAAGCCAAACTCCGTCGCTGCCATCAGCCTCCTTCCACTCAGCTTTCACATTCTGCGATACTATAGTATCTATTTTTTTGCCCACATAATCGGGCTGTATAGGCAGGTGGCGGCTAAAGCGCCTGTCAATAAGTACAAGGAGCTCCACCTTTTTGGGCCTACCAAAATCGAGCAGGGCATCCAGTCCGGCGCGGATGGTTCTGCCCGTATGTAGCACGTCATCTACCAACACCACATTTTTATTCTCTATGGTAACAAAATCCATATTCATACTCTGGGGAGCTATGGGATGGCCCTTGCTGCGGAAATCGTCCCGGTAAAAGGTAGTATCTACCTCTCCGTATGGGATTTTAGTGTTTTTGAGTAGGCTATTTAGCTTTTTATGCAACCTGCGGGCAAGGTATACCCCACGAGGCTGTAAACCTATAATTACAGTATCCTTAAAATTGTCGTGATTCTCAATTAACTGGTGGCAAAGACGGTCAAGAGTAAGTTCCAGTTGTTTGCTTGAAAGTAGTACTTTCCTCTTCATTTGAAGCACAAAGATAGGGGAAATTCTTTAACCTTGATTTTTATATTCCTTTTCGGCTCCTACGGAGCTCGATAGTGTTCGTCTAATTTGGTTTGCTACAAACAGGTGGCTCCTACGGAGCTAAGACAGCTAAAAAAAACGATAAAATTCTGCCAAATTTAAAAAGCGTTATGTCACGGTTTTTTACGGAATGGGCAACGTGACATAAAGGTAGTAGGTTCACAAGACCAGGTACTTAAGGTGGTTTTTAACCGTGACGTATTTTTTTGACCACCGTGACATATCTTTTTGCGTAGCAAGTATATAGTAAATGCAATGCAAGTAAAATGCCTGTATATGGCAGATTATCAACTAATAAATGGGGTTTTAAATAGAGAGATTGAAAGGCTAAAAACCCCGCCCGTACCGAATGGTACGTTCGGGCAGGCGTGACATAAAAGCTGAAACAGGCAGATTAATAGTAAGTTATTGTTATGTTATAACGTTGAGAATAGTTGCGTGAGGGATAGCAGCGGAAAGCCCGACCCCTTGGGGACACGCCCAAATAAAAAAACCGTCCAGCTTTAGGCCGGACGGTTAATAAACATAAGAGAGAAAGATTACTCTTTATCAGACTCTTCCCTGGAAGCAGCTCTGTCAGCTTCTTCCGACTTGGTCATCTCCGATTTGAGATTAGCCAATTGGTCCAAATCTCCGAGAGTTGTCTTTTCTATTGTATTCCTTATTTTCTTCACCGCATTGCGGGTGTCTTTAGCATCGGCTTTTCTTTCTGCTGATTTTGAGATTTTTTCATCTACCAGGGCATCTTCCTTAATCCTTGAATGGGAAAGGATAATTTTCTTGGCATCTTTATTAAACTCAATCACTTTAAAGTCGAGTGCTTCTTCCACCTTGGCAGGTACTCCATTTTCCTTGATGAGGTGCTTGGTAGGTGCAAATCCTTCCACTCCGTAAGGGAGGTTAACGATAGCGCCCTTGTCCGTCATCTGGGTAATGGTACCTCTGTGTATGGAATTAAGCGTGAAGATAGTTTCGAATGTATCCCAGGGGTTTTCCTCCAGTTGTTTATGGCCGAGGCTCAATCTCCTGTTTTCGCTGTTTACTTCCAATACTGTCACATCCAGCTTATCACCTACCTTGGTGAATTCGGAAGGATGCTTGATTTTCTTGGTCCATGACAGGTCCGATATATGCACTAAGCCGTCAATACCTTCTTCCAGTTCTACAAACACACCAAAGTTGGTGAAGTTTCTAACTGTTCCGGTATGCTTGGAACCTCTTGGGTATTTTTCCATAATCATGCTCCAGGGGTCAGGCGTAAGTTGCTTGATGCCGAGGGTCATCTTTCTTTCTTCCCTGCTCAGGGTAAGAACGATGGCTTCGGTTTCGTCGCTAACTTTAAAGAAGTCGTGAGCGGTACGCAGGTGCTGGCTCCACGACATTTCCGATACGTGGATAAGCCCTTCGATGCCGGGAGCAATTTCAATAAATGCTCCGTAGTCGGCAACCACCACAATTTTACCTTTCACCTTGTCTCCCACCTTGAGGTCGGCAGATAGAGAATCCCACGGGTGGGCGCTCAATTGCTTTAAGCCAAGCTGGATACGTTTCTTTTCATTATCAAAGTCAAGGATAACCACATGTATTTTCTGCCCGATTTGAACTACCTCTTCGGGGTGGGTAATACGGAACCAGCTAAGGTCAGTAATGTGAATAAGCCCGTCTACACCGCCGAGGTCAATAAATACGCCATAGGAGGTGATATTTTTAACAGTGCCTTCAAGTACCTGGCCTTTTTCGAGCTTGGCAATGATTTCCTGCTTTTGCTGTTCAATTTCAGCTTCAATAAGTGCTTTATGCGATACCACCACGTTTTTAAATTCTGGGTTGATTTTCACCACCTTGAACTCCATGGTTTTACCTACATAAATATCATAATCGCGCACCGGCTTAACGTCAATTTGAGAGCCGGGGAGGAAGGCCTCCATACCGAACACATCAACAATAAGACCGCCTTTGGTGCGACATTTAACGAGTCCTTTAATAATTTCGCTGGTAGCGAGAGCGGAGTTAACCCTTTCCCAGGCGCGCACAAAGCGGGCTTTTTTGTGGGAAATGAGTAATTGGCCATTCTTGTCTTCCTGCTTTTCTACATATACTTCAACGGTATCGCCGATTTTCAAATCGGGGTTATACCTGAATTCGGAAAGCGGTACTACCCCTTCCGATTTGTAGTTGATGTTGATAACCACATCTTTTGGAGTGATTTCAACCACCTTGCCATCCAATACCTGGTTTTCGGCAATGGAAGTAAGGGTTTTTTCGTAAAGTGCAGACAACCTGTCGCGCTCTGCGTAATTGTAATTGTCTTGTTTCTTGCCTATCGTTTCCCAATTTATTTCGGTAACTTCGGCTGCCGGAACTGGCATGGTTTCAGTTGTATCTGACATATTTATTTCTGTACGCGGCCAGTGAAGGCTCACAGTATACGTTGTTCCTGCATACGGCTTAGCAGGAGGGTTATTATTAATTGCTGCCGGGCAATTTTTGGTCCTTTTTTCAAAAGGGGTGCAAAGGTAAGAAAAAAAGTGAAATGAAGGACATTTTATGGGGAAAAAGCAAAATAAATACACTAAGACTGCTATTTAGCCCCCTTTTGGCATAGAAATTGAGCATGGAATTATGGTGATATTTAACAATTTTTAACATCAATAATTAGCCTATCGCATGAAACTACAATCGTTTAGAATTCAAAATTATAAATCAGTAAAAGATACAGGATGGTGCAAACTTTCTATTGATAATATCTCAGCAATAGTTGGGCAGAATGAATCTGGTAAATCAACAATTCTTCAAGCTTTATATAGTTTTTATACGAGAACAGTAGATGAAGAGAATTTAAGGAATGATAATTCACTTCCTGTTGTAACGTGTTCATTTAAATTTAGTAAAGAAGAGTTTACTAATATATTTAATACAGTATCGCTTCCCAAAAGATTGTTTGAAACCATCAGTTCAAATAACATGAGGTTAAATATTCAAATGAAATGGGATGATGATGGCAATGCGTCTCTTGATTTTGATGAACAGAATATAAAGGATATTTTTGAACTATCCTGGGAGAAATTAGCTGCTATCCTTAATACCAATGCAGAAGGTACTACAGTAGAAAAACCTCCTCTTACTATACAGGAAACATCTGGGGAATTTTCACAAATAATATCAAAGGATGACTTTATAGAGCTTTTTATGCAACGAATTCCTAATTTCATTTTATTTCAAAATGGAACAAGTTTATTACCTGATAAAATTGATGTTGATGCTATATTGGATGAGGATAGTAAGGTAGAAGGTTACCAAGGTGTAATGAATTTTCTATCTATTTCAGGTATCAATATTGAATATTTAATGAAGGTAAGTAGTGGAAAACGGAATCGTCATATGGATGATTGTAATAAGAAGATTACTACCAATTTTCAGGAATTTTGGAGTCAAAAAATTGGAAAAGGAGATAGAATTACAATCGAAGTTCGCTTAGAAAGACATGATAATTCGGTAGCTGAAAAAGCTGGAGACTCGTATCTTGAATTTTGGGTGTGTGACAATTCGGATAGGCTCCATCCCAAACAAAGAAGCGAAGGTGTTCGTTGGTTTATGTCTTTCTATCTCCAACTGAAGGCCAATGCAATTAATATTCCTGCAGATGGAAGTATTTTTCTCATTGATGAGCCGGGTGGCAGTTTACATGCCCGGGCTCAAGAGGATGTATTAAAAGTATTTGAGGATATTGAAAATAAAATTCAAGTGATATTTACCACTCATTCGCCATATATGGTGAAAATGGAAACCCTTTATCGTGTTTTAGCGGCTGAACGCTCTGATGAAGATGATAATAGTGAAACAAAAATAGTTGAAGCCTACCATTTAGGTTCAGCATCAACAAATACACTTGCGCCAATATTAGATAGAATGGGAGTTAATTTTTCTAATCAGAATGTCATTCAGAAAAAAAACAATGTCTTGCTAGAAGAAATTAGTGCTTTTTATTATCTGACAGCATTTAAAAAATTGACCGGTTCTACAATGGAAGCTTATTTCATTCCTTGCACTGGTGTCACAAATATCCCACATCTCGTGTATATGTTCATCGGATGGGGTTTAGATTTTGTTGTTGTTGTTGATGATGATAATTCCGGTAGAAAAGTATATAATGATTTAAAAGAAACTATTTGCCAGAATGATGATGATCTTGCTAAGAAGAAACTCTACAAAATTAAAGGTGGTATTGGTATTGAAGATCTTTTCACAAAAACAGATTTTAAAAAATTCATTCTTGATGATGATGCCGCCGCAGTTGGCGATAATAATTCTGAGTATATGAAAATAAACAGTTTCTCAAAACCTGTTTATGCAGCTAAATTTATGCTCAAAGTTGAAGATGGGACTATAAGTATAGATAAACTCAATAAGCAAACTCAAGAAAATATTAAAAAGATTATTTTAGATATATAAAATATGCTTTCGTCCCCTGTTGCAGTACCTATTATCGAACTTGGGGTGAATTAAAATTACTTTCAAAAATTAGTCATTCCCGTCTCCTATCAATTACCGTTTCTGCCTAAGGCGGGACAAAACGCTGTTTGAGTGCATTTAAAATTTAATTTTTGTAATATTTTTTATTATATTTGTGAAAGATTCAGCCGATGGCTGAGAATATATTGTAAAATGATAAAGTTGATTTTATTTCTTTTAGTAGTTCTGTTGGTTGTGTTATTTGATTGGCTGAACAATAAGTATGAACTGAATCCAACTAAATTATTAGTCATCTTCCGCCTGATAACAGCATTTATATTTTCAGCAACGCTTGTTTGCCTGGTAATTTCAATGTTTTCAGAGCACGTTGGAGCAGGTGTTCTTATTTGAGTGGCAGATTGGACAGAATGAATTTTCCCGTCTCTTATTAATTATCGTCTCTTCCTCAATACCCTGGTTATTCTTAAAGGATTTTGACGGGTATCCCAAACACTTAATATATGTATTTGAGTAACTGTTTCCTGGTAAAAAATAAAATAATCGCGCACCTTTTTTGCACGTACATTCTTAATGTCTGTTTCTTTGCCAATAAAGGGATATACTGAAATAAGCAGAACCGCTTCCCTGAAAAGTTGGTCTAATTTAACACTATATTTTTTTGATTGATTCCTGAGAATCCAGTACCTGAGAATATTTTTACGGTCACTATTCGCCTGTTCCGACCATATTATTTCTTTAGCCATTGGTCCATTTCAGCGTCAGCTTGCCTATTGCTCATATACCTGCCATTCCGGATATCTTTTTGCCCTTTGGCTACAGAATCTTTGACATGAGCCGGAGTTTTTAACTTTTCAATATCCTCCACCTCCATGTTCAGGAGCCGGTATAAATCCTCTAATAGCTTGGGATTATCTACCGACTTAATACTCTTAATAAGCTTATTTTTTATTTGCAAGGTTGTCATAATTACAAAGATAGTTAAAAATATTTTTAACTCTATTCCGGATAAATAGGGTAGTCCCTCCTTTATATAAATCCCTACCTTTAACAAGCCGGAAATAGCTTGTATTGATGTTTGCCAGAATTTTAAAATATCTGCTCCTGTTTGTATGTGAATTTCTACTCGTTTGGGTAATTGTACTCCTTGAACTGCTAATCAAGGGCTATTGGGGCGATACTCCGCTTTACTTTATACTTATTTTTATTGTTGCCTATGCCCTTGCTTGCTATGCCTGGGCTAGTTTAGCTTTGACCGGGGACAAGAAGAAGAAAAGGCGACTGGGCCTTATTTCCGGTGCAATTGTTGGCTTTATAGCAGCTATGCTTGACGACTCTCTTGGATTGCAACTTTTACAACTTATGTACAGGTATATTCATATACCTATTTCATGGATAGATAAATATGCTATGGCATATACACAATTCTCTGCCTATTGGATTACTTTTATAGTTGCCATAATACTTCAGGTAGTGTTTTGGGAAATCCAAAATCACAAAGGAGTCATTTCATTTCGGAAAAATAAAAGTGCGGCCTAAAGAGTAAAATTTTCCTCCCTGTAAAACAGCTTAATAGCTACTATTTCAATAAATAGTTTTAAAAAAATGTGTAACCGAATGGTTTCTCATATATATTTGCGTAATCAAACGGTTACATATTGGTTTGAGAAAAGAGAAAAATAAATAGCAAATATTAAATACGTAAAAAAATAAAATTATGAGCAAATTAGTAACATTGATGCACATTTCGCTAGATGGTTTGATAGGAGGTTCCAACGGTGAATTAGATTGGGTAAAACTCGGCGACAAACTCTTTGATGAAGTTAATAAATTCACCGATGAATCAGATACTGCCCTATACGGCAGAAAAACTTATGAAATAATGGAGGCCTATTGGCCCACCGCAGCCGATAAGCCAAACGCCAGTAAGCATGATAAGATACACTCAGCTTGGTATAAGAGGGTGAACAAAATTGTATTGTCTAAAACTATGAAGGATGCCAAGCTGCCGAATACTACTATTATAAGTGATAGTGTTTCAGCACAGCTTACCAAACTAAAACAGGAAACCAAAAGAAATATTCTGCTTTTAGGAAGCCCGGGCATTATACCCTTGCTTATGCAGGAAGGGCTGATAGATGAATACGTATTCTATCTTAACCCTATAGTGCTGGGAACAGGTATGCCGCTGTTTAAAGGAATAACTCGCCGCATACCCTTAAAACTATTATCCAGTAAGGCTTTTGACACGGGTGTGATCGCCCTGCATTATGAAAAAATATAATCCTTAAAAATATAATTGTACTATGAGAAGAGACGTTTTTCAAGCCATAGCAGACCCTACACGAAGGGAAATTATCAACCTGATTGCCTATCAGAATTTGAACCTAAACTCGGTGGCAGAGCAGTTTGATGTGAGCCGCCCTGCTATTTCCAAGCACATTAAAATACTTACCGAATGCGGGCTGATAACCATCAGGCAGGAGGGACGGGAGCGCTACTGCGAGGCCCAACTGGACAAGCTAAGCGAGGTATCGGACTGGGTAGAGCAATACCGCAAATTCTGGAATGAAAAGCTGGATGCCCTCGAAAATTACCTGAATACACTTCAAGCAAAAAGTAAATCACCATCTAAAAAAAGAAAAAATGGAAACAAAAAGTAAATCCGTAATGGAGGCGGTGGATAACGAAATTGTTGTCTCTCGCATTATCAATGCTCCGCGCGAAATGGTGTACAAAGCCTGCACCGACCCAAAGCAAATGGCACAATGGTGGGGACCTCATGGTTTCACCAATCCCCTGTGCGAACTAGATGTGCGGGTAGGAGGGAAGTGGCGCATCCACCAGGCGGATGGAGCCGGGAACATATACAAGTTTCATGGCGAGTACAAGGAAATTGTGAAGAACGAGCGCATCGTATGGACCTTTGTGTTTGAAGGCTTCCCGGTTAGTGAGGCGCTTGCTATACTTATGCTGGAAGACCAGGGTAGCAAAACTTTAATCACTATCACTACCTGCCTTGCTACGGCAGAAGAGCGCGATGGCATGATGAAACATGGCGCTGTGCAAGGAACCCAACAATCGTATGAGCGCTTAGAGGACTTTCTTACAAATAATGACATTGCTTCGAGACAGCTTTGTATTACGCGACTCATCAAGGCTCCGCGTGAATTGGTTTGGGAAATGTGGACGAATCCTGAACATATTAAGCATTGGTGGGGCCCGAATGGATTTACAAATACTATTTTTAAAATGGATGTGAAACCCGGTGGGGAATGGGATTTCATTATGCATGGCCCCGATGGCACTAACTACAGGAACACGCACGTTTTCCAGGAATTGGTGAAAAATGAGAGGCTCGTACTGACTCATGTATCGGCTCCTAAATTCCGGATGGAAGTGTGGTTTATCCAACATGAAGAAAATACTATGCTCACTATCCGTTCCGTGTTCCAATCGGCAGAACAACTGAAAGAAGTTATCAGGGTATTTAAGGCTGATGTGGGATTGAAACAAAATGTAGATAAGCTGGAACAATATGTTACTACGGTTCCTGCAGAAAAGGAACTGGTGATAATGCGCCAGCTTAATGCTCCGCGTGAATTGGTATTCAAGGCTTGGTCGGAACCGGAACGTTTTGCCCAATGGTGGGGCCCGAAAGGAATGGATGTTGAGGTGCGCAAAGGTGAAATGAAACCCGGAGGGACACTGCTCTATTGCCTGAAAAACCCGGCAGGAGCGCAAATGTGGGGCAAGTTTGTGTATCGCGAAATAACTCCGCCGGAGAAAATGGTGTTCGTAAATTCTTTCTCTGATGAGGCTGGAAACACTACTCCCAATCCTTTCATGCCAACATGGCCGCTGGAAGTGTTGAATACACTTTTACTTACCGAATTTGAAGGCAAAACGACACTTATTCTAAAAGGCAAGCCAATTAATGCGACTGCGGAGGAAGTG
>JABDAL010000046.1:0-549 GCA_013289165.1 Bacteroidota bacterium
TCGCCACACACTTAGTGGAGGGCGGGGCGGATATACGGGCAGTGCAGGAAATGCTCGGGCATGCCAGTATTACCACTACTGAAATTTATACCCATATTGATAGAGAATATTTACGGGATGCGATATTGAGGTTTCATCCGAGGAAATAGGCGGGATTGGAAAAATGTTTGTATTTTTATAAATCCCGAAAAGATAAAAGTATTGATAATGATAAAACGAATTTGTGTGATAGCCTTGCTGGTTGCGGCATTTATGCCGTCCTTTGGGCAGCATATTGCTATCAGCACCGTGGATGAAATGAAAAAGCTGGGTTTAACTTTTCCGCATTTGGATAGTGTATACAGGCCCGCCGTAGATGTGGATACGGTAAGGGAAGAGTTTAAAACCCTGGCAGAGCAACATGCAATAGGTAGTGCATACGTCCGCATGCTCAAGGATTTCGGTTCGTATTTGGCCATTAACAATTTTACCTGGGATAAAAAAACCTTAGGCTGGGACAAAGTTTACTTTAATGCAGATGGTACTATAGATTATTTTTTCTTTGGATTT
>JABDAL010000046.1:559-19753 GCA_013289165.1 Bacteroidota bacterium
TGATGCCAAAAATATGGCTCCCGAAGATATGCCCGATGATGTAAGAGTGAATGAGTTTAAAAGAATACTGACGCTGTTTATAAGGGATTATAAACTTCCCATAAAGGCAAGAGATAAGTTTAATGATTCCAGCCCTACTGTTTACGAGCCCACTAAGCAGTGAGTATGTTTTGTATCACCATGCAGTTTTAGTATTTCTTTTTCCGTAAACCGGGTCAAACTTTTTTCTGCCATTTACAAAACAGTCAAACTCATCAGCAAAAATGGTTGTGAGAAAATAATCGGCGCTCTCGCTGGTATGCCCATATTTTTCATAAGTAATCCCGGTTTTGCTGTCCTTTGCTTTTTCTTTCAACTTTTCTCCATTGGGCCCCTGTTTAAGGTAGCTGAAATCATCTATGCTTTTTTGGCAGTTTCTCCCGATTGTTATTTCGATGCCCTCATACCCGCTGCTCAAAACAGAATTAATGAAATCCGATCTCTTCTTTACATGGGGAGCTTTAGAGGCTATCCTCATGGTGGGATGCATTTCTTTCAATTCATTTTTAATAATGGTAAAATCGTTATACCATTTTTCACTCCGGGTGTCTTCATGTTTTCCGGTGGGGTCGCCATATACAAATAGCCCCGCCCGGTGGCCTTTCTCATTAAAATATTTTCTCCTGAACTCAGCACACGTTTCTCGTGTTGAATTGCGGGGATGGGATAAACATATTTCATCAATCTGGATAACCTTTTTCAATTCACCCGGCAAAAGTTCTACCTGCCAGACACAACATGTGGAATAAGGATGTACATTAAAATCGAAAGTGATGTGGAGTGGTAATGCCGGATTATAGCTGGTATCATTTACATGTTTTGAATATGAAAAGCCATGATAAAACTCACCGCCTGTGTATGCCCTGCCCCATTCTCCTTTTATATATATGCGGTTAAAATTTTCGTTTTGCTTATACTGATTAACTAATTCATCCATGTACTCTTTATCAATAAACATATTTTGGTAAAAAGTAGTCCGGAAACATTCTAAGTTATCAGACCCTTGGTCAATAAAGGTTTTCAGCCAATGGTTTTCGTCCATTGGATTGAATGTGCAAATGATTTGCTTGTAGTTTTCACCCAAGCCGCGGAGGCGTAAATTAAGCTGGTCGAAATCTTTCTTTTCTAATTCCGAAGCCTCTTCTATCCATATACCTGTAATGCCTGTAATAGATTTTATTTTTTCGCTGTCTTTCAATCCTGCTGCAAGAATTTCATTACCGTTTTCTATATAAGCAATGTGCATGTCATTATCGTAGAAAATAAATTCCTCGTCAATGCCATATCCATAAATAATGTCTTTTAGCAGCGTATACATACTTTCTTTTACATGGCATTTTTCTTTGCGCACTATCAGGAAACGGTGCCCCGGTTCATGCATTATACGGTACAGTATTTTGCGGGCAGCAAACTGGGATTTTCCGCTGCCTGCCCCTCCATACAAAAAGAGGAAACGCTTGGTACATTCCATAGCGGGTTCATAGCACCGGCCGGCTTCCATTTCAACAGTGTCCATATATAGTCATTTATAGTAAAAATAGGCTGCCAGATAAATAGTGTTTGAAAAGTTATTGACTTTTATTAAGGAGTTCAAACTACCTTCACTGCTGTTCAGCAATAGAATATTCCGTTTCAACGAAGATAAAATAAGTTCCGCCCTTTCGTGCGTAAATTAGGTATGAGAAATAAAGAGTATAACCTTATAATTTATTTCGATATGAAACCAAACCGTAAAAATAAAAAGAAGGTAACCTTACTGAAAAGTGTCTGTTGCATTTTTTTGCTGGCGAGTGTGTTATCTCTAAACTCTTGTGTTGTAGCGGGGCCGGGTTATTATCACCATCATCATTGGTGGCACCATGGATATTATGACCGCTAACTTATAAAGCTAAGAGTTAAGAACCAGGAGTTGCAAGTTAAAGACTATGCTAAATACACAACTCTTAGTTCTTAGCTCATAGCTCTTTTTCGCGCTATCGTAAAACCTTTTACATTTGTTGCATATAACCGTATGCAATGAAAAAGTTTTTAGTAGTACCTGCCGTTATTAGCGGAATGATGGCATCCTATGCACAAGTTAAAACCCGTGATTATGTGGTTGACCCGGAGCTTGCTCCCCGGGAGCATAACGTAAATTTTACCAATATGCGCCTCGAAATAGGCTTTGAACCTGCAAAAGGATTGGTAAAAGGAAAGGTGACTCTTACTTTCACAACCTATCGGCAACATACCGATTCTATTTGGCTCGACGGAATAAAGATGAACGTGCAGAGGCTGACTCTTAATGGGAAAGACGTTCCCTATAAAGCAGACAGTGCCGGAATTACTGTTTATCCTGCATCTCAACTGGGGTGGGAAACAAAGGATTCGTTAACGGTTACCTACGAATGCACACCGCGAAAAGGCCTCTATTTTATTGGATGGAATGACCCGAATAATTTGAGCCGTAAACAAATTTGGAGCCAGGGCGAAGGTATTGATAACCGCAACTGGATACCTATGTATGATGACTGGGATGATAAGATGATAACGGAAACCATCGTCACTTTTGATAAAGATTACGAAGTACTGAGCAATGGTACAAGAGTAGGAGTAAAAGATAATAAAGATGGCACCCGGACGTGGCATTATAAAATGACACATCCCCATTCGCCATACCTGGTTATGCTTGGAATTGGCAACTATGCAATTGATGAAAGGAAGTCCAAGTCCGACGTGCCCTTGCATTTATATTATTACCCGGAGTGGAAAGACAGGGAGCAGGAAACATATAAGTACAGCGCAGAGATGATAGATTTTTACGAAAAAGAAATAGGGGTAAAATTTGGTTGGGAGAGTTACTCGCAAATACCCGTGCAGGATTTTATGTACGGTGCTATGGAAAATACCACAGCCACCATTTATGGGGACTTTTTTATGGTAGACAGCCGCGCTGCACTCGACCGGAATTATATAGGAGTGAATGCGCATGAGCTCGCACACCAGTGGTTTGGGGATATGATTACCTGCCGCAGTTCATCGAGTATGTGGCTGCACGAAAGCTTTGCTACCTATTACAGCGCCTTATTTGATAAGGAAACATTTGGCAACGATTATTTTGACTGGGAAAGAAGAGGGCAGGAAAATGCAGCCATTGATGAAGCGAAGAAAAACAGCAATCCCATTGCCAGCAGCCAGGCAGGCTCTACCCGCATATACCCGCAGGGGGCTTTTGTGCTGAATATGCTGAAGTATGTGGTAGGAGGAAGGGAGATATATAATAAGGCCATTCAATATTATTTGGAAAAGCACAAATACCAGAATGTAGATTCCCGCGATTTGCTAATCGCCTTTGAGGAATCAACGGGGATGTCGCTGGATTGGTTCTGGCAAGAATGGTATTTCAGGGGCGGTATACCCAATTACCATGTTTCTTATACGGAGCAAAATGGTGCTACAGAATTTACCGTATCACAGGTGCAGGAACTGACCGACATTACGGGAATACCGCCTTCGGGTGAAGGGGTGAATGCTATTCCTTCGGGATTATTTAAGATGCCTGTATGGTTTGAAGTGCATTATGCCGATGGCGCTACAGATAAAAAGCAGGTTTGGATAGACAAGCAACCCCAAGTGGTAGATATTCCGAATTCACAGGGTAAGAAAATAGACTACGTGCTTTTCGACCCCGATAACCAGGTGTTGAAATCAGTCAGTTTCCATAAGCCTTTTGAAATGCTAAAAGCACAGGCTGAAAAGGCAGAAAACCTGCTCGACAGGGAAGATGCTATAGAGGCTATGCGTTCAACCGGTGCCGATAAGAAACGGGATTTTTTAATTACGTTGTTCAATAAGGAAACCTTCCAATCTATAAAGGCAGAGGTAGTAATGCAATTAGCCAACGATTCAAATCCTGCAAGCAGGGCATTACTAAAAGCGGCACTCGCCGATAAAGATGTACACATTCGTAAAGCGGTTCTTGCCAACGTGAATAGTATTCCGCACGAATTGCTCCCCGATTTTGAAAACCTTCTCTCCGATTCTTCCTACGATGTAATTAGTACTACGCTTGATAAATTGAATGCCGGCAATCCTTCGGGGATGCCCTCTTATCTTCAACAGGCAAAGGGAATTACAGGAGCAGTGGGCAGAAACGTGGAAATTAAGTGGCTGGAACTCTCCGCCGAATACTCAAACGATAACCAGTATATGAATAAGCTGGTTGAATATACGAGTGATTCATACGAGTTCCGTACCCGCGTAAACGCCATGCAGGCATTGCAGAGGCTAAACTATTTCGACAACAAGTTACTGGCCAGTCTGCTGAATGCTGTTCCCAATCCAAATGGAAGGCTTTCAGGGCCTGCTTCCGATGTGCTGCAATTCTTCTATGGGCAAGACAGGTGCAAAAAGGCAATAAGCGATTACGCTGCCTCCATAAAATGGGAACCCTGGCAGATGGCTGCTATTAAAAGAATTATAAACCTGCCGGCAGCCAGGTAGATTAGGAAACTGCTATTTTCTTAACCTTTTCAGCAAACTTTTTAGAAGGCTTAAAAGAGGGGATACGATGAGCGGGGAGCTTAATTTCGGTGTTTTTGCCGATGTTTCTTGCAATTTTTGCGGCCCTCTTTTTAGTAGCGAAAGTACCGAAGCCTCTTAAATAAACAGTTTCATTTTTCATAATCTGTTCTTTCACCACATTCATAAAGGCTTCCACAATAGCTTCTGCTTTAGCCCTTTCAATTCCTTTTTTTTCTGCGAGTTCTTTAATAAGTTGAGCTTTTGTCATATCATAGAGTAGTTAGAGTTTGCACAAACATATAAAAAAAATGCTTATTATGTATTTCCAAAAAGATGAATATCACTGGGGGATGGATGGGTGCAGATTAATATATTTCCTATCAGGATATAATGAACTCTTCCGGAAATTTTACTATTTACAATAAATTCATTTATTTATCGTTATAAACTTAATATAAAACCTAAATACTAAATATCATGAGAACACATTCCCCACATGTAACCGTCATTCTCATGGCGGCTTTAATAGCGATAGTAGGTTGCAAGAAAGATTCCACCACTTCGCCAAGTACAACAACCACTAATTCAAACACAGATAACTATAGTTCCATGGCAAGCTTTTTTGCCCAAAACGGAGTAGCTATGCAAACCTATACCATTACCGGTTCTGCGGGAGGCAGCTTCACTACCCTACAGGGTACGCAGGTAACTATTCCTCCCAATGTTTTTTATAATAATTCTCTCCAGGTTATAAAGGGCACAGTGACTATTTATTTTAAAGATATATATCAAAAGAGTGATATGCTGCTTTCTGATATGCCTACCAATATGAGTAGTGGCTTCCCTTTAAAATCGGGAGGCGAATTTTTTATTAAAGCCACATCGGGTGGTGTTCCTGTTTCAGAATATCTTGCCGGAGTTATAACCATAAAACAGCCTATTAGTATAAAAACACCAATTGATTCAAATATGGGGGCATTTTCTTTACTTTCCAATCAATTTGATATGGTTGGATGGCAGCTAAATGATAGTATTGGGCGCGTTGAATATTCGGGGGCAGATTATGTATTTTCCCTCTATCAATTTAATAGTCCTGAAGACTCAGGGTCATGGTGCAACAGTGATAATGAAGATTATTTTTTGGGATATAATCAAACCAAATTGGTACTTACGGAGACAGATAATCCTGCTACGTATAATACGTTTGTATTTTTAATTTTAGCGGTATTAATTCAATGGTGCACGTATATAATGACGTTGGAAATGCGTTTCCTTACAATTATGCTCCTGTGGGTTTGCCATGTACAGTTGTGGCTATTGGCGTAAAGGACGGGAAAGTTTACAGTTCGTTTACTCCCATCACTATAAGTGCTAACCAAACGGTCAGTTTCTCCATGAGTGAAACTACCACCGCTGATTTTAAGTCGCAGTTGGCGGCCCTAAATAAGTAACACGAGGATAATTGTAGTAGTTAGAATCTTTTCGTGAAGCAATTTACGGGAAGGTTCTAATTTTTTATCCGTGCGCGAGATATTGAAAGAAGATATATTAAACAAGGGCAGATTAATATATTTGCAAAACAAACAAGAAGCCTCCTGAATGAAACCCAAGTTAAAATTAGCCCGGTTATTCCCTATATTATTTTTTGTGTTTACTTCCTGCGGCACTTACCAGATAATGCGCTACGACCGCACAGAAATTGATAAGGTGCGTGCCAACTTTAGCGATTACCACGTATATATAATTGATTCCACCCATACTTACCGGGTTGAAAAAGACTCTCTTGCACCCACAGGTATAGTGGGTAAACTGGTTGAAATAACCGACCAGCCCCAAATAGAAGAAATAAAAAATCCGAATACTCCCCAGCTACTGCGGAAACATAAGCACGACCTGGATTTATATACTAAAATTATTGTAAAGGATAACCCAAAGAATGTGATACTGAAAAGAACGGAGGTGACCAAAGTTGTCCGTATTATTGCCGGTAAGTCTAAGGGAGGTGTGGGAAAATACATTGAAATAGTATTTGTAGTTGCACTCGGTTCGGCTGTACTATATGGGGTCGTAGCATCTTTTCATGGATTGTTGTAGATAGTTCACACTTTTCTTAAATATTAATAAAGGACACTATCATTTCCCGTTTTGCGTATAAAAGCAAATATTCACCCGTATTTTTTATCCGTTTAACTTTTAAAAAATTGTCTCTGACGATATTTTATTTATTTTTTTATTCAAATATGTAAATTGTATAAAAGAAAAGCAAATATGAATCCTCCGGACGATGGCACGAAAATATACGATATGGCTTATGCCACCTGTTGGATTGATGAAGATGGAATATTCAATACGGTTACTAAGTATGGGCCATATACAGTAGAGGCTACAAAGGAACATGTTGAACTCTCCATGTCCATTTTAGGAGGGAAAAAAGCATTCGTCCTTTGCGATTTTTCTAAAGGAGGATATATTGATAAACATATCCGTAAATATATAAGAGAAAATGGCAGAAAAGTTTACGGGGCTTTTGCTATTTTAGCTGATTCGGCACTGGGGAAAGTAATGGGTAAAATTTTATTGGCGCTGATGCCTTCATCTGTTCCGACAAGAATTTTCACCAAAGAAGAGTAGGCAAGAGAGTGGTTAAAAAAGTCTATTAAGAAGGCAGAATATGCGGCTGGAACACGTGATAAATAAATCAGGGGTTTTCATATTGTCCTTCCCCCGGTAAATTTATCTTACACTAATCAATGGGTTCCCACAGTTCAATGGCGTTACCTTCCAAATCAAGAATATGGACAAACTTGCCGTAATCATAAGTTTGAATTTCGTCGGTAATAGTTACTCCTCCTTTTTTTAGTTCTTCTACGAGGGCTTCTAAATTTTCAACCCGGTAGTTTAGCATGAAATCTTTTTTCGATGGTTCAAAATATTTAGTGGTCTCACTAAATGGACTCCATTGGGTAGCGCCTTTTTTGGTGTTGTCTGCAGCATCTATCCATTCAAAGGTAGCGCCGTAGTCACCGGCGTCTATGCCTAAATGGGTTTTATACCATTCCCTAAGTGTGTTCGTATCTTTGCATTTGAAAAAGACACCGCCAATGCCTGTTACTTTTTTCATTTTAATAGTGTTGTTAAATTTTTTTGATTGTCAAGAATAAATTTGCTGTAAATATAAGAATTAGAAGTAATCCTAATATTTAGTACAAAAATGTGTGGCCCTTATTTTAGGGAATATATTACCCATCTTAAACTTTAAGCCATCATCAGGAGTCTCCTATGTGAGGAGAACATAAAGGGATACATTACAAATTCATTTTCTTTTCATGTTCCTGTTTTAAGTTAGGATAAATTTCATTCATCG
This sequence comes from Bacteroidota bacterium, assembly GCA_013289165.1. Classification (GTDB taxonomy): domain Bacteria; phylum Bacteroidota; class Bacteroidia; order JABEUT01; family JABEUT01; genus JABEUT01. The sequence goes on from JABDAL010000046.1 coordinate 8,466, forward strand.
GGAATATGGTTTCCAAGCAAAAGAAAATACAACACTTGTTTTTACGTGCTGGGTTTGGCGAAACTCCCGAGCGAATTAATTCACTGCTCAATACTTCTATGTCTTCGATTGTTGAGCAGCTTTTTGCCGATTCACAGAACTACCAGGATATGACTTATCTCTCCTATCCTTTGCCGCAAGACGACGAAGAAAAAGGTGCGGGGAATTTAAAAATACTGGCACAGTTCATCAAATCTTATAAGGAGAGGGAAGAGCTGAATACCGAGTGGATTAGCCGCATGGCGACTACACCGGGTGTGTTGAGGGAAAAGATGACCTTCTTCTGGCACAATCATTTTGCCACTTCTACGCCCTTTGCATACCTTATGCAGGTGCAAAATAATACGCTGAGGGAATATGCCCTGGGCAACTTTAGCGATATGTTACATGCCATAGCCAAGGACCCTGCCATGATTATTTTCCTGAATAACCAGCAAAATAAAAAAGCACACCCGAATGAAAACTTTGCCCGCGAAGTAATGGAGCTGTTTACATTGGGGGTGGGCAATTACACTGAGGATGATATAAAAGAGTCGGCACGGGCTTTTACAGGCTGGTCGGTGGACAGGAGGGGGGAATACCAGTTTAATGAAAACCAGCACGACGATGGAGACAAACAGTTTTTGGGACAAAAAGGAGATTTTAACGGTGACGATATTCTGAATATCATTCTGTCTAAAAAAGAGGTTTCTGTTTTTGTAACAACTAAAATTTACCGGGAGTTTGTAAACCCTGTGGTAGATACAAACAGAGTAAGCCAATTAGCAGAAAGTTTTTATCAATCGAATTACGACATCAGTGCCCTGATGAAACAAATTTTTACGTCTGATTGGTTTTACGACGAAGAAAACATAGGTGCCAAAGTCTGTTCGCCTGTTGAATTAATTGTGCGTTACAAAAAACTAATCAATGTAGATACTCCTAATCCTAAAACCATTTTGGATTTGCAAAAGGGATTGAGCCAGGTACTGTTTTTTCCGCCCAACGTGGCAGGTTGGAAGGGTGGCAATACCTGGATAGACAGCTCTTCGCTGATGCTGCGCCTCACTATTCCTATGTACGTTATAAAAGGGGAAGGCATGATAGTAAAGGCAAAACCGCATCCCGAGGAAAACCCTAATGATATGCAGCAAGAGGATGAAAATGCCGGAAGGGGTAAAATAACTGCCGACTGGACCGCATTGAATACCGCCTTTAGCAATGTACCCGAAGATGTGCGCACCGAAAAGATGCTTGATTACTTTATACAATGCGACACATCGAGGATAGACAGGAACCTGTTAAAAATAAACTGGGCAAAAACAGATACTAATAATTTAACCCTGAGTATGGCAGCTATTATGTCCTTGCCCGAATTTCAACTCATTTGAATTATGGAAAGAAGAGATTTTTTGCGGAACTCTGCCCTGGCTTCGGCATCGCTATTGGTCCCCGGCTTTCTGAAAGCTTTTGGTATGGGCAAAAATGGTTTGTATGTGCCTCCCGCAAGTACCACGGGCAAGCGGCTTGTGGTGATACAACTATCGGGCGGAAACGACGGGCTGAACTGTGTGGTTCCCTTCCGCAATGATTTATATTACCGGGCACGGCCAACCTTGGGATTAAAGGATGATGACCTTATTAAAATAAGCGATGAGGTAGCTTTGAACAGCAACCTGGAAGCCTTGGCTAATTTTTACAATAGTGGCAATATGGCCATTATAAATTCTGTCGGGTACCCTAATCCTAACCGCTCCCACTTCCGCAGTATGGATATATGGCAATCGGCGAGCGATGAAAACGAGTATCTCTATTCCGGCTGGATTGGCAGGTATCTTGATGCCACCTGCGACGGTACCTGCGCCAAGCCATATAATGCTGTTGAAATTGATGATACGCTGAGCCTTTCACTAAAAGGCGATAATATGAAAGGGCTTGCTTTTAGCCAACCGAATTTATTGTACAAGTGTTCTCAAAACCCTATTATACGTGGTGTTGCGAAGGAATATAAACCCAATAACGACCATCCTGAAGTAGAGTATTTGCAAAAAACACTGGCAGATACGATGGAGTCAGCGGATTATATTTACGAGCACTCGAACATATTTAAATCGAGCCGGACTTACCCGGGGGGAAATAATTTTGGGAACCGCTTAAAAACGATTGCCGAGTTGATTTGCTCGGGATGTAATTCTTCCGTTTATTATATCTCTTTGCCGGGATTTGATACACATGTGGGGCAGAAAGGGCAACAGAGCCGCGCACTAAAAAACCTGTCAGACGGGCTGGATGCTTTTTGCCATGACTTGAAAGACAACAACCAGTTTGACAATACCGTTATTATGACCTTCTCGGAATTTGGAAGGCGTGTTTCTCAAAATGCCAGCGGCGGCACGGACCACGGAACAGCCAACAACATTTATGTGATAGGGGGTAAGCTGGCAAAGCCGGGCATGTATAACCCTATGGCCGATTTGCAGAATTTGGACGAAGGAGATTTGATTTACAATATTGATTTCCGCCAGGTATATGCCACCATGCTCGAAAAAGTGCTTGGCGTGGATTCAACAAAAGTGCTGGGCAGGAAATTTGATGCCTTAGGGGTGGTGTGATAATCCGGCAGGGATTTCAAATGCATTCTCCATAATATTTCTACTTTTGGATTTTTCCAAACATGACTGATATTAAATCCTCCGAAGGGAAGCACTCCCATTCCCACCCCATCGTTTTTTTGTTTCTTATTTTGCCTTTTGGTGTTTCCACGGGATATGTTACCGTGGCTTATGCCTATCTTTTTGCTAAAGCGGGAATTTCGGTGGAGGTTATTGCTGCCTTAGTTGGCGCTACTCTTCTGCCCCATGTTTTTAAATTTATTTGGGCACCCCTGGTAGATGCTGTTCTTTCGTTGAAGAAGTGGTATATACTTTTCTGTATCATAACCGCAGCAGGGATTTTTATTACCGGGGTTCTTCCTATTAAAGAATCGAGCCTTCCGCTGCTGACCGTTATTTTAGTGCTCGCCAATGTAGCCGTATCATTTTTAGGTATTGCTACCAACGGCCTCGCGGCCCACGATACACCCCATGAGATGAAGGGCAGGGTAGGAGGCTATTCACAGGCCGGGAATTTGGGAGGTTCGGGTCTTGGGGGCGGTGCAGGGCTTTGGCTGGCGCAGCACTTTTCGAATATGCTGGTAGCTCCTGCTGTACTTGCTCTCGCCTGTTTGCTTTGCTGTATGGCACTCTTTTTTGTCCGCGAGCCCGTGTCAACCGTGCAGGCTGAAAAAGCCCTTGTAACTATACAGAATCTTTTTAAAGATATATGGCTTACCCTAAAAACAAGGATGGGTATCCTGGCAATGATTTTGTGTTTTATTCCTTTGAATACTGGCGCTGCCTCCAATTTATGGTCGGCGGTAGCCAATGACTGGAAAGCGAGTGCCGATACGGTAGCCTTTGTTACCGGGATAATGAGTGGCTTTATCACTGCGGCGGGCTGCCTGGTAGGCGGCTGGATTTGCGACCGTATACACCGCCAGACAGCATATATTGTTTTTGGCATCACACAAATTATGTGCGCCATAGGTATGGCATATTGCCCACACACCGAAATTATGTATGCTTTCTGGACATCGCTCTATGCTTTTACTCTGGGCTGTGCTTATGCGGCCTTTAGCGCCTTTGTTTTTGAGGCAATAGGCAAAGGAGCCGCCGGAAGCAAGTTTACCGTGTATTCATGCCTTTCCAATTTTCCTATTTACTATATGACCATTGTAGACGGCTGGGCGCATACCCGTTTTGGCCCTGCAGGTATGCTAAATACGGAGGCTGCCTTAGGAGTAGTGGGAATTATTTTGTTTCTTATTCTGCTGAAATTAATGGGCAGAAATAAACCGGTAGCTGCGTAGTTTTAGAATTTGCTCCTAACCAATTAAGAGATATTTTAAATCGAAAAACACGCTTTTTTACGGCTTTTTTGTATTGATAATCAGTGTTATTTCGGAAAACGTGACAAAAGTCAGATTTTCGGTTGAGGCACATCATGCTCCTCCCCCTCAGGCTGAGATACTTTTGCGTCATCAAACAAACACACAGTAAAAAGAGATTATCTTAAAACACATTATGAAAAAGTCAATTTTCTATCTCTCGATGTTCAGTCTTATTTTCGGATTCATTGCTACCATGGTTGTAGTTAAGGAAGTTCTTGTACACGTACATTTCTAAACATATAATATAAAGCTTTAAGCAAGAAGCTTAAAAGCTGAAACGATATTTCCCCGGGCGTATAAATAATAGCTTATCCCCTAAGCTAAGTTTATCAAGGCGCAACCCCCGGGGAATATTTTTTTACAAAAGGCGCCAATTTTCCTCCCTTCAAATAAAGAATTAAACAGCCACATTCTCCTGCTACAAGAGGAGAGTCCTTTTTTCTTTTTAATGGCTCCGTAGGAGCCACCTGTTTGTAGCACAATAGAAATAAATCCCCATTTTAGCTCCATCGGAGCGCTCCTACGGAGCTTAGAAGGCAATTTTATTTCTTGATTTCTACAAACAGCTAGCTCCCATGGAGCTGTATTAGATTGTTTCTATTTGACATTAAAACTGCAAAGCCTAATGCTGGTGGCTTTTTTGGGTTTCGTTATGCTGATAACTATTGCATGACAAAAGTCAGGTGATAAGATGTAGTACGTCATGCTGCTCCACCTCAGGCTGGAATACTTTTGCATCATCAAACGAACACACAGTACTAACAGACAACCTTAAAAAAAGAAACATTATGAAAAAGTCAATCTTCTACATCTCAATGTTCAGCCTTATTTTCGGATTCATTGCCACCATGGTTGTAGTTAAAGAAGTACTTATTCACGTACATTTTTAAGGAGTACACAATAAATAATACTTTCTTGTGTTATTAGTCTACAGATGCAACAAAAATATTAAAAGCGCTTCTCTATGGAGCATAGGTTTCTCGGGCTGATAACCCGGATTTGATTGAACTCCCAGATCCCCGTCCTTGTGGCGGGGATGCCGGGAGTATAAAAAAAGAAATTCCCCTTTACACTTTATCTATCTTAACGCAGGTCATGGTAAGCGAGCCCGCTATAGCCTTATCATTAAATAAGCCTGCTTTTTCATCATTTCCCATAAGTGCCAGAGCATAAAGCAGTGGCAGGTAATGTTCAGGGGTAGGAATGGCCAGGCTGAATGCCCTGCCATGAGTAGTATAATCAATCAATTGGCGGTGGTCGCCATTCAAAATAAATTCTTTCATTTTTTCACTTGCCTCTATGGCCCAGTCATAGCCATATTCGGGTTCATTTAATTTATCCCAGGCAAGCATCCTCAGGTTATGCACCATATTTCCACTGCCTATTATCAATACACCTTTTTCCCTTAATGAGGACAACTCTTTTGCCAACTCATAATGATATTGCGGAGTTTGGTAATAATCGAGGCTCATTTCTATTACGGGCACATCGGCAGCAGGGTACATGTGCCTGATAACACTCCAGGCACCGTGGTCGAGCCCCCATTCGGCATCCATACCCACATGGGTTTTTGCAATGGCCTGTTTTGTTTCCCTGGCTAATGCAGGGCTGCCCGGTGCAGGATATTCCACCGCATAAAGTTTCTCAGGAAATCCGCCAAAGTCATGGATGGTGGGTGGCTTTTCCATAGCTGTTACATAAGTTCCCCGGGTTTCCCAGTGGGCCGATACACATAAAATAGCACTCGGCTTTGGGATAGTCTTACTGACTTCTTTCCAGCCCGCCACAAATTGATTTTCCTCTATAGCGTTCATAGGGCTCCCATGCCCGAGGAAAAGTGCCGGCATTTTATCGGTACTGCTAAGAGGTTCCGTTACTTTGTGTAGTTCTTTTAGTTTCATGACACGGCTTCCTCGCAAATATAAAATAAATTGGGAGATAGTTGTAAAATAATGGTTAAGGAATAGGAAACTCCATTATATCATGTAAAGTAGTCTATGGTTGATTTTATTATATTGCGTCCCTAATTCATACATTACTAATGAAAATACAATACCCTTTAATTTTGGCTTCCGTATGGATGTTATCTTCCTGCGGGCATAACGTTAAGCAAACTGCTAAAAATATGATGTCACCGAACAATCCTTTCCGCCATGTAAGTACCCTGCCATTCCAAACAGCCGATTTCAATGCGATAAAAGACAGCGATTTTATGCCTGCCTTAAAGGAAGGTATACAGGAGCAGTTGATTGAAATAGACTCCATAGCCAATAATCCCGACATGCCCACATTTGAAAACACCTTTGTAGCCATGGAGAAAAGCGGGCAATTGCTCCGCCAGGTGAACGGGGTATTTAACTTATTAACGGGAGCTAACACAAATCCTGTTTTGGAGAAAGCATCGGAAGACATAGCACCCGATTTGGCAGCGGCTAATGATGCCCTGTTTTTAAACACTAAATTATTTAAGCGCGTAGAGGCTATATACAATCAAAGGATGCAGTTGAAGCTCGACCCCGAATCGTTGCGACTGGTGGAATTTTACTACCAGCATTTTGTGCTGGCAGGTCCCAATCTTTCGGAAAAGGATAAGGATACCCTCAAAAACTTTAATAAGGAAGAAGCTACCCTAAGCGCAAAGTATGTTAACCAATTGGTGGCTGCCAATAAGGCAGGGGGATTGGTGGTGAGTGATAAGGCAGAACTGGCAGGCCTTTCCGATGGTGAGTTGGATGCTGCTGCTACGGCAGCTAAAAATGCCAATATGCCGGGAAAATGGCTTCTTACCCTGAAAAATACTACCCAGCAGCCTTTGCTCCAATCGCTTACCGTGAGGGCTACCCGCCAAAAATTGTTTGAAGCATCGTGGAACCGTGCCGAAAAGGGCGATTCGAATGATACCCGTGCTATTATAACCCGTATTGCTGTGATAAGGGCAAAGAAGGCTAAGCTGCTTGGGTTCCCCAATTTTGCATCGTGGACACTGATGGACCAGATGGCAAAGAACCCGGAGAACGTGGAGAAATTTCTCGCCCAGCTCGTACCTGCCTCTACTGCCAAAGCAAAGCAGGAAGCTGCCGACATACAGCAGTTGATTGACAAGCAAAAGGGAGGATTTGAATTGCAACCCTGGGATTGGGATTTTTATGCCGAGCAGGTGCGCAAAGCGAGATATGACCTGGATGAGAGCCAGGTTAAGCCCTATTTTGAACTGAACAGTGTATTGGAAAATGGGGTGTTCTATGCGGCTACCCAGTTGTATGGAATCACTTTTAAAGAGCGAAAGGACTTACCTGTTTACAATAAAGATGTACGGGTGTTTGAAGTATTCGATAAAGATGGCACTTCGATGGCGCTATTTTACTGCGACTATTTTAAACGCGACAATAAAAATGGCGGCGCCTGGATGGATAACCTCGTAGGGCAATCGAAATTGCTGGGTACAAAACCTGTTATTTATAATATATGCAACTTCACTAAGCCGGCAGAGGGACAGCCTGCGCTAATCAACTTTGATGATGTGACCACTATGTTCCATGAGTTTGGACATGGCCTGCATGGCATGTTTGCCAGCGAGGAATATCCCAGCCTTTCGGGTACGGCGACAGCACGCGATTTTGTAGAGTTCCCTTCCCAATTCAACGAGCACTGGGCATCGGACCCGCAGGTGTTTAAGAACTATGCCAAACATTACAAAACCGGTGAGAACATGCCCCAGGAACTGGTAGATAAAATTAAAAAAGCAGCTACCTTTAACCAGGGATATGCCCTTACCGAAATTTTGGCTGCTGCCCAGCTCGATATGCAATGGCATTTATTGAGTGCCGACAGTTCTTTGCAGGACCCTGACAAGTTTGAAGTGGAGGCCCTGCATAAAACTCATCTTGATTTACCACAGGTGCCTTCGCGTTACCGCTCCAGCTATTTCCTGCATATATGGGGCAACGGATATGCTGCTGCATATTATGCCTACTCATGGACAGAAATGCTCGATGACGATGCTTTTGCATGGTTTAAGGAGCATGGGGGGCTTACCCGTGAAAACGGGCAGCGCTTCCGCGAGATGATACTCTCAAGGGGTAATACACAAGACCTGGCTACCATGTTCCGCAACTTTTTGGGCAGAGACCCTGATATTGAACCTATGCTGGAAGACAGGGGATTGGTGGCAGAGCCGAAAAAATAGAGGAAATTTTAGCGAATTCAAAAAATTTTATGTCACGGTTTTTCACGAAATGGGAAACGTGACATAAGTTAGCTGTGTTCAGATTTACAGTTACTTGTACTCATTTTACGGCATGACGTATTTTTCAGATGAGCGTGACATATTTTTTTGTAATGCAAGTGTATAGCAAACCCAAAAGTACAAATAGCGGGTACGGGGAAATCTTAATTTGGACTATTTTTATGAAATTATTAACCAATGGCATACACTTATGAATAATAGTTTCAGATACCGTGAAGGTTCTTTACATGACAAAGAACAATTACAAAAACTAAAAATTATTTCATACAGCCAATTCTCAAAAGTTTTAACCCCCGACAACTGGGCTAAGATGAACGAAAGTTTGCACGATGAGGATAAGCTGACCGAGCTTATAAATAAATCTAAAATTTATGTATGCATGTGGAATAATGAAATGGTTGGCGTGGCCTATCTGGTGCCAAGCGGTAGTGCCTGGGGACCATTTAAGGCAGAATGGTCATACATACGCAATGTCGGTGTGAATCCGGAATTCAGGGGACGGGGTATAGCAAAGACTTTGACAAAAATGTGCATTGACTATGCAAAGAAAAGCGGGGAAAAAATTATTGCTTTGCATACATCGGAGTTTATGGATGCTGCAAGGCATATTTATGAAGGCATCGGGTTTAAAGCTATTGAGGAAATTGAACCTATATTCGGGAAAAAGTACTGGTTATATATGCTTGAAATAAATTAAAAAAAGGCATGCCATTGCAGAATGCCTTCTCACTTATTTAGCAAAATATACGGTGTTCCAATTACTTCAACAATACCATCCTCTTAGTATCAACTATCTGGTTATTTACCCAAAAGTACAAATAGTGGGTACGGGGATTACATAAAAATAACTCTGTTAGATGGTTTGATTTTCATAATTTTGCCGGATGGCAACACGCAGCATATCCGGAGTTCCGGAATCAATTAGTAAGGATATAAAACTGAAAGGTTTCAAGATTCACGAATTGTTAGGAACCGTAAATCACTCAGTTGCTCATGGCAGGAGAGATTTTTACAAAATAGGCCTGGTAAACGGTAATATGACTGTTTACTATGGTGATAAGATATTAGCCATAGATGATGCGGTCCTGTTTTTTGTCAATCCCAATGTTCCCCATTCCGTAGTTCAGCATTCTAAAAAGACAACCGGCTATGCCTGTCTTTTTACCGAAGCTTTTATTACAGGCAGGGAGCGTACAGGAATATTGAAAAATTCCCCATTATACAACATTGATAGAACACCCTTAATTCTGCTCAACAAAAAACAGGCTATGTTTATGACCGGCATTTTTCAAAAGATGCTCTCTGTACATAGCAGTAATTATCACGACAAGGACGAATTGCTTAAAAACTGTATAGAACTTATTATTCACGAAGCATTAAGAATTCAGCAGCCGCAAAATGGACTGCCGTACAAAAACGGAGCCACCCGAATCACAAATCTGTTTATGGATTTACTGGAAAGGCAATTCCCCATTGAAAGCACCAAAGAGCCACTCAGGCTAAGAACCGCACAGGACTTTGCCGGAAGCCTCTCGGTACATACAAACTATCTTAACCGCTCAGTAAAGGAGGTGACGGGCAAACCAACCTCCGTGCATATAGCGGAGCGCATTTCCGCTGAGGCAAAAGCCCTTTTACTATACACCGATTGGAGCGTGGCAGATATTGCCTATGGCCTGGGTTTTGAATACCCAACCTACTTTAACAACTACTTTAAACGGGTAACCGGTACTACTCCCAAATCCCTCCGAAAGGAGAAGGTTTGAAAATCATACTTTTCGGTTTGATTCTCGTTAATCGGCACTGCCATATTAAGCAGAGTTTTGCATCATAATCTTAAACTGATACATAATGAAAACAGAAAATAATAAACGTATTGCACTCGTTACAGGTGCTAACCAGGGAGTCGGACTTCAGGTGGCAAAGGAGCTCGTGGCACATGGCTTTATTGTGCTGGTGGGGTCGCGCAATTTCAAGCGCGGCGAGGATGCGGCGAAGGAGATTGGAGCCGGCGCCATAGCACTCCAACTCGACGTGACAGATCGAGTTTCAATAGCTGATGCCGCCGAGCGTATTCGTAAGGAGTTTGGCCACCTTAATTTACTCATTAATAATGCGGCTATCTCAAATACAAGAAAGGGAAGTTTGTCCTTGCAGGAGTATGGTAAAATAAGTATGGCAAGCAATGCTTCACTGGATGAAATACGTACTGTTTGGGAAACCAATGTATTTGGTGTGCTTGCCGTTTACCAGGCTATGTTGCCGCTTCTGCGTGAGGCACCTACTGCCCGCATCGTCAATGTGTCAAGTGCCGTCGGCTCGTTGACAACAAACGCGGACCCTTCTTACCATTTTCATGCATCTTTTGGCCCCGTTTACCCTGCATCTAAAACAGCTCTTAACGCTATAACACTCGCCATGATGGTTGAGCTGGAATCGACCAATATCAGGGTCAACTTAGTTTCTCCTGGCTTCACTAAAACGAACCTGAATGGATATGAGGGCTTGCAATCTATCGAAGAAGGCTCACGCGAAGTGGTACGTGTTGCACTTCTCTGCCCCGATGGCCCGACAGGTACTTTTACCCGTTGGGAAAACGATACGATACTTTGGTAATGGCATAAAACTGTTTTGTATGTTATTAACTTATTAAAGAAAAAACATGAAAAAACTTTTAATTACAGGCGCTACCGGAAAAGTAGGCAGCAGATTCGTTTCACACATTTTAGCAAAGCGTTATGATGTTCGTATATTAGTGCGTGATGCTGCGAAAGCATCGGCATTAGCCGGGCAAGGTGCCGAGGTTGTTACAGGAGATTTAAATGATGAAGCTTCTTTAGCTCCTGCCGTAAAAGGTATGGATGCTGTTATACACATAGCTGCTTTTTTCCGCAATTAACCGACCATGAATGACGAAAATCCTTTTAATGAAGGGAAAATGTATTTTTTCCATCCTGACGATAATAACCCTATATATAAAAAGTAATTTCGAAAAATTAGTAAAGAAAGAAAAGGAAAGAAGACAAACTTCAGCAT
>JABDAL010000047.1 GCA_013289165.1 Bacteroidota bacterium
GCAAAGCCTAAATCAAAATACCTGACGATTGTTAATGCAATGTTAATTTAATGTTATGTCTATTTTTAAGTATTTTTGCGCTTGACTCGTCATGTAGCTCAAGGCGTTTAAAAATCGTTAAAATAAGTGGGCATTCATAATTCTACCTTTCAAAAAAAGATTCTTCACAATAGTCTTCTTCGTCTTCGCTTTCACCATGATATCCAACCGATTGCCTGCACAAACCCCCTCTCAAAAAGACACTTCCCACCCTTATAAAATGCATGGAACAGATACTATCTGGCAAATGGATGCCTTTGATGTATTAAAGTATATTATGGGTACGCATATACCTTCCAGGGCGAATCCTGATACAGTAATTGTACGCCCCTGGAGGATATTTTTGTCCTTTGCGCCTGCCATTGCATACACATTAAGTACAGAAGCCGAAATATCTTTAGCACTGAATGCCTCATTTTATACCGGCGAGCAAGCCACTACAAACCTCTCCGTTTTAAATATAGGCGGGCAATACACCGAACTGAAACAAATAATAGTCCCTGTTATAAGCAGCATTTGGTCAAACGGCAATAAATATGATTTTCTTGGGGATTGGAGATACTATAAATACCCATCCTATACGTATGGGTTGGGTAGTAACTCCATACTTTCAAATGTTGACAATGTAGATTATTCCTACATCAAAATATACCAGGAAGCCCTCCGGCACTTTAACTCCAATTACTATATGGGGCTTGGCTATAACCTCGACTATCATTATAATATTGTAGACCACACATTGGGGACCGATTATTTTCAATATAACGGAACAGCTACCAAAACAACATCATCCGGTGTAGTGTTTCACTTTATGTACGATAGCCGTACCAATATTAATAACCCTAAAGATGCCTTTTATGGCAGTATAACCTACCGCTACAACTCTACCCTGTTAGGAAGCAGCAATAACTGGCAGAATGTCCTTTTAGAGATTAGAAAATATTTCAAGCTGTCCGACGATAAAGTATTGGCATTTTGGAGCTGGAATGAATTTACTTTCGCCGGAAATGCCCCCTATTTTGATTTACCGAGTACCGGTTGGGATACTTATGCCAATACAGGCAGGGGCTACATACAAGGCAGGTTCCGTGGGCCGGATATGGTATACGGAGAATCGGAATTCCGTTTTGGTATCACACGCAATGGATTGCTCGGCGGGGCGGTATTTATTAATGCAAGCTCAGTAACCAACTGGCCTACCGTAAAATTTACCGAACTATTCCCCGGAGAAGGGTTTGGCTTACGTATTAAATTCAATAAATACTCCGATGTAAATGCCTGTGTAGACTATGCCTTTGGTGTGGAAGGCTCAAGGGGCATTTTCTTTAATTTGGGAGAAGTTTTTTAAATAAATTTCCCTTCTGATTCTTACTCTTTACCAACTCCGCAGACTTTTCCTCAGTTTAAAATAATATCAGGTATCAGTCAGTTGACTATCCAATTCCGTCATACATTTGTAATAGTTTATATTCCATTACATTGTATGCCACAAAAATTCTGCCTTCGGTCATTTCCAATATTCTTTTTGCTACCTATTGAAACCGGGGTGCATCTTCCACCATTTCGTTGGTAATGCCGGAGATGCGCGTATACATGGGTGCAATATAGGTGCCGGGATTGATGAGGGAGGCAAACTTATCTACCACTTGCAAGCCATCATGCACAAGGACACAGATGTCTATAATCCTTCCATGAGGATATTCGAATTTTCCCCCACAGGTTTCTATGTCGATAATGGCGAACAATGTAATGGAATATAAACTATTACAAATGTATGACGGAATTGGATAGTCAACTGACTGATACCTGATATTATTTTAAACTGAGGAAAAGTCTGCGGAGTTGGGATATAAGTTCCGAAGAGAAAAGTTATGTACAGTGCGCCTGAGCCGTAAACTCCTGCCCGGAAAGGTTTCCTACAGCCTGGGTAATTTATGTGCATCGCTTAATATACCTATTGAAAACAGGCACCGCGCCGAGGGAGATGCCGTAGCTACTGCCAAATTATTTGACCTGCTCCTTCAACAAAAAGCTATGAGCCCGAATTATAAAAACATGGGCGTAGACGAAATAATGGACAGGCGTGTAGATAAAATAAAAACCTATGTGTTGAAAAAATTGCCCGAAGAATGCGGGGTTTATTATTTCCACAATAAAGAAGGCAAAATAATTTACATTGGTAAGAGTAACAATATGTATCACCGGGCTTTGAGCCACTTTAATTCTCACGAAAAGAAAGGCGGGAATATGTTAAATGAGCTGTATGATGCAAGCTACCAGCTCACCGGGAATGAGTTATTAGCACTACTCATAGAATCGGAAGAAATAAAAAAACACAAGCCCGAATTTAACCGTACCCGCAGGGCAGATAAATTTAGTCATAGCATTGACTGGTGGAAAGATGACAAGGGAATTATCAATTTAAAAATTGTTCCTTATGAAGAATCAACCAACCCCTTGCGCTCTTTTATTTCCTATATCAGTGCCAGGGAGCGTCTTGAGCAATGGCTGGATGAATACATGCTCTGCCTACGCTATTGCGGCCTGACAGATAATGATGCTGTTTGCTTTAATCATCACATCAAAAAATGCTATGGAATATGTGCAGGAGAGGAAGAAGTGGAAGACTATAACTTACGCGCCTCTAAAATTGTGGATAAGTATACCTTCCCAAACAAGGATTTTCTGATTGTGGAAGACGGGCGACACAGGGAAGAAAAAGCACTGATACATATTGAAAATGGGCATTATTCAGGCTATGGATTTGTAGACACAACCGGGCAAATGAACTCTCCAGAAGAATTAAAAGATTCTGTCAAACGAACTACTTTCTATCCCGATAATAATAGCATTATACATGGATGGATAAAAAACTATAGCATAAAAACAGTTATACTGAACAAGATACCGGACGAGTATTAATCCACGTACAATATCATTCCTTTCAGGTATTCGCCTTCGGGATGATAAATGCTTATGGGGTGGTCCGCAGGTTGCGATAAGTATTTTACTATTCTGATGCTTCTTCCCGCATCAATGGCAGCAGCCATTATGGCTCCATGAAAAAGATACTTATCTACCACCTGCGAGCAGGAAAAAGTAAAAATAATTCCTCTTGGTTTAATTCCTTTTATTGCCAGTGCATTTAGCCTCCTGTATCCCATAACCGCTTGGTGCCTGGCATCGCGGTGCTTGGCAAAAGCAGGTGGGTCAATTACCATCATATCATATACCGAAGGATTATTTTCCAAAAAGTGAAACGCATCTGCAACATGGGAAGTATGACTCTTATCTTCTCCAAAGTTCAGGTTAATATTGGCATCCGTAAGTTTAATGGCAGCCTTGGAACTATCTACTGAATGCACTTCCTTCGCCCCTGCTTGTAATGCATACACCGAAAAGCCTCCCGCATAGCAAAAACAATCGAGCACATTTTTATCCCTTGCATAGTGGGCAACCAACTGCCTGTTTTCACGCTGGTCAATAAAAAAGCCTGTTTTTTGGCCCTCCTCCCAATCTATTTGAAACTTATGCCCGTTTTCCAACACCTGTTTCTCGCTGCCGTTTCCAAAAAGATATCCATTTTTCAATTCTTTAGCGCCGGGTATCTTAGCCCCTGAAGAGCCCAGGCTTTCCTTGCTTTTATCATACACCGCTTTCAGCTTTTCACCATATATTTCCTTCAAAGCATCGGTAATATGATTCCGCTCACGGTACATTCCAATGGAATGAGCCTGTATCACAGCCGTACCGTTATAGTAGTCCACTATCAATCCCGGAAGCCCATCCCCTTCGCCATATACAAGCCGGTACACATTGGTATTTTCATTTCCAATTAATCCAATAGCCCTACGGTATTCAAAAGCATTCTGAATTTTCGATTTCCAGAAAGCATCATCGGGATTCACTTTTTCAAATGAAAAGAGTCTTACCATAATAGAACCCTTCTGGTAATGCCCTGTTCCAAGGTATTCATCATGCGAAGAATATACTTCTACTACATCTCCATTTTCCAACCCATCGGGTATTTTCTTTATTGCTCCTGAAAAAACCCACGGATGAAAACGCTTTAGAGACTGCTCCTTGCCTGGATTAAGTACTATTTTAGGAATGCCATTCATTTATCATCTCTGAAATTAATTGTTCATTTAACCTATATCTATATGGTAGTTTCGCATCCTCTCCGGCATACTCCACACCAATGCGAGGGCTGGTTATAATATCTTTCTTGCCAAATTTAACGCCCCTGTCTTCAATCCATATTAAGTCATCGAAAAGAGAAACCCCGGAATGCAGTGTTTTTATACCCAGTGCTGCAGAAACCGTTCCCGGCCCGTTGGAAAAGGTTTTTGAAACGCTGCGTCCACGCCGCTCAATCATCACGTCTACCCCATCCTTGGGAACAATTGCCCGTATAAGAATAGCATGGGGAGTATCTTTCTTGTTTGTCACTACATTAAACAAATGATGAATTCCATAGCAAAGATATACGTATGCACTTCCCCCTTCTCCATACATTATCTCATTTCGCTTTGTGCGCCTGCCATTATAGGCATGTGAAGCTCTATCAATAACCCCGCGATAGGCCTCTGCTTCCACTATCATACCGGAACTTAGTATGCCGTTAATTTTAGTGACAAGGAATTTCCCAAGCAGCTCATTCGTAATCTGCAAAACATTATTACGTAGATAAAAATCAGGGTGTAATTTACTCACTTTATCGTCCTGTTCAGCATTCCGCCTACATATTCATATTCCCCCACCAGGTTGCCTTTCTCATCATACTGCTTATCGTCCCCGTCCTTCACAAAATCGAATGA
Organism: Bacteroidota bacterium; assembly: GCA_013289165.1. GTDB lineage: Bacteria > Bacteroidota > Bacteroidia > JABEUT01 > JABEUT01 > JABEUT01. The sequence goes on from JABDAL010000047.1 coordinate 4,860, forward strand.
ATCTTTGTTATAAATAGATTCTGATTCCTCTTGCAACTGCCCATTAGGGAAATATTCCTTCAAGCTGTAGCGTATTATATTGCCACTCTGCGAAAGTGGTACAAAAATAGACTGGGCTGTTCCATCCTTAAAATAAGAGCACCTGCGCAGCAGGCGTTCATGGTCTTTATCATACTCCTCCAGGTAGGAGAGTTTGCCATTGTCATAATAATCCTGCCATAGTGTTGAATTGCCTTGATAATAGAGCACATCCGACTTAAGTACCTTATTCTGGTAATATTTCTTTAATTCAGTTTTACGGTCCGACACTGCCTTAAATGTTCTTTCCACCTCTCCGTTGGGATAATAGTTGGTGTATTCCGTAAGCTGCCCATCGGTATAAAATCCCTTATGAAGCATTCCTCCTTCAGGATAATGGTCTTCAATCATCCCATTGCACAAATGCCCGTCAGTATATTTCCGTATCGAGTCTCCTTCAGTAATAGGATTAAATTTATCATACAACTGTATGCCATAAATTGTATCGTACACCTGCACGAATGAATGTACCTGCGAGCCCAATGATTGTGCCCTCATATCTGCTGCGGCAGCTATAAGAACAACACCCAGGATAGAGGAAAACAACTTCACTACTTTATAATTTTGCCGTGAATATAGGATAAATAATTCACACCCATTTAGTGCAACCCGGCATGGGCCAGGTAGCGCTCGGCATCCATAGCAGCCATGCACCCGCTACCCGCCGCCGTAACTGCCTGCCTGTATATTTTATCCTGGGCATCGCCACAGGCAAACACGCCCTCAATATTTGTACGCGAAGACCCCGGAACCGTTTTCAGGTAGCCCTGTTCATCCATATCAAGCAATCCCTTAAAAAGGTCGGTATTGGGCTGATGTCCTATAGCCACAAAAAAACCGGTAACATTTAATACCCGTTCTTCTTTGGTAATTGTATTTACTACAGCCACACTTGTTACATTTTTTTCGCCCAGTACTTCCAGTGTTTCCGTATCAAACAGAACTTCTATATTAGGTGTATTGAACACCCGGTGTTGCATGGCTTTCGAAGCCCTCAATTCGTTTTTACGGACAATCATATAAACTTTGTTGCACAACTTGGCAAGATAGGTAGCTTCTTCAGCAGCCGTATCTCCTCCCCCGACTATTGCCACATCCTGCTTGCGGAAAAAATACCCGTCGCACACCGCACAGGCAGAAACGCCAAAGCCATTTAATCTTTGCTCGGAAGGCAAACCCAGCCACTTGGCAGATGCACCCGTCGAAATAATTACCGTATCAGCCGTTAATGTATCTTTTTCATCTATCGTCACTTTGAACGGGGCTTTTGAAAAATCAACGGAGCTAACATACGACCAGCGTATATCTGTCCCGAAGCGCTGTGCCTGCTTGCGGAAATGTTCCATCATTTCTGGGCCTTGTATGCCGTCCGGGTATCCCGGGTAGTTTTCCACATCGGTAGTAATGGTTAATTGCCCTCCCGGTTGCAGTCCTGCTATCATTACAGGTTGCAAATCGGCACGGGCAGCATATATAGCGGCTGTATAGCCCGCAGGGCCCGAACCTATTATAATACATTTTTTCTTTCCTTCTGTTGTCATAAGCTTCAAATAGATTGCACAAAATAGACGTACAAAGGTAATGAATACCTCAAAGCAATTTTGTTTGTATTTCAGAAACTATATTGCGTCGGGGAAGCGGGTTTAGAACCCTATACTTGCCTGAACTTTAATTAACACTTAAATACATAGATACTCAATATTTTATAAAAATGACCTGTTAAATCAGGTAAGACAAAGTTCATTAAAGTAAGGTATTTATGTCAATGGTATTGTCAATCTATTTATCTTTGTTGAAAATGGTTTGATACTTAAAAAAACATATAAATGAAACCCTTGCCAATACTCGATTTTAGCAAATTTAGGTTCAAATCTATTAACAATAAATAATATGATTAGCGTATCATTCTACCTATTAACACCTGATGCAGTTTCCCAAAGTCAGGTATATGTATCTATAAGCAACAAAGTAAAACGGCTGCGCTTTGCTACGGGTGAAAGTTTCGTTACTTCTTACTGCAATGTAAGGAAAAAAAAGGGAACAAAAGAACTGGTTAAGAAAAACACCACATTTTATTTTGAATATACAAGCAAATTAAGACAAATCCGAGATTCCCTCATTCGTGCTGAAATGGAGTTATCAAAGACCCTAGAGAAATGTGCCTTAGAGCAAGTTCGGGATGCTTTCTATTTACAGGTAGGAAAACTAAAAGGTCAAGATTCTATAAGTTTTGATGAAGCGTTTATTAAATTTAGAACTGATTCTCAAAGTATATGGAGTTTAGGCACACAAAATATTTTTATCTCTTTACATAACCACTTAAAACAATTCGAAAAAAATAACGGGGATATAATGCTGTATAATTTGAATGAAGATTTTTGGAACAGGTTCAGAGATAAGTATTTCGTAGGGACAAAAAAATTCTCAAATCCAACTACAAACAAGCAACTTCAAGGATTTAAGCAGTTTTTACGGTATTCTAAAAGAAAGGGGATAATTAAACATGATATTGATTTTGATGAACTCAAATATCTTACCGAAATAGAGCCGTTTAAAATTGCACTGAAAGAACAAGAAGTTGAAACATTGATAAAACTTGACCTTTCCAATGCTCCACGTCTTGACAGAGTAAGGGATTTATTTGCACTGGAAATACTCACAGGGCAACGCTGGTCAGATATGCCAAAGGTATTAGATAGTAAACACATTTCAGATACAAACATAACAATCTATCAACAGAAAACAGGTGAAAAGGCTACTATCCCGCTTCACCCAAAATTAAAAAAACACCTTGCTTATTTTTTTAAAAAATACCCTGATGGGTTGCCAACAATATCAAATCAAAAATTTAATAAATACCTGAAAGAAGTTTGCATTATAGCTAAATTTAACAGGCAGCATTCATGGATAACTTTAGTAGGTAAACAGAAAATAACACAATCAGATTACCGATATAATTTAATCTCCAGCCATACCGGAAGAAGAACCTTTGCCACACTTGCCATAAAAAGTGGTATTAATTCGGAACTGATAATGAAAGTTACCGGACACCGAAGCTATGACCAGTTTAGAGAATACATAAAAGTTGATGATGTTGATTTAGACGAGGCATTTGAAGGTATGTTCAATGCTGGAAATGGGAAAATAAAAAAGGACAAAAAGAAACACAGGTAAAATAATGATGATTTTTTGACCTGTAAAACCTATTAAGATAAGGGATTTTGCAAAATATAATATAACATGAGAACAAATAAAGATACTGAACAGATATTGAAACCCGAGCTACAGAAGCTAAATCAAAGCATCAGTATACTTATAGATTTTTTCTTACCCCAAAAAATAAGAGATTCTCTGCAAGATAAAGTATTTCAACACTATGAAAACAGTGGTACGAATAAAACATTCACAGATCCTGACATAGATTTCTATAACAACCTGCTGTCTAAACTTGAAGAAGACCTGGAAGGTGTTGAGCACAATTATACTATACCCGCACAAAATCTATTTTTTAAACATTTAGAAAAACAGTGTAAAATGGTACAGACGTGGATGGTTATAGTACCTGATGAATACTATAAGCGAATAAAACTGGAGGGTGATAATTCCAAAAGGCCAAAACCAAAAGAAGAATACTTCGTGCAATATGATAAGCTATTTATGGGGTTAAAAAATAAATTTCTTGATACAGCTTATAGTCACATTACTAGTTTTAATAAAAAAGTAAACCTCACTACCATAGATTACGCTTTGTTCCATTACTATAAGCAAGAGGCCAAGTGTGAACCATCCTTTAATTCACCTTTTATAAGCGCTGTAAAGAGACAAGGCGAAAATTATAAAGTAGGTGGGGTTGCTTTCAAAAATGCCTATTATGATATTTCAAAGAAGGAAAGAAGAATAAGGAAAGCTAATATACCTCATATTCAAAAAACTATAGAAATGCTTTCTGAATGTCCAGCAGGGAAAGTAATCGCAGAATTAGAATTAATAGAAGCCGAACTTTTACCATCTAAAAAATTGTCAGCCCCTGACGTCAGCCCTGACACTATATAAAGCAGGTTAGAGCCAGTAATTTTGTGGCAACTTTTTAATAAAGTCCACAATGACAAATCCATTTGAAACCATTGATGCCCGGTTAAGTAATATTGAAAATTTATTACTTGACCTAAAGCATATCCCTAAAGATACTGGTTCTGTTTCACCCGCGCCCGATTTTAAATATATCCCCATTCAAGATATTTTCAAAAAGAAGATATGCTCAAAGCCGACATTTTATGAGCATTTAAAAAAGGGAGAGTTCACACTATATAAATTCGGCAATAAATCTTTCGTGGAAGCGGAAGAATTTCTAAAGGCTTTCCATAAAGTTCAGATATATTAATAAATAAAGCCCGCTCTATTTTCGAGATGAAAGCGGACTTTATTAAAAATAATGGACATGCGCAAAAATAGTAATAATCCCGAAATCCCTTTTGATGATTCCAATGAGGAATCCAACAAATTTACAAATAAGGGTAAAGGTGATAGTGAATGGGATGCAATTTTGAAAAAATATTGTCATCTGCAAATTACTGAAAATACAGCAATAACAATTCCGGTTCCGGTAATTAAAATTTACGGCGAAACGATAAGCACCGAAGGAAATGTAACTACAGTATCCGGCCCCTCTAAAAGTGGTAAAACCGCCTTTGTTTGTGTTGTAATTGCTGGAGCAATAGCAAAGGGCGTGCATGACAGCTTTCCGGGTGTTGAAATATCCCCTGCCAATGATAAAGCTATCATCCATATAGACACTGAACAAGCCCGCCATAAGCACCAGCATAATTTACGTTGCATTTTAAAAAGAGCCGGATTAGAAAAAAGCCCGGATCACTTCGTTAGTTTTAATATCAGGAAGGAGCCACTGGATAAGTACCCAATTATTACAAGGGATATAATACAAGCTGCATACAAAAGGTTCAATGGCATTCATTTAATCATTTTAGATGGGGGTGCAGATTACGTTCATGATGTTAATGACCCTAATGAAAGCAATGCAATGGTTAAATTCTTTGAAGAATTAGCAATAGATTACAATGCCCCTGTTATTGTTATCATTCACTTAAACCCGGGGAGCGAAAAAGAGCGTGGTCATTTAGGCAGTCAGTTACAGCGCAAAAGTGAAAGTGTATTGACTGTAAAAATGCAAGGTGATATAAGCAGTTTAGAGCCGAAATTTCTGCGCATGGCGGGTAAAGGCAACATTCCCTTAATTCAATTCCAATTTGATAAGGTAAAAGGATATCACGTTTATTGTGGTATTAAACCGGCAGAGGAGCAAAGTCTGAAGGAGGAGAAAAGAATAACAGAAATTCAAAAGATAGCAACGGAGATATTTTTACCAACATCCGTATTTGGTTATGACCATGCGTTAGATGCAATAATGAAATTTACCAAAAAAAGTGAACCAACAGCAAAGGCTATTTTTAAAGAGATGAAAGCCCACGGAATGATAATAAAGGACGAGAATAAAAAATGGAAAAATGCTAATCACTTTCAATCGGTATAACTGGTATAATTATACTGGTATAACTCTAAATTATACCAGGATAGTATGGGATAACAACCCTATAAAGATTATACCACTATACCACCTGTCATTTTTTACCTTATGATGATTTAGCTATTTCCATATTGAGAGAGGTTTTAATTATCATTATTTTCATATCATCTTTTACCTTTGACACTATTAATCTTATACACCCCATTAATGTCAGTAAATAACCCTAGGCTCAGTAATAAAAATCATTGATAAGGATACAAAGCCTCAGCCTAAAGAAAAGAGATTTATTATTATAGCCGAGACATTGGACAGCATTGCCCTCGGTGCATTATATATCAATACAGATATAAATGTAAATGTCCTCAGAACAGAAAGATTAAAAAATTTACAAGTCCCGTTACTTGCAGATACAAGAGACTATTTAGAATGGGATTCCTGGGTTGATTGCTCTAAGATTAAAAAATTTCCAAAAACGGAAATAGCCGCTTATTTGAAGGATAACTCCGAAAAACATCTTGGTATAGTCTCCAATGAAGATTTAAAGAAGCTCTTAAAAACCGTCGTAAACGCCACTACCATAGACCTCATGCAAAAAAAGAATTGGGGCTTGGTATAAGTTGTCCGTTAGGGTAATTTTTTATATTTGCAAAGTTCACCTATTTTAAATCTACATGCATTATGAAGATACTGGAAATTCAACTACAAGAAAAAAACTTGTTCCTCGAAAAGTTTTATGAGTACGCATGTAATGAAGCACCTGCAAGTCCTTTATCTTTCTATTGCGACCCGGTAGAATTTGGGAAATTAATAGGCTTCGATAAAAATACTACTTCCCGCATTGTGATAGAACTTGTGGATGACCAATATGCGACGTCCGGATTAGGGATGAAGATGTTTATGATTACGAAATACGGTGTTAATTATTTAAGAAGTTTGCATAAACCACAGCGAAAACCGAATACCCCCTTTACCATTAATGCAAACCAATCTACTGTTCAAATACAACATGCGACATCAAATTCAAATATTGTTAGTGAATCCCAAAACGTGAATATCAAGAATGGAGAACAAATTCAGAAGATACTAGATGAAATTAAGGAACAAATTCAAAAAGACAATACTGTAAGCCAGGCAAAAATTTCAGAAATTCTTGAATGTGTTAAGGAAATTGAACAGGGTATAAAAAATGGGACTCAACCAAAATTTGCTTTAAAATCCCTGTTTGGAATAATTGGGGATATATCTTCGGTTGCTGGATTAGGACTTTCTCTCAGACAACTCTTTTAACTTTTGATTTAGGGTTGCCATTCCCTTTTTAGTTTCACAAAATAACAACAACCGCAAAGGCTAAAATATTCATCACAACTCTTGATGAAATGGGTAAAGAGTTTTGGGCGCATTTAGTCAATATTGATAAAAAATGAGAACCCCCGTTTAAATATAGGATAAAATGGCTGGTATTATTATAAATCCTTGGAATAAAGAAAGCTCAAAAAACTTGAAGACCATCTCGGAAATAGATTCTGGTATAGATGCAATTTTAAAGATGGATAATTTAAATTCATTGAGTTATGAAGAAATAAATGCTCTTTACTTCAAGCTTTTTGGATTGTTTCCATTAATTACCATGCCATTTAGAAAAGAGTTTCACAAGGATTTCAAATTTTATCGTGTTAGGGAATTAAGAGAAGGTCAAAATGCTGATATATCTAATATTAAAACCTTTGATGCTCCATCCTTAGAAGATTATAACAATTTAGGTAGGGCAAATTGGAAAGGGAGAAATGTATTTTATGGAAGTCAAAATCCATATACAGCATTAAAAGAAGTCAAGGAAACTTCTGTTGGGAAGGACTTTTATATTTCAAAGTGGGGTATCAATTGGAATATACAGTCATTAGACAAGATGCCTATTGTTACTTTAATATATGAAAATATTCCCAAAGAGAATATATGGAGCGCACTTAATGAGAGCCAAGCTACAAGCTTAGAAAAACTAAAGGAAGTTTTTGGGATTGAGGGATATGAAAAATATATTCATTTGATTAAACGAATCAATAATCTATTTGTTGTAAATGATAGTAGTAAGTACCCTATAACAGCGTTCATAGCTGATAAAACCATTTATTCTGATAAGAATACATCTACTGAAATATTTTTCCCAATACTTATATATCCTAGTGTAGAAACTGAACGCAAACATTGCAATTATGCAATACACCCAGACTTTGTAAAACAATACATGCACCTTGAACAAGTAATACACGTAGAACTTACAGATATAGACCGTGACTACTTTAAAATTAAATTAAATAAGGTTGGTACTCGTAACGAAAAAGGTAGAATAGATTGGTACTCCATGTCACTTGACAAGACAAACGCATATCATGGGATTAATTCTTTAAGCTGTTTTTCCTGTAAAAAGCAATTTGACTTAAAAGATTTGGATGAGTTCGTATTTAAAAGAAAAGGCGTAGAAATATCACATGGTGAAATTGTAGCTGAGTTTATATACAAACGAAACTATGACGATTTTTATGACTTAAAAGGGATGTGGGAGGGTGATGGAGCCATAGGAGGAATGGAAGCTACATTTAAAGACGTTTTTTTGCCGGATATTACAGTTACAATACAGAACGAGACACATTCAAATCTAATGATGGATTTTAGAGTTCTACTGCCTTATAAATATGAAAAGTGTTAGTTTTTTAATAATAGAATTAGATTGTTAGTGCAGGTATTTATAAATAAAATTACCTCTAATTAAGATTTCCCCCTTCCTTTATTAAAAACTCCTCGGTAGGTAAATATTCAAGGGTACCCCCGTACTACCCGCCATGGGTAAAAGTTTATAACACTAAATCAAAACAACAAATGAAAACAATCAGCAATGTAGGCACAAGACCAGCAATCAAACCATCAAACACTACCGACGGGCCAGTATTTGATTCCACAGTTAACATCGAGCCTACTAAGGTAGAGCTTGTAACTGAAGTCAAGGAATCAGCTAAACAGAAGCTCTTAGGAGCAGTATTACTATTCCCGAAGACCGAAGAGCGGGAAGAAAAGAAATACTGGGTCAGTTTTGATCATTTGGGCGCTTCTACACCTATAGACTTATTTAATAAGTTCTATAATAATACTAACTGTATGTTCTTAGGATTAACTAAGGTTGGAGTAAGCAACGGACGCGTGTATCTGGCAAACGCATAAGCTACGGCAATAATGGGTGGGCGAAAACTCACCCTTTTCTTAAAATTTCAAGGTATAGTTATTACCTATTTTTTCAGTGAATCACTTACTTTTTACCTTTCGTAAACGTAAAGATAGAGTAATAGTACTAATAATATAATAATAACTTATGTTAGTAATTAGGTTATATATAATATATAGCTAATAATAACTAATTAGTGAAGTACTATATATAATAATAAAATACGAAGTTAATAATTTTTTTTTGAAATTCAAAATAGTTTATACTACTATTTATCAACGTATATTCAATCTCAAACTCTTTTTATATGGCATTTTAAGGCAAAATAAGGCTGTTTCCGCCATTATCTTTTGTCCTGCCGCATCATACCCTCGAATAAGCATTTAATGCAGGGAATAGCAACTAATTCGCTTTTTCCCTATTTAAAATCCTTTAATAAAAAACACCATGATATACTTTCATAATTGTAAGTCTATTGACGATATAAAGGCTCTTTACAGGTTATTAGCAAAAGAACACCATCCTGATAAGGGAGGTTCAACGGAAGCTATGCAAACTATCAATTCGGAATATGCTTTTGCCTGTGCAAAGATCCTCAGAGGAGATAATCTTTCGGATATCGAAACTGAGGCAGAAATACTCAAAGCCGAAAAGTACCGGGAAGCCCTGGAGAAGATTATAGACCTTGAGGGCATAATAATTGAATTAGTCGGTGCATGGATTTGGGTTACCGGAAACACCTATCCTCATCGGACAATATTTAAAGAATCTGGCTTTATTTTTGCTCCTAAGAAAGTAGCATGGTATTTTCGGACTGATGAATTTAAAACCCGAAACAGTCAGCAGCTAACACTGGATGAAATTAAAAGCAAGTATGGCAGTAAAAACATACATTTGCACTCAATTAATCAATTAAATGAGAGAATAAACAAAAGTAATTAACATATCGGCGTTAGCTTATCTTGCTATTAGAAACTGGAGAATTTCACAATGCAAACGAGAGAAAGCAATGTTCACGTAAAGCGTGGGCTTTGTTCTTATTTCGTTTGCAGGTGCTCTCCAGTACCTTAATAGCGTATAGGTCAAATGTCCACGCCGTTTTTTATATAACAACCCGTTCGGGACATTAGGGTAAAAAAATAATCAAATGAAAACCCTAATGCTATTCTCCACAATCGCAACTTTGATGTTGTTTTCCTGTAAAAAGGAAAATACACAAACCCCTCAACAAGCTCATGCCCCATTACCACCTGCCTCTTTGATAGGTTCATGGGCAATGGACTCCATTTATTATAAAGGAATTATGTATCCGGCTACCCTCGCAGATGGAACGACTGATACATTAATATTTACTTCATCTACCCTATGGGAATCACAGGGAAGAGGAACAAGTACATATATACTTAGAAATGATTCTATAATTCTTTCAAGGGGAACAGCACCTAATCGTGATTGGGAGTATATTCTAAGCACCAATAATCTTATTTTAAAATGCGATACAGAAACTAATTATTTCCATAAATTTTAAGTTATTATGAAATTATTTTTAAAAATAATTTTTGGGATAGTAACAGTTTCAGCTTGTCTACTAATTTTCCGATTATATGTTGTTTTAAGTTTAGAAAGCAATTGTAAAAAATTTCCCTGCTACGTCTATTGTGGAACTGACTTAGACAATGCAAATGATCCTTATTTTTATGTAGGGGAAGATTCTATTGGAGACCCTGAATTACACGAAGCCACAGGACAGGAAGCATTAAGTATGGCCCAAGAAATAAATTCGTTTGATGCCTTTATAATGAATCATTATCAGATTGGCTGGGGTAGTACCTGCCAGTTAAAACAAACAAGGGAAGCATACAATAGGACATCTGGAGGAACTGAATTAGATGCTTTTGAGCTTACTCGTAAAGTTGAAACCGACCAACAAGTAACATATGAGAAAGGGTATGTTATTAATGATGAGAAAGGGACAACACCTATTAAAAGATTTGAGGAGTTAAATGACTTGAAACTATATAGAAAACATTGTGGTGATTATGTAGATGACCGGAGAGAATGCCTTTTTACTTTTTTTATTGCACTTTTCTGTGTTCCATTACTAATACTTTTCTGGAAAAAATTAAATAATTATGAAACATTCAAAATAGATTGGCTATTATTTCGCCCAAAATGGTTAGATACTAATTCAAATTTAAGAATGAGGCGAATACTATCGGTATTTTTTAATTTTCTTACTTTTTCACTATTACTAATTTTATTTGCGTACACAGTATATTTTATTTTTAGTTTTCCAGGGATAATTGATTTTAACCGTGATGGTGGTGTTTCTCCTTTTGTTATTTTTATTTGTGGCGTAATCATTTATTGGTTGGCTTGGGGTATTATTTCAATAATACATTGGATTTTCGCACCCTCTGATTATACTGAGACCTTAAAACTTGCCGAACAGGGAGTTGCAGCAGCAGAAAATAAAATTGGTGATATGTACTATAGTGGAGAAGGAATTATCCAAGACTATGGTGAGGCAATGAAATGGTATAGAAAAGCTGCGAACCAAGGGAATGCAGAGGGAGAATACAATATTGGTATTTTGTACTGGAACGGCTATAGCGTTCCCGAAGATTATGATGAGGCTATGAAATGGTTTAAAAAAGCTGCCAAACAGGGTAATTTAGATGCAGAATATTGTATTGGTGTTATGTATGAAAGCGGTCAGGGCGTTCCGCAAGATAATAATGAAGCGATACGTTGGTATAAGAAAGCGGCTGAAGAAGGACAAATAGATGCAATAAAAGCACTAAAAGCGCTGGAAAGATTAGCAACGGATCTGAACGAAAATTTATAAAAACCAGTGAGCGCCATTTTTTCTGTTTAAGCAGACGCACTTAGAGACGGCTTTATCCCATTATTCCAGCGTGTGCCTGCCGCTTTCATAGCCCATCTTCCGCAATGCCAATCCCCGCAATTCGTTCCTCATGGCTCGCCCGGTCTTGGCAAAGCTACCAAGACGTTATTCGACATAACGTTACTTATGGGAAAATAAATACTTCACCCTGCCTTTATTCCCATACCGGCAACGCGTGTTTTCCCATAAGTAACGTTATGCCAAATAAAAAGGATCTGGCGCATAAAAGAGGCTTATTCATTCCATAGCTCCATTTGGCGGCTATTCCATTCATTTCGCCACTTTTTGCTATCATGTTGGCAAGAGTGGCTATTATTGCCACACTTGCTAGGAAATACAGGATACTAATTTAGTTGAATCACTATCTTTCCTTCCCCTACCAACTCTCCATTTTCAGTAATTACACGATATAAATAGATACCGTTTGATTGATTGCTTAAATTCATTTCAGTATGGGTTGAATTTACGCTACCCGTATATACTTTTTGTCCCATCACATTATAAATTTCCACTACCGACGGACCATTTATACCGGACAACTGCATTGTGAAAATTCCATTACCCGGATTCGGATAGACTCTTACCATTGCATTCTTAGCAATAAGCTCATTTATACCAGTTGCATCATTCCCGCAGGTATCTACATAATTGCCTCCAAGCCATTTAGCAACATAAACTATACTGTCACTATTAATTGTCCAAAAGCCACCGCCCACGTATAAAGTATCTTTATAAAAAGCACATCCACTAATAGAATTATCAAAGGTACCTCCCAAGCCACACCATTTGGTTCCGTCCCACTCAGCTATTCCACTGGCGGGAACACCGCCTGCCTCATCAAATTGCCCCATTGCATAAAGTTTACCATTAATCACTGATAGATTAAAAACTTCTGCATTGGTTCCTCCACCCACCGGGTGCCAGGCAGTGCCGTCCCATCGCTGTATATTGTTATCTCTATTTCCATCTGCCGGAGAAAAATATCCTGCCACATATAACTCACCATTATAAATAGTCATAGTCTCAATCCAATCGTTTCCCCCTTTAATACCCCCACCAACCGAATGCCAGTTTTTACCATCCCATCGCAGTATATTACTTATGGTATCATTGGGTGTTTCATCAAATCCACCTGCTGCATACACACTTCCCTGGTATTCGCAAATCGCACTTACTGAAACAAAGGCTGCCTGATTCGGAAAATTTAAACTCTTCCATGTATTTCCATTCCATTGGGCAATACCTATGCACTGATGTCCTGCAACTGTATCAAATTCTCCACCCATATACAGCAAATTATTAATAACGGCTAAAGCCCATACTACCCCATTATAATTAGTATAAAAAGGTTGAACCGGGAGGGAGTCCCATTGAGTACCGTCCCATGTCCCGATATAATTTGCTCTTACTTTACCCAATGAGGAAAATCCTCCACCCACATATAATTTATTTTGATAGGGGGTAATTGCCCAAGTATTAGGCGCACAACAATAGTTCATTTTAATTAGCCCGTCAATTCCTGCCCCCATAGAATCCCACTTTACACCATTCCATCTTGCAATACCCTGTATATGTTCATTTCCAATCATATTAAACAAACCTGTTACATATAAGTAATTGGAATCGGCATACATCACATTCACATATTCATCAAGTCTACCCGGTAATGGTGCCCATTTCTGGGAAAAAGCCGGA
>JABDAL010000048.1 GCA_013289165.1 Bacteroidota bacterium
GTTTTTTTAGAATAGTTACTTTTCCTTTGCCATAAGGAAATTCTCCGGAACTTTTTTTTATAATGCCTTTCGGAGTGGAAGTGACTTCCGCTCCCATAATGGAGGAACCAGGGATTCCAAAATATTTTTTACAAATTATTTGTGCAGATACCTCATTGCTTGCAGTAACAATATAAATAGGAATGCCTCTTTTTTTCAATATTGCTAATATTTCTTTCATTAGCAGGTTTGGCTTTGGAACAGGAATCTTGTAGCCTTTGAGTATAATACTGCGTTTTTTGTAACCTATAACTTCCAACGTTACTTTTTTCAACTGGCTTATTTTTAAACCTTGCATTATATCAATAGTATGTTGATAAGCCCTTAATTTATTTTTCTCCACCAATTGCAAATAATCACTCCAACCAAAATTTTCAATAAGTTTTTTCTTTATTAATAAGGCAAGAAGAGCCTCCCCAATATCTCCAACCAATAAGGTATTGTCCATATCGAAGGCTGCATAAGAGTTACCTGATATTTCTATGGAACTAATGCTTTTTAGAACCTGCTTTGGAATACTTTTTTTTGCGACGAAAATGGAATAGAGTAAAGCCATGACTTTATCTATTTTGCATATTTAGCCTTTCGTATGGCTGCAAAGGCCACGCCAAGAAGGATAATGAGTAATATGGGTATGGCCAAATTAATTACCTGCCATTGCGTTTTTTGCAGTCTCACTTTTTTGTCATCTAGCAAGCGTACCTGCAATTCCCTGCCCCTCACGGCAAGCAGGCTAGAATCGCCGCAGAGATAGTTCATGGAATTTAAAATAAAATCTTTGTTACTATAAAGCTCTTTGGTGTATTTATCCTGGCCAAGCGGTAGCGCCATCCTGCCATTGAATTCAGTCTCATTTCGTATTACGTCACCATCCGATACTACAATCATAGCGGTGGGGCCGCTTTCAGCTTTGAAATTAAATTTCCTTGCTGTGTCATACGGATGAGGTATACGTCCTTTATATAAGGATGTGAATTTTCCTTCTAACAATACGGCCACCGGCAGAAAGGACTTTTTAAATTGGCTTTCGTCCAGGTGTAAGTGTGCTATGGAGGTGCTTATGCGACCGGGAGTACTTTCCAGTTTAGTATATTTAGAAGTGGCAAGCAGAATGGTTTTTTTAATTCCCGGAACTTTAATTGTATCAAGCGTGCTGGCCATATTAAATTCAACCAGGTTCAGGTTTTTTACAATAGGGCTTTTACCTGTAGGCCCTATCAGGGGTTTGTAGAACCATTGTCCTAATTCCCATTGTGGCTGTTCCCCCTGGGGGGCAGCATTTATAGGTATTCCGGAACACTGGAAGTCGAGAATTACATTGTTATTTAAGCGCACCCCATACTGAAACAATATATCCTCCAGGTTCATATCATTGGGGAAGGCAATGGTTCTGCCATTTAAAGCCAATGAGTCAAACGAAGTGTAAACAGGGTCTATAAGCCAGAATACTTTTCCGCCATGCATAATATACTGGTCAATACTTAATTTATCAGCCTCGCTAAAAACGCTATCCGGCTTGGCAATAACGATGGCTTTGTAGCGTACATTCCCGGCAGAATCAAGCAGAGAACCGGAACGATGGTAAATTAGTACTGTCCTCACGTGATAGTATTCTCCCAATGTTTTAGCTGCACTGGCAGTTTGAATGGAATCTAATTCTCCCTGGCCCTGTATAAATGCAATACTCGGTTTGTATGCAATACTCAATTTATGAATAGCGTTGTCTATATCATATTCCAGTTCCTCAATCGAATAGTTAATATCAGCCTGGGTCAGGGCTCCGGGCGTTTGGAGTATATCCATTGCCATTTCCTGTCCACGGTATGAAAGTATGGCACCGGGGAATAGCATTAACTCAGAGTTCCCTGATGATTCTTCTACTTTTAAGTCTATGGGAGAAAGCCCGTCTTTATATAGTTGTTTGTAAAAAGCCTGCCGTTCATCTTGGTTAGGATTTGCAGAAGGGTCAATAAATTCATATTGGATTTTTCCTCCGGAATAGGCACGGAATTCATCCAGCATTTCTTTGGTTTCGTCACGAAGGCGAACCATCCCGGCAGGTAGTTTGTTTCCTTCCAGGTAAACCCTGAAAAATGCAATGCCTTCAATATTTTCGGCAATCTTTTTTGATTGGGGCGACAACGTATAACGCTTTTCAGATGTTAAGTCGAAGCGATGAAAAACAAATGAACCTAAATAATTCAGCAGAAATAAAATGAGCAGGCTGAAACCAAGTTTAGCAAGGTCCCTCCGGGCAGATTTCTTTTTATGTTTCTTTACTTCGTTCACCATTTTCTGCTTTCTAATGCTGTCCTTGTCATTAATATAAAGGCAAACGATATGCTTGCAAAATAGATTACATCGCGGGTATCAATCACGCCCCGGCTCATGGAGGAGTAATGCAGGCTAATGCCAATGGACTGGATGAAATTTCCTATTGTCCCGGATGGAATATATTGCCCGATGAAACCGAACCCGGTATAACACAGAAAGCATAATATCACCGAGAATATAAAAGATACCACCTGGTTATTGCTGATACAGGATGCAAATACCCCGATAGAAGTAAACCCGCTTGCCAAAAAAATCAAACCGAGATAGGAGCCCCAGGTACGTCCATTATCAATATTACCGGGAGGATATCCTAACATGGAAACAGATACATAGTAAACCAATGTTGGCAAGAGAGCGAGTATAACCAATACTATACAAGCAAAGTATTTTGCGAGAATAATTTCGAGGTCGCTGAGCGGGCGGGTAAGCAGGAGCTCAATAGTGCCGGTCTTTTTTTCCTCTGCAAACGAACGCATGGTTACTGCCGGAATAAGAAACATAAATACCCAGGGGGCAAGCACAAAGAGAGGGTCTATACCGGCATACCCACTGTTGAGTATATTGTAATTGAATGGAAATACCCACAGAAGTAACCCAATAGTAATAAGGAATACGCCTATTACTATATAGCCGATTAACGAACCGAGGAATCCTGAGATTTCTTTTTTTAGAAGTGCGAGCATATATGTTGTACAGCCCAAAATTAATATATGTTGACAAACAGTTTTACAATTCTTATTGGAAAGATTAACAACAGGCTGCTGAAAACAATTTATTTTTGTGCCCATTCAATATGACACGTTTTTCAGGAAAGTTACTAGGTGCCATTGTCGGCTGGCTTTTTGACCGGCTGGATGGAGCGATTATCGGGTTTTTGCTTGGCGCCCTGTTTGACCAGTTTTTTAGTTCGGACAAGAGTGAGCCTAAAAGTGCAACCAATACGGGCCGCATTTCATTGGAAGACATACTGGAAAGCTATACCGTCGATTTTAATTTTATACTGGTTTCACTCACAGCTGCCGTAATGCGCAGCGATGGCACAGTAACCCGTTCGGAGCTGGAGTATGTGAAGGATTTTTTTGTAAAGCAATTCGGTATAGAAAAAACCAAGCAGGACTTGCTCCTGCTGCGTGAGGTACTGAAGAATGAGGTACCCTTAGACAGGATATGTGTAGCAGCACGGGGCAAGATGAACTACCATAGCCGTTTGCAACTGCTCCATTACTTGTTTGGCATTGCCTATGCCGATGGCAGCCTTTCCGGTACCGAACAAATGGTATTAAACAGGATAGCAAGTTATTTGGAGATAAGTGCCAAAGACTACCAGACCGTTGGGGCCATGTTTGGCGGTAGCGCTGTTTCGGGGAACAAGGCCTATGAGATACTTGGGGTAGAACGCAGCGCAACCGAAGAGGAGATTAAAAAGGCCTTCCGGCTACTGGCACTTAAATACCACCCCGACAGAGTTATGCAGTTAGGGGAGGATGTGCGTAAATCAGCGGAGGAGAAATTTAAAAAGATACTGGAAGCCTACGAAATTATAAAGAAGGAAAAGGGCATTGCCTAAGCGAAAAAATCAGTGGAATTTTACTAGAATCTGAAAACGGTTATGTCACGGTTTTTCACGGAATGGGTAACGTGACATAAAGATAATAGGTTGACACAATCAGGCACTTAATGTGACTTTACACCGTGACATGTTTTTTTGACCACCGTGACATATCTTTTTGCCATGCAAGTGTATTGTAAATGAACGGCGAACTTTAAGTCAATGACTTTTTAAAAGCAGGTTGTTTGCAGGCCGATACTTGCAGAACAATGGGTAAGAATACTGAACAGGCAACTGCCAAACAAAAGATGAGGATGCTGCATGCCCTGGAAATTACCTGCGGCAATGCTGCCAAAGCTGCACGATTGGCTAAAATATCGGTACGTACTCATTTCCGGTGGACAAAGGAAGACTATGAGTATGCCAATGAAGTGATTAATGTAAAAGCAATATGCTATAACGAGATTAAAGATACCCTGCTGGAACTCGCCATGAAGCAGGCTAAGAAGGGTGACTCGGCCGTATTAAACCAATTATTACGGATATTTTTTAAAGATGTGCCGGAGGACATGAAATATGTAACAAGGGTACGCAGGCCACCACCCATATCGAAGACAATAAGGTATGTGGATGAACCGCTAGACTGGAAACTGGAAGATTATAAAGAAGCCCAAGAACAAAACCCTATAGGATGGGCCAAACGAATGGAACAAATGGGCAATGGAACGAGGGCGGGGTGATTTGTATAAATTATGGGACCCGCGGGACTTATGGGAGTTTGGCAAAAAGCCGACAAAAGTCATACGTGTCACGCAAGTCCCAAAAAGAAAAACTTAATAAGTTTTGCTTAATCAGGGTAAACATTACTCTTCCACCAGTTCAAAATCTATTTGCTTTTTGATAAGGTCTGTTTTTTTGACACTTACTTTTATGGTTTGTCCCAGTTGAAATTTCCTGCCCGTTCTTTTTCCTCTCAGGCAATAGGTACTTTCATCGTAATAGTAATAGTCGCCTTTAATGTCTCTTGCCCTTACAAAGCCTTCGCATTTGTTTTCCTTCAATTCAACAAATATGCCGGACTCGGTAGCTCCCGAGATAGCTCCTTCGTAAACTCCTTCGCGGTGCATTGACATGTATTGTACCTGCTTATATTTAACCGAGGTTCTCTCCGCCTGCTCTGCATTTCTTTCCATTTCGGAGCAATACTTGCATTGCTCTTCTAATGCAGTTTTATCCGGGTTTACTTGTTTACTGCTGATATGGTCGAATAAAAGCCTGTGTACCATCAGGTCGGGGTAGCGACGGATAGGGGAGGTGAAGTGCGAGTAGTATTTAAACCCTAATCCGTAGTGGCCTATATTTTTGGTGGTATAGAATGCCTTTGCCATGGTACGTATGGCAAGCAGGTTTATAATGTTTTCGTAAGGTTTTTTATGGGCCTGTTTCAAGAGGGCATTGAAGGATGCCGCCAGGTTTTTAGACTTTGAAAAGTTTTGCATGATTCCTGATTTTCCGAGGAACTCCGAAAACTTTTTCAGCTTCTCATCATCGGGCACATCATGCACGCGATACACAAAAATGCTGTTTTTTATTTTCCCCATCATTTCGGCTACCGTGCGGTTTGCCAATAACATAAAGTCTTCAATCAGGTCATGTGAGTCATTCGACTCTACAAAAAATACATCTACCGGGATACCTTTTTCATCGAGCTTAAATTTTGTCTCTGTTTTTTCAAAAGGGATGGAACCTTTTGAAATACGCTGCTCTCTTAATTTTAATGCCAGGCCATTTAAGGTATATATTTCGAAAGAAAATTGGTCCTGCTTGCCTTCAATAATTTCCTGCACTTCTTCATAGTTGAACCTCCTGTCCGAATTAATAACTGTTTTCCCTATCCAGTTATTTAATACTTCTGCTTCAGGCGTAATTTCAAATACAGCCGAGAAGCATAGTTTATCCTCGTGCGGATTGAGTGAGCAGGCGTCGTTCGATAAGGTTTCGGGCAGCATAGGTATAACCCTGTCCACCAAATAAACAGATGTAGCACGGCTGGCAGCTTCTTTATCGAGGACAGAATCGGGGGTTACATAATGGCTCACATCAGCTATGTGCACTCCTATTTCCCAGTTCCCATTGTCCAGCTTTTTGAAAGACAGGGCATCATCGAAGTCTTTTGCATCGGCAGGGTCAATAGTAAAAGTGGTTATGGAACGGAAGTCCCTGCGGTTTTTTAGTTCACCAGAAGTAATTTGCCTGGGGATTGATTCAACAAACTTTTCGACTGCAGGAGGAAAGCCTATGGGCAGTTCATATTCCTCCATAATGGAGTTTATTTCGGCAAAATGCTCGCCGGGAGTGCCTAATACATGGGTCACTTCCCCGACAGGGTTCTTTTCTCCCTTTACCCATCCCGTAATATTCACGATTACCTTCTGCCCGTTTTCTGCACCCTTCAGTTTACCTTCGGGGATGACAATAATGCCGGGCATTTTAGGATTGTCAGGAGTTACAAAGACAAAATCTTTCAGTATATCTATGGTACCGCTATAGGAAGTCCTTTCCCTGCTTACAATAGATACAATACGCCCTTCAGGCCTTGTACGGCGGGATGATTCTCTTACGGCTACTTTTACAATATCCCCATTCAGCGCCTGGTTTGTTTGCTCTTTAGGTATAAAAACATCATGCTCTGATTCCGCTGAAATAATGTAAGCCGTTCCGGAAGACTTCATGTCAACCTTGCCGGTAATGATGCGTTCATTGCCCGGTTTTTCCCTTTGCCTGTTTCTTTCTCCTCCTCCCTTCCCGTGCTTTTTTCTCATTTCGCAGCTATGTTGGTTGTTCGCTGGCGAAGTGCCTCGAATAATACAATGCCGGCACTTACTGAAACATTAAGCGAATCTATTTTGCCCATGAGGGGAATTTTAACTTGTTTATCGGCCAGGCGGAGTAATTCAGCCGATATGCCTTTGCCTTCTGAACCCATTATAAATGCAGTAGGGGCGGTTAAATCAACAGTAGTATAAGAGGTTTCTGCTTTTTCTGTACAAGCCAATACCTGCACACCCGATGATTGCATAAAATGTATAGTCTCAGCCAGGTTTTTTTCGCGGCAAACGGGTAATATATTTAATGCCCCGGCAGAAGCTTTCATGCCTTCGGCATTGATAAGGGCAGAACCTTTTTGCGGAATAACTACCGCATCGGCACCTGCACATTCTGCACTGCGGACAATGGCACCCATGTTGCGGACATCGGTAATCTCATCCAATATAAGGAGCAGCGGGTTTTTTCCTTTTTCAAAAAGAAAAGGAAGGATGTCTTCTATTTTCTGGTAAGCAATTTCGGAAATGTAGGCTATTACCCCCTGGTGGTTTTTACCTGTTATCCTTTTTAGTTTTTCAAGCGGCACATATTGAAAGAGGATATTATTTTCTCTCAAAAGCCTCTGCAAATCTTTGGCTACAGGGCTTGTAAGGTTGGTTTGGAGAAAAACTTTTTCAATTTCTTTCCCGCTTTCAATAGCTTCAATAACAGGCCTTAATCCGAATATAAAATTATCTGTTGAACGGTTCATTATGCTCTAATCTAAACTACAAAGTAAGTGTAATTTGGAGATATACAGACAGGAATAGTGATGATGAACCTATTTAAACAATGCATTCAAAATACCTGTCCCTGCCTTTTTGGTGAAGTCAATAAGTTTATCCTTTATGTTGGCAGGGTCTTTCTTAATGTCTACTGCTGTGTCTATAGCATCTGCCACCAATACCCGTATAATTTCAGTTTTTGTTTCAGATTTTCTTTTGAAACGGTCTCCAATAATGCTTTTAATGGCAATTTCGCCAAAATGCCCGGTTATGTAATCTGCTTGAGCGCTTATTTCCTCTCCCTTAGCCTTACATTTTTTGGCAAGGTCTGCTTTGCGGCTTTGCAATTCTTTAAGTGGGTTCATATTACTCTTCAGTTGAATCGGTATCAGTCTGTTCCAATATTTTACGTATCATATAATTCCGTATTTGACGGCGGCCAATCGTGGCAAAATACCAAAGTAGCAACAAGTATATGCCTGCCGAAATAAGGAAGCCTAATCCATAACTATGAACCCACTGCCCGATAAAAAATGACAGCGCTATAAACAGGGAAAGGAACACAAGGGAAAGAATTATTATTCCCACGATAGCAGCAAAAATGTAGGAAGCCACTTTTGCCACATATTCAGTTACAGAGAGGCGGGCAAACTCGGTTTTAAGTTCAATATACTCCAGCACCTGGGTTTTGAGTGCTTTAAATGGTTCATCTTTGTTTACATCCATTGCATGTAGTATTATACTAGTTAATAAGAAAACACGAATTTATGCAAATCAAACTATAATCAGGTAGCTTTATCGACGAACGGGAGGAGATTTCTATTCTCTTTATAATAACAATACAAAGAAAGGGCGAGCAATACTATGTTGCTAATGCCAAGTACTCCCCAATCAAACAGGTCGTTTGATAGTTTCCTGCCCACCAAATCGGAGATGTTGCCCACATAAAGAAGAGAGGCAATAATAAAAAATATGGTAAGCCATACGTTTTTGTTTGAAAAGAGATAAATGAGGATAAGCATAATTAATGGTAAGGTCATAATGAAGTGTTCTGTATCGGTCCGGAATAGGGAAGGTATGAGTGCCAGCATAACAAACCACTCCATAATCAGCCCCCGGGTTTTCATTTTTTCATTTTTTTGTTCATATAAAATATTTGAACGAATAAACAATATATATATAATTAACATAAAAAGGAGTATCCCATATTGGAAAGTGTCCGGTAAATTAATTGGGCTGATGTCACGTATCAATCCGTCGAGCGTATTGGAATTCATAAAAGCTTCGGCATGGAGCATGATGGCATTTAACCATTGCCGGTGCATTTCTACATTGCCATTAATGCCGACAAAAAAGGCCGGCAGAGCAAAGCAAATGAGTAAAACTATCCCGGTTACGAAGATGGTTTTAAAATAGCGGCGCATAGCGAGGGGAAGTAAAATAAAAATGAGAAAAGGTTTTGTAATAATTACCAGCCCCAGAAATACTCCTGCCAGAGTAAACTTTCTCCGGAGCACGCAAAATAGTGCCAGGCACAGGAGCGACAACAGTATTACATTTACGTTGCCAAGCCCCAATTCCCTCACCAGGTGGGTGGAAATGCTCACCAATGCCAATCCCAAAATAAGATTGGGGGATGTAACAGGTTGCTCAAAAAAGTAAACGGATAGTATTTCGAGCAAAAAAATACAGATGAAAATAGTGGTGAAAGAAGTAAGGGTGAATTGTATAACACAGGCTGCGTAATAGGGGAGGATGGTTGCAAGATAGAATAGTAGGGCTGTAAACGGGGAGTATTTAAAATATCCTGAACCAAGCGCAAAAAGCACGCCATAAACTTGTTTGCCGGCAGCTATTGCATCGGCAGCTTTGTAGTAGACCATAAAATCATACAGGTGAAATCTGTGGTTGATATTTTCAACTACAAAATCGGCAATAAGGAAAAGGAGTGCAATAAAAATAAACTTATATGGAATGCTTTTTCCTGAAAACATATAGGTATAACGGTTTGTAAAACTACTACAAAAGCTTTATGTGTAGACAATTAGTACTTTTGACGTGAAATAGATATATGAAAAAGAAAATTTTAATTACAGGCTCTAATGGTTTATTAGGGCAAAAATTAGTGTACAGACTTCTTAGGGAGACTAATGTGGAAATTATTGCAACATCTAAGGGGGCAAATAGGCTTAAGCTGCAGGAAGGATATATTTACGATTCGCTGGATATTACAGATGAAAAGGCTGTAACGGAAACTCTGTTAAGATATGCACCCGATGTGGTTATCAATACGGCTGCTATGACCAATGTAGATGCCTGTGAAACCCAACGGGAAGAATGCCGTAAGATGAATGTGGATGCGGTAGCGTATATTATAAGTGCTATGAAACTGCTGCCTGCCACTTCTCATTTTATTCACCTTTCAACCGATTTTATTTTTGATGGAAATAACGGCCCTTACCGGGAAACAGATATACCATACCCGCCCGATTCAGAGTATGCTGAATCAAAATACAGGGCGGAAAAACTGGTAAAAGAATCCGGGTTGAAATGGGCGATTATCCGTACCATTTTGGTGTATGGGGTGGTTGATAATATGAGCCGGAGCAATATTGTTCTTTGGGCAAAAGATGCTTTGGGCAAGGGTAAAACTATCAATGTGGTGGATGACCAATTTCGCACACCTACCCTTGCTGAGGACCTTGCTGAGGGCTGCGTGCTGACAGCATTAAAAGGTGCTGAAGGGATTTTCCATATCTCCGGGAAGGATTTTATGAGCATTATTGAACTGGTGAATGTAGTGGCTGACTATTGGGGCTTTGATAAATCCCTTATACATCCTGCTAAAACGGCTACATTGGGACAACCTGCCCAGCGTCCTCTTAAAACAGGATTCATATTGGACAAAGCAAGAGCGGAATTGGGTTATGAACCTCATTCTTTCCGCGAAGGGCTCGCTGTTGTAGATAAGCAGATTAAAGAGAACCAGTAACATTTTTTCATCTTCATTTTATTTGTAACTTTGAGAGCTTTAAAAGCAGAATAGCATATGAGTTTTATTGCAAGCATCCAGGCCCGGCAAATTCTTGATTCGAGAGGCAATCCTACCTTAGAAGTAGACGTAATTTCAGATACAGGCATTATTGGAAGGGCCGCTGTGCCATCGGGTGCATCAACAGGTATTCACGAAGCAGTGGAGCTGAGGGATGGAGACAAAGGAACCTATCTTGGCAAAGGTGTATTGAAGGCAGTTAACAATGTAAATACTATCCTGCAACAAGAACTGAAAGGCGAATTTATTTTCGACCAGAGGGTGGTGGATAGAAAGATGATTGAACTGGATGGTACCGAAAACAAAGGCAACCTGGGGGCAAATGCCATTCTTGGAGTTTCACTTGCAGTAGCAAAAGCAGCCAGTGAGGAGTCACGCCTTCCTCTTTATAAATATGTGGGTGGAGTAAATGCAAACATACTTCCTGTGCCTATGATGAATATTCTGAATGGGGGCAGCCATGCAGATAACAATATGGACTTCCAGGAATTTATGATAATGCCTGCCGGGGCACCAACCTTTTCGGAAGCGCTGCGCATGGGCTCTGAGGTGTTCCATAACCTGAAGAAACTGTTGCACGATAAGAATTATTCTACTAACGTGGGCGATGAAGGCGGCTTTGCACCTAATTTGAAGTCGAATGAAGAGGCACTTGATTTTATAGTAAATGCTATTGAAAAAGCAGGTTATAAGCCCGGGCAGGATGTATACTTGGCTTTGGACGTAGCTTCCTCCTCATTTTATATTGAACAAGAAGAAAAATATCACTTTAAAAAGTCAAGCGGGGATAAGCTCTCATCAACAGAGATGATAGATTATTACCAAAAGCTTATTAAGAGTTATCCTATAGTTTCTATTGAAGATGGCCTTGCAGAAGATGACTGGGAAGGCTGGAAAGTACTTACCCAGAAGCTGGGCAGTGAAATCCAATTGGTGGGCGATGACATTTTTGTGACCAATGTTAAGCGCATTCAGCGCGGTATTGACCTGGGTGTAGCTAATTCAGTATTAATAAAAGTGAACCAAATCGGGACATTAAGCGAAACGATTGATGCTGTTCAACTGGCAGACAGGAATTCGTATACTTCCGTGATGAGCCACCGCTCAGGAGAAACAGAAGATACTACCATTGCCGACCTTAGTGTGGCTTTGAATACCGGGCAGATAAAAACAGGTTCGCTGAGCCGCTCAGACAGGGTTGCCAAATACAACCAACTTCTACGCATTGAAGAAGCCCTGGGAAGTTCTGCACAATATGGAGGAACAAGATTTAAATATATAACCAACTGATATCATCATATCATCAATAAATTATGGACAAGTTAAAAGAGAAGTTCTTAAAAAAAGCGACCGTTGAAGCTGAAAATGTAAAGCAATTTGTAAGCCAGCATGGGGAAAAAATATTAGGCGAATATAATGTTGCCCAAGTGTACCAAGGTATGCGGGGCATGGTTGGGCTGATTACCGAAACCTCTAAGCTCGACCCGGAAGAGGGGATACGCTTCCGCGGGTATACTATTCCTGAGTTGAGGGAGAAGCTACCCAAAGCACCCAATGGCAGTGAGCCTTTGCCGGAAGGTATTTTTTACCTGATGCTGTTAGGGGAACTTCCTACCTACGATGATGTAAATGATATTACCAATAACTGGGCACGCCGCAGCATTGTACCCCGCCACGTTTTTGATACACTTGATTCATTGCCTGCTAACACGCATCCTATGACAGAGTTTAGCATTGGGGTAATGGCTATGCAAACGGAATCGCTTTTTGCGGCTGCGTATAAAAAAGGGATTAATAAAAAAGATTACTGGGATTATGTGTACGAAGATTCCATGAACCTTATTGCACGCCTTCCGCGAGTGGCCGCTTATATCTATCGCCGGAAATACAAGGACAACGTGCATATTGAACCCGACCCAAAACTAGACTGGGCTGCAAACCTCGTCCACATGATGGGGTATGATATTTTTGATGTTAAGCGCCTGATGCGTCTTTATCTCACCATTCATGCAGACCATGAGGGTGGCAATGTATCGGCACATACCACTCATTTGGTTGGGTCTGCCCTGAGCGACCCCTATCTTTCTTTTGCTGCCGGCATGAATGGGCTTGCAGGGCCTTTACACGGGCTGGCAAACCAGGAAGTAGTTGCCTGGATAATGGAACTAAGACTTGCCCTGGGCGGAGGATTGCCTACCAAAGAACAAATTGCAGATTATATAAAGAAAACGCTGGCAGAGGGCAGGGTGGTACCCGGCTACGGACATGCCGTATTGCGCAAAACAGACCCCCGGTTCCTTGCACAGCAGGATTTTTATAAGAGATACATCAAGCATAATGACCTGTGCGAAATTGTGCAGATGATTTATGAAGTAGCTCCGCCTATATTGCAGTCTACGGGTAAGATAAAGAACCCCTGGCCCAATGTGGATGCCCACTCCGGGGTATTGCTTATTCATTATGGAATAGTGGAATATGATTTTTATACCGTGCTGTTTGGTGTTTCAAGGGCACTGGGTGTACTTGCATCTTTGTTGTGGGACAGGGTACTCGGATTTCCTATTGAACGCCCCGGTTCCATTACTACCGAAGCCCTGCAAAAGAAATTTGGCGTAGCTAAAGCAGTAAGCTAATATGCAAACTATACTGGTATATATTATTTTCGGACTCGCACTTGTATATGCTGCGTGGAAAGTATACAAATCTGTTACACGTAAAGAAAAGGCAGGCTGCTCCAAATGCGATAACCCGGCTATTACTCCCACTATAGGAGCTCGTAAAAAGGGTTGATTTCCTTTTAATTACGTGTAT
The DNA here is from genome assembly GCA_013289165.1 of Bacteroidota bacterium. Classification (GTDB taxonomy): domain Bacteria; phylum Bacteroidota; class Bacteroidia; order JABEUT01; family JABEUT01; genus JABEUT01. Next base: position 13,376 of record JABDAL010000048.1, read on the forward strand.
ATTCCCCAATAAAGGGCATAAATAGTTATTACCATCATTTGGTAATATTAATTCTGTTATCTTTGCGCACCTTTTTAAGAAAATTTGCTGATTCCGTAGCTCAGTTGGTAGAGCACAACACTTTTAATGTTGGGGTCATGGGTTCGAGCCCCATCGGGATCACCTGATGGAACTGGTCGCTATTTTTAGCGACCTTTTTCTTTTTGCTTCCTCTAAAATCCCTATCAATATTACAAAGTAGCTCTACTATTTCATTGGGTTCTGCGGTTCGATAATTATTTTCTGCAAAAACTAATTTCTCGGGGAATATTGAACCTAATATCTTTTGTTTCCCTTCCAACGTGGCTGTACTATAATACTGATAAGGATTTGTCAAAAAGAACATCCCGAAACGCAGGTATTCCATAAAACCGCTTTCCATACTTTGTAACTCACCTATTCTATATCTTAACCCAGCTATTTCCAACTGGATGCTTTCTTTTAACCTCTTATAGTCATCCTTATCTAATTCATCATTAATTAGCTTTCGTCCTGCCTTATCAACCATTTCTTCTTTGGTTTTAATTTCACGGGTCAAGTGTACTATTTCCACTTCCCTGTTTACCTCATTGTTTTTAAATACATTCTCTACGACAGCTATGTATAATTCGGCTATCTCCTGCTTAATGGATATACTCTTTAACCACTTTTCAAAACCATTATGTACTATATTGGCTGGGATGCGTTCTTTACATCCCGAATTACAATGGTAATAATCATACAATCCTCCTCTGCCTTTTGAACGGCTGGCAGTAAGATTACCGCCACATTGATGACACACCAAATATCCTCTCATCGGGAATTCCTCCCTTGCCTTTGTAATTTTGGCTAATACCCTCTTTTTACCTGCCATCACCCTTTGCGCTTCATAAAATAGCTCCTCATTCACGATGGGTTCATGTATAGCTCTGACTATTTCTTCCTCTTCATTACGATAAGCCTTTATCCTTATTTGTCCGCAGTAAACAGGGTTGCGTAATAAACGGGTAAAATGATTTTTACTAATTTTTATTCCCTCCTCATTCATTTGCTTGCGTAAAACCTCCATAGCGTAATTTCCTGTGGCATATTGTTCAAAGGCTTTTCTTATAGCTTCGGCTTTTTCTGTCTGAATCAATAGAGGCTTATTTTGGGCATCACGGGCATTTTTATAACCTATTGGAGCGGTGCTAACCCATCTACCCTCTTTCATGTTTTTTCGCATTCCATTGGTCGTATTCATTGCCCTGCGGTCATTTTCCACTTCAGGAATGGTAAGGTAAAAGGAAAGCATCATTTTTTGTTCGGGGATACTAAAATCTATAGGCTGTTCTATGGCATTTACCTCTATGGCCATCTTTGCCAGCCTTGCTATCATATTATAGGCTTCGGGAGCATTCCGGCTGAACCTGTCCCATCTTAGTACCAATAGTTTCTGTATAAGTCCTTTATTGGCTTTTATAAACGTAAGCAGTTTGTTGAATTCAGGGCGGTTTTCAAAATTCTTTGCAGAATAATCTTCTGCAAAATATTTTATGATGGTAACTCCTGCTAACTTACAATATTGTTCCAGCCTCTCTTTTTGATAGGGAATACTTGTCCCTTTGGCTGCTTGTTCGTCGGTACTGACCCTTGCGTAAAGAATTGCGTTTGTCATCCTGTTTGTTTTTTAATTCGGTGAACAACTGATACTCCAAGTTGCCCACCCTGTATAATAATTGCCTTATTTTCAATACCTCCTCATCCGTATACTTTTTCCCGTCCCGTTCCAATATTCTTTTACATGCTTCAAGGCTTAACTGCTTTTTCTCAGTTGGGCTTGCTTTTGTTGGGTCAAAATTCCGAATCTTATGGGTAACAGGCAAGCGGATTGGGCAACTATTTTTTACCTCTTGCTCCACATTTATTACCCTGTCTCGCTTGCTTTTTTCAACAGGATTGTGCATACGGGCTTCTTTATTTTTCGATTGAAAGGAAGTTTCCGTCTGATAATTCCACACCAATACTTCGGTTTTTTGTTTATCAGTATTTTTTGTCACCGCTATCTTCCGCTTGATTTCCTTGTATTTCCAATCATATCTTTTTACATATTCATTTAGTATCTCTGAAGGATAGCTACTTAACAAAAATTTGCCTTTTATATTAACAACTATCTCTAAAAGATTTCGATAATCAGCCTCTGAATAACCTTTATAATGCCCGCAATCAGAATTAAAATAGGGCGGGTCTATGTAAAAGAATGAGTCTTTACTATCGTACTGTTCTATGATTTCTAAAGCATCCTTATTTTCTATTTGAACACATTTTAAACGCTCGGCATATTCTTGTGTAAACCCTTCCCTTTTATTGAAAAGAGTTTTCCCTATTTTACCATCCCGGCTTAATGCCCATGAACCTATCTTTCCTGAAAATCCTTGATTTGTCAATACCCAAAATGTCCAGGCTCTCGTTATGTTATTATATCCAGCGGGATTTTTGTATATCATCAATGCTTCTTTATAGACAGCTCTGCTGTGAAGTGTACCATCTATGAGTTCTTTTAATTGGTAAAAAGAGGTTTTTGCTATTCGGTAAAAATTAGAAACATTCCCATCAAGATCATTAATAATTTCAGCTTCGCTGGGCTCCTTAGCAAAAAATAATGCACCTCCACCTGCAAATGGTTCTACATATAATCTATGTGAAGGAACTAACGGGAGTAATTCCTTCACCAATTTTTGTTTTCCGCCATAATAAGTAATGGGAGTACGCATATAGTTTATGCATTACATTTTACAGGTCATGTAATTGGGACATAACTTCAGTCAAATTCACAATCCTTGAACTACTGCGGATTATTAAACACACTGAGATTATTAGCAGGATAGCTCCACCCGCTATCAATGCTATTTTGACACGGTCTTCCTTTTTCTCCTGTTCCGGAGCATCATTTTGGTTTTTCATTTTTCAGAATGGTATTAAATGCTTCGATTAATTGTGTTGCCTGCTTTTGTTTCCCTTTGCTTATATCCATGATAAATTTGCCTACGGTTCTTTTGGTAAGTTCCCTTTCTCTGTTTAGTTGGGTTTGCATTTCCCGTAGTTGCCTTTCAGCAGTTGAAACTTTCTGTTTTTCTAAGCTAAGCTGGGTTGCCAGTTCTGTTATCTTTTTTTCATTAGTTATGGCCTTCTCTATATATTCAGCCACATAACTGGAAAAGGTTTTGCCTGCCTTGCCTGCTTCTTTATTGAAGCGGAAAGCGATGTCTTCTTTTATGCGAGAAGCTATAGGGATTCCGAACTGAGGGTCTTTAGGAGCTAATTTTGCCATATTGCGTGCAATGAATTTGCTTTTAACGCAACATTATCTCCTCTGGCAGGTTTATTAGTAGATATTTAGAGGGTTATAACCCCTTAATCACCCCAAATTTTTTGCTCCTTTAGTAATTGTCATATTTTTTTCCTTGTCTAACAGGTATTGTAATAAGGTATTTACCTGCATTGTCTTTTCCTATCTTTATAATCGGGTTCTGACAATGCTTTTGATTGGTAGATATAATGCTCCGAAGATAGTTATCAGTAAACGCCATCCTTTCTCCTGTTTGTATATTTTGATAATCAAAATTATTTTTTATCCATTGTATTAATTTATCTTTCGTACAGCCTGTTATTAAGCCCTCGTCATACGATTTTCTAAAAGCATCTCCCAGTTGATTGCCGTTACCTTTGTATACTAATTTATCTGTTATTGTTTTGCCATCGAGCACCTGAAACAATAATGAATGTTGGGTTGCATCAAAATGCCTTTTTAATACTTCAGCTATTCTTTCTTTTTCTGCAAAAACAGGAATAACCACAGCAGGTAACTCCTCATGTTTTGGCGTTATATCCTCTGCCTGCTTTATTTCAGGTAGCTCTATACCCTTTATGTACTCTATGAGCTTTACTGGTATGATTTCTTTATCATAAAACTCATTCATACGGGCATACTGCTTTTGGATATTTTCTTTTGTGTATTCCATTAATGCTGGATGGGGATGAGCCGGGTGTAGTATCATATAGCGCATAAACACCTTCGAAATAAGTAAATTAAATGAGTAGTAATATCCGCGTTCCTCTTCCGACAACTTTACTACTTGGTTATCCAACTCTTCCTCTTTCGTAGCTAATTCACTCTTTTCCAATAGTTCAGCATATTGTGGAAAAGTGTTTTCAAAAGTCATCGCCTTACCCATTCCATTAAGTATTTCTTGCAAGGGCATTTTATATAATTCTTCGCCGTATTGCTTTTCAAGAAAGAGTATCGTATTTTCAAAAAATCCATACGGGATATTTTCGACAATTTTAAAGATATCTGTATATATCTTCACATATTTTTCAGTGCTTT
>JABDAL010000049.1 GCA_013289165.1 Bacteroidota bacterium
TTACTTTTTACCTCAACACCCGCCAATGACCTGCTGGTAGTAAATATATCCTTTATGCCCTTTACATTGGTGATAAGTAGATTTTGATATTTTAAAGCAGCTGGTATAATTTGGGTAAGCGCCATATCTGCCATTATTCTTGATTCAATCTGGATTTTCTTTGTGTAGATTTCTGCCTGTATTTCATGGCGAGCCTCTTGTTCCCCCTTCGAAAAGATAGATTGTGTTTCGAAAAGCTTTATAGCCTTATTGGTTACAAATGCTTCTAAAGCTTCCGGAGTTGTTTGAATGTTAGGCAATCCGCGCTTTGCAGCCTCTTTCACCCATTCTTTGCTATAGTTATTTCCTTCAAAACGAATATTTGCAGAAGCTGTTATATAGGAACGTAATGTTTGAATGATAGCATCTTCCGTTGAAGTCGATTTCTTAATCAGTCCATCTACTTCTGCTTTGAACTTGGTAAGCTGGTCGGCTACAATGGCATTAAGTACAAGCATGGCCTGGGCACAATTGGCCGAAGAGCCTACTGCACGGAATTCAAATTTGTTGCCAGTAAAAGCAAAAGGAGAAGTACGGTTACGATCCGTATTGTCAAGTGTTAACTCCGGAATATGGCCAATGTCCAGCTTGATGGATTTCTTTTCAGAAGACTTTCCACCTTTTACTTTCTTTTCGAAGCCATCCAGAACTTTTGTAAGCTGTTCCCCAATAAATACAGATATAATAGCCGGTGGAGCTTCATTAGCCCCAAGCCTGTGCTCATTGCCTGCAGAAGCTATGCTGGCTCTCAATATATCTGCATTGTCATAAACAGCCTTAATCGTATTAACAAAGAAAGTGAGGAATTGGAGATTTGTTTCCGGAGTTTTGCCGGGGCTAAGAAGGTTCTTACCGCTACCGGTTGCCATACTCCAGTTGTTGTGCTTGCCCGAGCCATTTACACCTGCAAAGGGCTTTTCATAAAAAAGTACTCTCAAGTGATGGCGGCGGGCTACTTTGTCCATTAAATCCATCAATAATTGATTATGGTCGACAGCAATATTGGCTTCCTCAAAAATAGGAGCGACCTCGTATTGGTTTGGAGCCACTTCATTATGCCTTGTTTTTATAGGGATACCGAGTTTGTAAGATTCAGTTTCAAAATCACGCATAAATTCATTCACTCTTTCCGGGATGGAGCCAAAGTAATGGTCTTCCAACTGCTGGCCCTTTGCCGGATTGGCACCAAACAAAGCTCTTCCCGAATGAACTAAATCGGGGCGGGCACTAAATAATATCTCATCTACCAGGAAATATTCCTGTTCCCAGCCAAGAGTAGCGATTACTTTTTTTACATTTTTATCGAAATAGTTGCATACTGGAACGGCTGCTTTATTAAGTGCATTTAAGGCTTTAAGTAAAGGCGTCTTATAATCCAGCGCCTCACCGGTATATGATATATATATCGTAGGGATACAGAGCGTTTTTCCAAAGATAAAAGCAGGGGAGGAGGGATCCCATCCGGTATATCCTCTTGCTTCAAAAGTGCTCCGGATTCCACCGCTTGGAAAGCTGGATGCATCAGGTTCCTGTTGAACAAGTTGGCCACCCCCAAATCTTTCTATTGCTTTGCCATCCACTACATCCAGGAAAACGTCATGCTTTTCTGCGGTAGCTCCTGTGAGTGGTTGAAACCAGTGTGTATAGTGGGTAACCCCCTTATCGAGCGCCCATGTCTTCATGGCTATAGCAACCTCATCAGCTGTTGGCCTGTCAATTGAGGTGTTGGAATCAATAGCTGCTTTAAGGGTTTTAAAAACACTTTCAGAAAGGTATTTTTGCATTACATCATAGCTAAACACATTGATTCCGAAAAAATCGGATACTCTATTGGAAGGAAGTTCCACATCAATAGGTTGCCTGGCTATTGCTTCTTGTAAGGCCTTAAAACGAAGGGAATTCATGGTTTGGTGGGTTTTTTTAATTCCCCGCAAATTTATAGGTTTTTCAAAGAAGGTAATAAAATTTATTTGGTAAATTTTATTAACATATTAACAATGTATACACACTGCCTGTGTTTTATTAATTACAACGTTCTGTAAAGTTCAGTATGGCGGATAAGCAAAGGGAAAAACTCTACAAAATCACTGTTGTAAAGGTGTTTATCCTTTTCCAATTCATTAAGCGCTTTATCCATGGGGAAATAATATTTCATACGCTGTGACATGCCTTTTAATGCTTCTCTTATTCCTTCTGTTTTCCGGTAGGAGTAAAGCCAGTCATTTTTCATCATATAGGTAAGTATGGTGCGGCTTTCCTCTGGCATAACATGCTTATGAGAAGATAAGATTGCATAGGCATCCTTGCAAAACTCTTTTAAATCAACAGAAGCAAACATGCTCCAATTATTGGCTAACAGGTAATCATAAAACATATCCATTATGATGCCGGAATACTTTCCATAGCTTTGTTGTAAACGGTGTACACTCCTAAGATAAACAGGGTTGTTGTCTGAAAAATAATCGACGGCCCGATGCATTAATATGCCTTTACTAATTTTTTCAGAATAATCGAGGTACTTATTGCCTTTTACTGAATCGGCAATAAAATTTCCAACTATAAGTTCTTCGTCTTTTCCCGCTAAATAAATGTGAGCAAGAAAATTCACTTTCCTTAATTAAGTGTGGGGTCCTCCGGGAAGTCGGCAATCATGGAGTATTTACCACCGAGGTCTTTTAATATGTTTTTCCAAAGGTTGCTATTATCCTTCATCACCAGATTTTTGCTGGCAGAGGCTACAATCCATGAGTGTTGCTTCAATTCACTTTTCAATTGTCCTGCGGTCCAGCCTGCATAACCTGCAAAAAAGCGTATTTGTTTGCTTTTTACTTTGCCAAGTTTAAGAAGTTCTTTCAGTGTTTCAAAGTCGCCGCCCATATAAATGCCATCCATAATTTCAATGCTTCCTTCAAGTAAATGGCCAAGGGTATGTATATAGAACAGCAATTCTGTACTTACAGGCCCTCCATAAAAAAGAGAATCTTCAAACTCGGGGAAATCGTCTATAGCTTGCGTAGGTTTAATGGTGAGTTTACGATTCAGAATAAAACCCATTGTACCCTTTTCGTTGTGTTCGGTTAATAATACTACGGAGCGCCTGAATTCAGCACTTTCCATAAAGGGTTCTGCCAACAGTACAACTCCCGGGACGGGCTTCATTTGCTTTTCAAAGATGGAAGAAAAATCGGCAATATCGTTATGATTTTGCGGCATATTCTTTTTTCAGTTTGTTACTTAGTTCAACCATTTCAATAGCAGCTATGGCTGCGTCTGAACCTTTATTTCCGTGTTTGCCTCCGCTCCTTTGCTTGGCTTGTTTTACCGTATTAGTAGTTAGAACGCCAAATATAACCGGAATATTATATTTCAAATTCAATTGCATAATTCCATCTGCTACTGCTTTCGAAATATAATTAAAATGTGGGGTTTCTCCCTTGATAATACATCCCAGGCAAATTACGGCATCAGGGGTATAGCTATTGATTGCCCATTGCGCGCCAAGAGGCAGCTCATAGCTTCCGGGAACATTTAACAATGTTATTTCAAATTTGTCTGCTCCCGCTTTTTCAAACTGTATGAAAGCGCCTTCAATCAGGGCATCGGTAATATCTTTATGCCATTGGGAAACAACTATGCAAACAGTTACCTTGTTGCCGGTATATTTTTCTAAACTATTTTTTTGATTTGTTTTACGGGTGGCCATCCTGCCTTATTTTCCTGCTTTTGCCTGCGCTCTTGCAATATATTTCTCTATATCGTTTGCTTGGGCAAAATTATAGTATTGTGTTTGGATAGTTTGATATAGATTCAGTGCATTGGCATAATCACCTTTTGTTTCGTATGCCTGTGCAGCTTTCTTCAGGTACGTGGGAGCCGTATAGTCATTATTGCTCCGCTTTACTGCTTCCATGTAATACTCAATAGCCTTATCTGTATTGTTCAATTGCATCTCTGCATCTCCTTCTACACCGGCAGCATTGGCACTAACAAGAACATCGTTAGCATTAAACTTATCCAGGTTATCGATAGCTTGTTGGTAATCTCCCTTTTGATAATAGCATAATCCGAGATAATAATTGGCTAAATGCCCTGCCGGAGTCCAATTGTATTGGTCGGCTATATCCTGGAATCCCAGGTTAGCCCCATCGCCCTTTATTGCCTTGTTTACAGAATCAATGGCAAAATAAGTCTGGGCCCTTCTCATAGCCATTTCCGCATCCTGCTCCTGCGAGGGAACATACCAGTATTTGAAAGTTACAAAACCTCCTATTAACAAAGCTACAACCAGCGATATAGTTGTTACCATTTTTTTATTTTCATCCATGTAGTTTTCGATGCGTTCCCATCTTTGTTCTACATTCAGAAGGCCGTCATTTTTATGTACCATGTATCTTTTTACTTTTTTGAGGGGGCAAAAATAGACTTTTTTGCAGAATATCAGGTAAGGAATAGTTAACCATTTGATAATATACCTATTTTCTTTGATTTTTTTATATCTTTACGAAACTACAACAGCAAGCCCTATGAAGAAAATACTATTTATTACAGCCATTTTTATTTACACTGTATCTGTTGGGCAACAAAATACCAAGATGGATTTCTTTCTCTCGTCCAAAGCAGATTTATATACTACCGGGGTAATTGACGGAAACCTGATGCTTCCGATGCTCATAAAGGGAAATATTCCGGGCATAAAAAAACTGGTGCAAGCCAGCGGAGGGACATTTAAATACTCATACGGAAGTATTGCTGCCATTGTTCTTCCGGTGAGTGCCCTTTCCAGTTTTAATGAAAGTGCAAATGTCATTTGTATGGAGGGGGCTCCGCAGCGGATGCGTGAGATGGATGATTCATCGAATGTAAAAAACCATATTATTCAAATACTACAGGGAGATTCTCCGCTTCCGCAGGCATATACCGGCAAGGGAATAGTAATTGGGTTTATTGATACCGGGATTGATTATAAACATGCTGATTTTTCCGATAGTGCGGGTGGTACAAGGGTACAATACTATTGGGATATGACACAATCTTTCAGCGTGTTGTATACGCCGCTGCCATGGGGCTATGGCCAGGCCTGGAATAAGAAGCAATTGGATAATGGTGACGGAACCAATGCCGCCAGTTGTAATGATTCCCATGGAACTAATGTCGCCGGAATTGCCTGTGGGAATGCCAAATGCAATGGACATGAAATGGGCGGTTGCCCTAAATCGGACATTATTGCAGTAGCATATAATTTCAGCAATCAAACTCCTACCATGTTTACAGATGCTGTGAATTATATTTTTACTTGTGCCGATAGCCTGAAAGAGCCATGTGTTCTGAATGCAAGCCTGGGAGCTTATGATGGTTCACATGATGACTCCGATTTGCAGGGAGAAATGGTAGATAGCATGATAATGGCTAAACAGCCCGGCAGGGTTTTTGTAGCTGCAGCAGGCAATGAAGGGGTTCCATATCATGTTCATGATTCGCTTACCGGCGGTGATACTACATTTACCTGGTTTGCTTACGATGCTGGATTGAAATATGCAGACATCCCCATTTTTGCCAACCAGCCGGATTTTAGAAATATTAAATTTAAAATCAGGTGCGATAAAGTTTCCCCGGGCAGCTATACGGAAAGAGATACTATAAAGACCTATTCTACTATTTTGAAGTTTATGGGTTCCCAATCAACCAGTGTCTATAATTCGCATGGGCAACGGTTAGGGGTAATTAACAGCTATGGGGAGACATACGCGAAAGGCAGTTATTCGCTGGAATTTCAAATTGCACCTGATTCTACATCTTATTACTGGGGATTTGAGGCAACCGGAGCAGGGAGGTATGATATATGGGATTATGGCTCCATTAATGGGGTAGTAGACCTAAGTGGATTGAATATAAATCCGGCAACATATCCCGGAATAAAAAAGTATAAAGAGCCTGATACGTTGGAGACTATTTGTACCAGCTACCAATGTTCTCCGCACATTATCACCGTTCAAAATTATTTTAACCGCCTTACTTATGTTGATTGTATTACCCATTCTATACAAAAGAACAGCAATACAGCCGATGTCCCCAATGCCTTTGTATATGCTTCGAGCCGGGGCCCGACACGCAATTATACTTTGATGAAACCCGATATTGCTGCTCCCGGCGGGTTTACGCTGTCTGCTTATCCAACTTGTCTGGCGGCATGCAATACAAGCACCGATAGTCTTGCCTGCCACGATATTGATGGCGGTACTTCCATGGCATCGCCTATGGTGGCTTCGGCGGCAGGTTTATATTTATGTAAGAACCCGACGGCGACGGCTGCAAACGTTAGGTATTGCATAGTATCAACCGCTTATAATGACCGATTTACAGGGCCTGCTTCCCAGATCCCTAACTATAATTGGGGCTACGGAAAGCTGGATGCTTTTAATGCGTTAACCATGTGCGGGCTTTCCGATGGTGTTGCTTCTGTTAATGAACCAGAGGGCGTATTCATCTTATCTGCTTATCCCAATCCGTATTCTTTAATTACAACTATTACCTATGACTTTTCGGCCATTAAGAATTTTAACAGTGCAAACATAGTAGTGTATGACATTATGGGCAAAGTTGTTAAAACGATCGGCTTAAAAGCTAATGAAGGCAGTGTTAAAATAGACAGGTCAGGGCTTCCGTCAGGAATCTATTTTTATAGTCTCTTAGTAGATGGTGCAAGACTGAAAACCGGCAAACTGGAAGTACTATAATACTGCAATTTTTGTTGCGATTTTTTGTCTTTTTCAAAAACCGTTATGTCATGGTTTTTCACGAAACGGGCAATGTGACGTAAAGGTAGTAGGTTCAAAAAACCAGGTACTTAATGTGGCTTTTTACCATGACGTATTTTTTTGACCACCGTGACATATCTTTTTGTTATATAAGTGTATACCATTTACAATACAAATTATTGACCATAAAGCACCTGAAATATAATTATTTACGTATTTTTTAATAATGTACATTAAAGCCCTTCAAGGGGGTGGGGTTGAAAAGGCACCGTGACATAAAAGTGGGAACAAACAGATTAACTTGGGGTTAGAAATATATTGCACCGTGACATATTTTTTCAGACAAGTAGAAATTGAGAATACATAGTTTTCATATCTTTGGATTCGATTTAAAAACATTCAATATGAAAAAGCTACTTATACTTTCAATTTGTACATTTAATTTGTCGTTTTTAGTTTCCGCACAAAATATTTCCACTATTGCCGGAAATCATGCTTATGGGCATGGTTACAGCGGGGATGGGGGCGCAGCCACAGCTGCTGAATTATATAACCCTACAGGAGTTGCTGTGGATAAAACAGGCAATATTTATGTTGCCGACCAGGACAACAATATTATCCGCAAGATAAATACCTCGGGGACAATAAGCACCATTGCGGGAAATCATTCGTTTGGGCATGGATATAGTGGTGACGGATCGCCTGCTACCGGGGCCCAACTCTATCTGCCGTCTGCTGCTGCAGTAGATGCTTCCGGGAACGTATATATTGCCGACCTGAATAATAATGTTATACGTAAAGTAAATACGTCGGGAATAATAAGCACGATTGCCGGGAATTTTTCCTATGGTGCGGGTTATAGCGGGGACGGAGGTGCAGCCACTGCAGCCGAACTGGATGCTCCGACAGGAGTGGCTGTAGATGCATCGGGTAATGTTTACGTGGCTGATGAAACCAACAATGTTATCCGCAAGATAAATACTTCAGGAATTATAAGCACCTATGCGGGAAATCATAAAGGAGGCTATAGTGGAGACGGGGGCGCAGCTACTGCAGCCGAATTGTATTTACCGGACGGAATTGGCTTTGATGGTTCGGGTAACCTCTATATTGCTGACAATAATAATTACGTTACCCGCAAAGTGAATACTTTGGGAATAATAAGCACGGTTGCCGGAAATCATAGTTATGGGCCCGGCTATACCGGGGATGGGGGAGCTGCCACTTCGGCAGAATTAGGTTTCCCCTTGGGAGTTTGTGCAGATGCTTCCGGAAACTTTTATGTTGGCGATGAAAATAATGGGGTACGCAAGGTAAATACTTCGGGAATAATAAGCACTTACGCCGGAAACCACTCATTAGGATTTGGCTATAGTGGCGATGGTGGACCTGCTACTGCTGCTGAATTAAATGTGCCTGCGGGAGTTGTATTGGATGCTGTGGGTAACCTGTATATTGCCGACCAGAACAATAATGTTATACGGAAAGTGCGTGTGCCTTGCAGCCTGGGTAATGTTTCAGCAACGGCCACCCAAAATGTACTTTGCAACGGCGATAATAATGGGAACGCTACGGTAACCTTTACAGGAGGTATATCTCCCTATACTTATTCCTGGTCGTCGGGTTCAACCAGTGTTGCAACAGGCTCTACATTAAGCCCCGGTACATATACGGTAGTGATAGTTGACTCCTATGGTTGCGTGCAAACATCCAATGTAACCATAACCCAGCCGGCAGTTTTAAGCTACCAGTCAACGGCTATAAATGATACGGGGGGTTGCAACGGCTTTGCCAAAATAACGATGAGCGGAGGTACGGCCCCATATACTTATTCCTGGACACCCGGCGGTGCCATGACAGATAGTATTATAGAACTATGTAAAGGAACTTATTGTTGCAACATAATCGATGCTAATGGATGCACCCAAAGTACTTGTGTTACCATAACTTCTACAGCAGGGATAAATACTATTAGCAATAACTCTCCTGGTATTAGTATCTATCCTAACCCGACGACGGGAAAATTTACAGTTACTATTAGTAATACCGGACTTGTTTCGGTATCCCAGCCAGTTATTGAAATATATAATGCGATAGGGCAAAGGGTATCAGTTGAGAGCCTGAACCAAGTCAAGGGGGACAATGTAATTAATATGAGTTCTAAACCGGAGGGAATATATTTCTACAGGGTTACCGGATTAAACGGAAGCTTAATAGGGGAGGGTAAACTGGTATTTGAGCGATGAAGTATGAACCTTTGGTAACAGGCAAAGAAAGAACCTTTGCCCATCAGTAATATGAAAAAGATTCTTGAAAGAGCTTTTCCTGTTTCTTTGGTGTTTGGTACGGTTGCAGCCATATGCTGTGCATTTACCATGGCAAAGCCGGTATTTATTTTAGTGGCTCTTTCAGCCGGATTTGTTGGCTTTATACTAGGGTGTTTACACATTATTGCCGTGCAGCGCTATGAGATAAAACAGGCACCTACAGGGCTTCTGATAACAAGTTTGTTCCTTAACTCTGTTCCACTCATTTATATGATGGTAATAGTGATGCAGGCAAAGAGGTAAAATCCGAAAAAGAAATTTCAATTCATGGAGCCGATTCAGCAAATATTGACCCGTTACTGGGGCTATAGCCATTTCCGCCCCATGCAGGAGGAAATTATAAATTCGGTAGTAGAGGGGAAGGATACGCTCGCTTTATTAACTACGGGCGGGGGGAAGTCTATTTGTTACCAGGTTCCGGCATTGATGAAAGAAGGCATCTGCCTGGTTATTTCCCCTCTTATAGCGCTCATGAACGAGCAGGTAGAATTCCTTACCCACAAGGGCATCAGGGCTACTATGGTACATTCTTCCTTAATCTCCCGCGAAATTGATATTATTCTTGACAAGTGTATTCATGGGAACATGAAGTTTCTCTATGTTTCGCCTGAAAGGCTGGATACAGAGCTATTTATTGCCCGTTTCCAGCAAATGAATGTGAATCTTATTGCCGTGGATGAGGCACACTGTATTTCGCAATGGGGCTATGATTTTCGTCCTTCCTATTTAAAAATTGCTGAATTGCGGCGATTTTTCCCCGATGTTCCTATTTTGGCGGTTACTGCTACTGCCACAGCGGAAGTTGCAAAAGATATCCAGCAAAAGCTGGAGTTTAAAAGTGAAAATGTATTAAGAGTAAGTTTCGAGCGGAAAAATCTCTCTTATGTGGTGCTGAAAGAAGAAGTAAAAACGCCCCGTCTTCTTAGCATATTAAATAATGTTCCGGGTTCGGGAATTATTTATGTGCGAAGCAGGAGAAAAGCTGAAGAAGTAATGGATATGCTGAAACAAAAAGGCATTTCATCCGATTTTTATCATGCCGGATTAAGTTTTGAGGAAAGAAGCAAACGCCAGGAGTCATGGCTGAAAGATGGAACACGGGTGATGGTTTGTACCAATGCTTTTGGCATGGGAATAAATAAAGCACATGTACGCTTTGTTGTTCATCTTGATTTACCCGATAGCCTTGAAGCCTATTTCCAGGAAGCCGGAAGGGCAGGCAGGGATGAAAAACGTGCATACGCGGTATTGCTTTATAATGAGGCTGACAGGCTCCATTTGGAAAGAGCAATTACACATTCTTTTCCTATCCCTGATGATATTAAAAAGGTGTATGCTGCGCTGTGCTCATTTTATAAGATGGTTCCGGGCAGCGGGAAAGGAGTTGCATTTGATTTTTCATTGAATGAGTTTTGTTCGGCATATTCATTAGAACCTGTACTTGTTATGGGCAGCATAAAATTTCTTGAAAGGGAAAACTATGTGATGATAACGGAAGCATTCTACCGCCCTTCACGGATTCATATGCTTATAGCTCCTAAAGATGTATACCGTTACCAGGTGGAAGTTCCGGCGTATGATGCATTTATAAAACTACTCCTTCGCTCTTACGACGGGCTGTTTGACGGGTATATAAATATAAAAGAATATGACCTTGCAAAGCGCTCTACACTTAGCATAAACGAAGTGACAGACCTTTTACAACGCCTGGATAAAAAGGGGATTATATCCTATATACCGCAGTCGGACAAGCCACAATTAATTTACCTGGATGATTGCCATCCCATCAACAGCCTGCATATTTCGAAACAAAATTATACAGACCTGAAAGAACGGGCGCTTAAACGTATGGAGTGGCTTATCCACTATGCTACCAGTACACATAAATGCAGGAGCGAGATGCTGCTTGCTTATTTTGGTGAAACGGAAACTATCCGCTGCGGCATTTGCGATGTGTGTATAGAAAGAAATAAATTAGAGTTAAGCGACCTGGAATTTCACACCATAGCTGAACAGCTAAAAGGAGCCCTGCATAAAGAACCTTTATCACTTTCGGCCCTGGTTCATGCGGTTAAACAAATACGGGAAGATAAAGTTTTGAAAACCTTACAATGGCTGATTGATAATGAGAAATTAGTATATAATGAAGACAATATGCTGGAGTGGAAGAAATAGTTAAGGAAACAAAATTTACAATAAAACGTAAAATAATATAGAACCCATATATAATGATGAGAAACTACCTGAGTCATTTAATTCTTAAAATCCATCATTATGAAAAAGCCAGTGTTGTTCCTACTGATTTGTTTATTTTCCGGAATGCTTTACGCTTTTTCGGGAGATAAAAAAAGCCCTGCGGTGTCTAATTCTTCCATTAAGAAGTCGGAAAGGGGAATGGACAAACAAACCAAAGATTTTCAAACTAAGCGCAGGTATTCATCTTTGATAAATAGCCATTACGCTAAAGCACAACGAAAACAACAACCAAAAGCTCAGGGTAAAGGTTTGTGAGCTGTTATTTTTTGATTGAGAGGCTTGCTCTTTGAGCTAAGTTATAAACATACCGTGTTGTTTTATAACACGCAAATTAACAATATGTTACGAGATGGTTATTTTTGCTTTTTTATATCTGAAAACAGATTTTCTGAAACAAAATAAAAACCGGGGGCGTACAATGTCCCGCATTCAAACTTTAAGCCATGACTAAAAGAATAAAAAAAGAACATAAGAAATTGAAGCGTTGCGTGCATGTTAAACTAAAAAGAAAAGGCCTCAAGAAAATAATTTAGAATCCCAAATATCAACACAACAATTAAAAACCAAACAAAATGAAAAAGTTAGCATGTTTACTTCTCGTTATCGGTATCTCCGTGTCAGCCTTTGCTAAAAGTGGCAGAAGGTATGTCGCATCTCTCGACAATTCACAGGTAGTTAAGGCCCAAAAAGACCAAAAGAGGTCATTACGGAACTTTGGAACCAGGCGATATGCATCAGTTACCAGGGGGCACGGGCTGCATCTCTTCGGAAGAAGGAGCAGTGGAGCTTCCCGCCCAGAGAGCGGACTTGGGCTGTAAGATAGTGGTTCTGTTATATGTTTTATGTGTTAGTTCCGGTAGCAATGCCGGAACTTTTTTATTTTGATAACATTCCTATCAAGCATAGTTGTTAGAAAGTGGTACTTTCGCAAAATTCGTTGGGAAAATGAATACCAAAGAACATACTAACCGCTTAATCAACGAAAGCAGCCCTTATCTTTTGCAGCATGCGCATAACCCCGTTGACTGGTATCCATGGGGCGATGAGGCTTTTGAAAAAGCAAAAAAAGAGAAAAAGCTACTTCTTGTCAGTATAGGCTATTCTGCCTGCCATTGGTGCCATGTGATGGAAAGAGAATCATTCGAGGATGCCGAAGTGGCAGCCATGATGAATGAACAGTATGTTTGCGTGAAAGTAGACAGGGAGGAGCATCCGGAGGTAGATATGCTATACATGGATGCTATAAATGTACTTTCAGGAAGGGGTGGATGGCCCCTTAATTGCTTTACCCTGCCTGATGGAAAACCTGTGTATGGTGGTACTTATTTCCCACGAAATAATTGGCTTCAACTGTTGATTAATCTTGATAGCCTCTTCCGCAAAGAGCCTGAAAAAGTACGTGAACTTTCAGAAGAGTTGGAGAAAGGTATTCTTTCTATTTCACTGTTGCCGGATGCAAAAACAGGCCAACTGGAGAAGGATATGGAGTTTCTTATTGAGTTTACCGACAAGATTGAAGCCTCATTTGACAAGGTTTTTGGGGGATATAATTATGCCCCTAAATTTCCCATGCCTACTAACTATGAATATCTTTTGTATTATAGTTATACATTGAAAAATATGGGGCGCATGGAAGAATCTGCTCCCATAGAAGACCATGTATATCTTACATTAGATAAAATGGCTATGGGCGGTATATATGACCAGGTGGGGCGAGGATTTGCCCGTTATTCCACCGATTCATTTTGGAAAGCACCTCATTTTGAAAAGATGCTGTATGACAATGCGCAGTTGCTGTCGCTTTATGCTAATGGGTATAAAAATAACCACCGTGAACTTTATAAAGATACCGTATATGGTATTTTTACCTTTATAAACGATAAAATGACTTCTCCTGAGGGAGCGTTCTATTGTGCTATGGATGCGGACTCTGAGGGTATAGAGGGTGAGTATTATGTGTGGGCAGAAGATGAGTTGGAGGAATTGCTCGGAAATGATTTTCCATTGTTTTCTTCTTATTATTCAATAGAGGAAGAAGAAGTATGGGAAGATAGAAAGTATATTCTTCAACGAAAAAGGACCGACGAGGAGGTTTGTGTTGAACATAATATTTCTATAGAGGAACTGCTCGAAAAGAAGGAAAATTGGTTAAATATTTTAAGTGAAAGACGTGAAAAAAGAGTTCCACCCCTGTTAGACGATAAAGTACTTGCCTCCTGGAATGGGCTTATGGTAAAGGGACTCACGGATGCATACAAAGCTTTTCACGACGCCATATTCTTAAATAGTGCGATTGACAACGCTAATTTTATTAAAAATAAATTAATTAAACCAGATGGAAGTTTATGGCACAGTTATAAGCAGGGGAAGGGATATATAGAGGGCTTCTTAGACGATTACGCCTTTATTATAAGTGCCTTCATTGCCTTATATGAAGCCACTTTCGACGAAGAGTGGCTGAGAATTGCAGAGAAATTGGCCGCCTATACAATAGAAGATTTTTATGAACCTGCCAAGGGCTTGTTTTATTATACTCACAGCAGGCAGGAAGCCATTATTGTGCGAAAAGCAGAAATGACAGATAATGTAATACCTGCATCTAATTCAGAGATGGCGATTGTGTTGTACAAGCTGGGACATTTGTTATGCAAAGACGAGTATCTTAAAATGGCTGAAAAAATGCTGTTAACGGTTAAAGAAAATATGTTGGGATATCCCCAGGGATACACGAATTGGGGTATACTGATGCTGCATACTCAATCCAAGTTTTATGAAGTAGCTATAACCGGAAAACAAACACCCTCATTCCGTGATAAAATAAATAAGGAATATCTTCCCAATATGGTTTTATTAGGAGCAGAGGAAGCATCCGGTTTAGAATTACTCAGGGATAGGTTCACTTTAGACAGGACGCTTGTATATGTTTGCGAAAACAGAACATGTTTGCTCCCATTGTCATCGCCGGGAGAAGCAATTAACGTCATTAAGAAATTTGATGCGTCTGCGTAGATTGGTATTATTGACAGTTGTATTTGTTATGTCCTGTGGGGATGTTTTTTGCCAGTTTGTTCCATTCCAGGATGAAGATGCCATTATTACACCCTCTTTTAATACAGGCGTTATAAGAGCTGAAAGGATTTCCAAAATCAATATGCACTTCTTCTCTAAGCCCGACGGATATCCGATAAAAGACGAGGGGTTCATCCGGCAATATGTATTTGATACGGCAGGGAGATTGATTGAGTCGGTTTCGATGGGTGAGAGGAATAGTATCAGTAATGCCGGAGTAAATTGCAGGTACTACTATGATGCTTCGGGAAATGTAGTTATCAAACGTTCGCAGGTAGAAGATTTTTATGATACCTGGTATTATACGTGGAATAAAGAGCATTTGGTGCAGCGGGAGACGCATGTTCACGAAACAGGCGAATTAACCGAGGAAGGGGTTTATAAAATAATCAGCCAGCAAATAATTTCGACGGACAGCTTTGCATACATAGCCTATCCCAAACAGCTTCAGCAATATGCCTATAATGAAGACAAGCAATACTTCCGGAAAACAATTACCCAATATGATGACAATAAGCGCTTTTTAAGCCGTGATTGCCGCTATGCTATGGGCTCGCTTTATGAACAAATAACTATTCAATATGATAGTTTAGGAAGAATTGCCGGGTATACAAACACAGGAAATACAAATGGTGAAACAAGCCATACTGCCAAAATAGAATATAATGGCAGGGGAGAAATAGAGAAAAGAGAAATCTGGAAGGAAGGCAAAGAACAACATCAGATTGAATATATGCACGATAATGAAACAGGGCTTATTTCCAATGAATTAGACAGGGAAAATGATAAAGCCCTCATAACTATTATACGTTTTAGTTACGAAATGTATACTGAAGGCTACCCGGTTGGAACAAGGTAAAAAGGTAACATTAAATTGCTATATTTGTGTTGCTCTTGGTTGGAGTAATAATTTTATTGTTCTTTTATTATGAAAAAAATTACATTATTATTTGCTGTATTATTTTTTTTCTCGTCCGTCACTGTTCTTAAAGGGCAATGTTATGGCTCTGTTAAGCTTGATGTGGCTGTTTCTGCGGGAGTAGTTAATAATGCAGGTAATACAACCTTCACTATTACTACATCACATTGCAATGAGCTCATCATGATATCTTACAATGGATGGAATGGCCCGGGGCAAGGCCCCGTTACTGTGAATGGTAATCCTGCCACCTTTATCAGTGATGCGATAACCGGTAATTCCGGGTGTGCAGATGTCTATGCATATAGTGCTGCTACGGCGGGTTCTTACAGTATCTCCTGTTCTCCCAGTGGATATAATTCAGGGTATTATACAAACTTTGCTGCCGGGTTCTATGTAAGTGGTTCAGGCAATCCTATTACTATTGGCAGTCTTACGGCCACAACAAACACGATTGCCTGTACAACCGGAGGAAGCATAACGGGTAACATCACTACTTCCATACCTAATACTATGATTTATTGCTCCTGTGAAATTAATGAAGGCGAACCTACTTCTTATCCTATATCCTGGACGAATGCTACCTACCTGGGTAATGAACATACAGAAGATGGAATTGATGCGGGCCATGCTGATACTGCCATGGCTACCCCGGGCACTTATACTATCACTGCCACTAATTCTTCGCCGGCCAATAATGGATGTGGGGGGTTAACACTTGTATTAGTTGATATTCCCCCTCCGCTCTGTGGAGGAGTTGGAGGCCTTTCGGTTTCCTCATCAAAGGTTAATGCGAGTTGTTTAAATAACAATGGGGGAAGTATAAGTTTTTCAGTAAGTGGCGGGACCCCTGGATATACCTATACCTGGTCTCCGAATGTTAGTACTTCTGCTACAGCTACAGGGTTAAGTGCAGGAACTTATACGGCTGTTATAAATGATGCAGCCTGCCATGATACTGCCATCACTACCGTTCTCACTGGTAATACACTTGGATTAACAGCCACTGTCTTATCCAATGAGCCCTGCAACGGCAATCACCTGGGTAGCATAACGACTTCTATATCGGGCGGGACGTCTCCTTATACATTCAGCTGGTCTCCTGCCGGCGGTAGTTCTGCTACAGCTACGGGTTTATCAGTAGGTACATTTACGGTGGTAGCTATAGATAAAAACGGATGTACGAATACCACAACTGCTACGATTACCCAGCCAACGGCCGTGGGAGTAACCGCAAGTGGAACAGGTGTTACCTGTTACGGAGGCAACAATGGCACTGCCACAGCGAGTGCGAGTGGTGGGGTGGGTACTTACACGTATAGCTGGTCACCCGGTGGAGGGTCGACCCAGAAGGTAAGCGGGTTAAGTGCCGGATTTTATACGGTGACTGTGAATGATAAGAATGGATGTAGTCATACTACGTCCATTGCCCTGACACAGCCGACTGTTATAACGGGCGTAATAGCTAATACCAATGAGATATGCAATGGCGGAAATAATGCAAAAGCTACCGCGAGTGCAAGTGGCGGGACGGGTCCTTATAAATACAGTTGGAGCCCCGGAGGGCAGACTACCGCAACAGCAAGTGGCTTAAGTATGGGCACTTACCTCGTAAACATTACGGATGCCAGCGGATGTAAAGGTTCCGCACAGGTAACCATCACCCAGCCCAATCCCCTGAGTGTGAAAGCCAGTTATACAGTAGATTGTATAAGCAGTACGAGTTCAGCCACAGCGAGTGCGAGCGGAGGAGCAGGCCCATATACATATTCCTGGAGCCCTACGCGGCAAACTACAGCCAAAGTAAGCGGATTATCTGGGGGAAGCTATTCTGTTATTGCCACCGATACGAATGGATGTGTAGGGAACGTAACCATTTATATTCAAAAGGAGGTGCTTTAACCAGTAGGGGGCCCGGGCTGTCAGAAGTTACTCCATTGTTCCATGCATAGCTATAGGCTTTTGTCCCTCCATGGGCTGTCACACTTACTGTAGTTGTTCCGGGGGCACACAGGGCTATCGGGCCGTTTGAATAGGCCGTTAAAACCGAGGGTTGCGTAATACTTACCGATTGCTCGGCCTTACATC
>JABDAL010000050.1 GCA_013289165.1 Bacteroidota bacterium
ATAGCTGGTTTATCCTGTACGTATGCATAGTCATTGGATTCAAAATCTACATGAATCGTACCTCCCGAAGGCAAGGTAATATCGGTAAGTTCCCATGCTGCAACGTTGACATCTTCATTAGCTTTATTTTGGTCCGTATAAGGATATTCAGAATTTATCAAGTATGGATTAAGTGCAGGAAAATCTCCACCGGCAGGAAAAGGTTTATAAAACCCCCATCGGTCATACCCCCTAATATCATAACCGGGATTATATGATGAATTACCATATCCATACGTAAATTTATATGGGCTTAAGGCTCCTTTAAAAGAATTCTGATAGGTAAAATAAATCTGGGTAAGAGTAAGTTTTCCATTCTGGGGAGAACTTCCTGTTGTGTTGGGAACTCCCGGACAAAGAGAATAGTTATATACAAAATGCACCACTTCCACAGGAACTAAACCAGTATGGCTAACCAAGTAAGCATTATAATTAGGTTTTGTATAAAGGCCAATACTATCAAGTTTGTTCATGGTTTGAGTTGCATCCACTTGCCCATTTTCGTCATGAACACCTAATCCATCCTGCCTTGAACTTGTATAGAAAACAGCAATGTAATTTTTAGTTTCTATTGAACTTAAATACCATAACTCCTTCATTCCGTAGACGTAATTACCCTTATCATCCATGAGGTCAGATTTTAATCCTTGATTATAAGAAGCAACTGTTTCACCGGCAGGGCTCACCGGAACTCTCCAACGATATGCGCTCGCAGTTTTAGTGTAATTGAATTTGGTCCACGTCCCCAGATCACCATTACTGGGCCCGCGAATGGTATCGGCATCAACATAATCAGAAGACAATACTGCGGTCAATAAATAACTATGAGCATATGGCGGAGTAGTAACTTTGCTGTAGTATTCATCCCTTCCTAATGTATTTCCTGTAGAATTATCTGTCCCCGGATGGTACTCAACATACCCCTGGGCATCCAAAGGATCCGGACCAACATTTGACGGATTTTCACCAGTGGCAAACGTCACCTCTTCTTTATCAATATTATATGCCGCTATACCATATACGTATCTTTTCCCATCTGTCCCAACGGTAGTAATCTCTCCGATATGATATCCCTGTGCTCCTGTATAAAGCTGGGAATTGGGGCTGTCCAATGCAAAAGTGTCCATTTGACTGCGGGTAAGGAATGACATGCTCTGATTCCTTATATCTCTGCTCTGGCGATAATTAGTTCCGACAACAGTATTTCCCGATTCATATGTCGTGTCAGCTATCGTATAAAAATCCGCGAGTTGATTTAATTGTACGTCCTGCGGGTCAAAGCTTCCCATATTCGAGAAGAAGGACGTGTCTGGCTCAACGGTCTTTTCATTTGCTTCTTTGAAATATACAGATTCATATAGAGGATCTGTAACCGGAGTTTGCCTGAAAGAGAGATTCCCGATTGCCCAATTATCTTCTGACCAGTCACCACTATAACTGCTTACACTGCTCAAACTAAGATCAATCCCACCATGAAAAAGCGCCGGCACTCCAATTTCACCGCCTAAACTAAGCCCAAAAGAAGTATTAACGGTATATGGATCAAACATATGCCCAACATCGCTACGGATTGGGCGATAACTTCCTGACATTCCTTGTCCTGAAGCGGAGAAAATATCATACGTAAAATTAGTTACCGGTAAGTTGGGCGTGCTCGTTGTAAATGTTCCATCTTTCTCCCGGTTAAAATCCATCATGGCAGCGGGGTTAAATTCGCCATCACTTGCATGCATGTAACCGAATGCAGGGTTACGTATGGTGGTTTGAGAAAGAGTCTGACTGCTGTAATATCCGCTCACATCCATTGTTCCTGTTAAACCATAAGCTGCCGCACCAACTTTTATCTTACCAGTGATGGAGGTATTACTCATGGGCATGGTAACTTGTGGAGTAAAGGTCGGTTGCATCAGATTAAATGTTGCTTGAGGGCTTTCATAGGAACTTAGTGCATTACTCATTGCAGAGGCTGGTAAAGTAACATTTGCTCCTATTGTCAGGGCCGTGAGACCTTGCCTCGAATTAAAGGAACAACCTACGTGAAGACCTAATCCGGTAGTGCTCCCATCAGCGTTAGCTGATTCACAACTCAGTCCTAAACTTGGTTGAACGCTCACCCCATTATCACTACTGGTTGTTATTCCAAGTCCAGCCGTTAGTGAACATGCACCAGGCACACCGACACTAATATTTGTACTAAGTGATAAGTCAGCTCCTACACCTGTATAATTATTGTAATGCACTCCAAGGGAGTAATTTATCCCAATATTTAAATACTCTGTTCCAAAAATCTCTCCGCCCCCTCCAACTGTTACTCCATATGTATTATTGTCTTTCATATGGAAATCTCTTTGTATCATTTCCCCGTCAAAATCGTCAGGAATGCCTCTCACGTTTCGACTAATAACACCGGGATTAATATTCCAACCCAGGCCAACCCAACTTGCTTCCTGATCCATGGTAATTCCTGAGTGGTAGCTGATATTAATAGGGTATCCATCCACATTAAGAAGAGGGATATTATAATTGAAGTCTCCTCCGAAGAGATCTACCATATCGGATGTACTAATAGGTTCAAAACTCTGTACTTCCGGCTGGCTTGGTCCACCGGTTAATGCAAAAGCACTTGTAGGGAAACCAATTTGAAAAAACATGCTAAATACAAGTAAAAGTGCTGTGCCTCTTTTTAAGGGTTTTTTTCCTGTTTTAACTATTTTCCTCAACATTCTCTTCATAGTGTTTCGAGTTGAGGGACATTCTTAATATCTCTCCCGTCAAAGAAAAATTTAATAATGCCATTGTTGAATCCGTGATCAAAAAATACCAGGGTTTTATCTGCTTTTGTATCTTTTCCTAAAGGAAATGCAAGCAGGAAAGTAGCATACGGGGCAACATTGTAAACCCTTTCAAAATGAAATAACAAACATGGTAAAGTATCGCCTCCTTCTATCAATTGAATATCCTTTTGCATTCCGAAAGAAAAATAATTTATCCGGCTTTCATATTCCTTGGGAGATTGAAGTTTATACTTTAATAACTCTCCCCCGCCTTCTTTTAATTCAATTTTCAAATCAACATACTGCATTCCGTTCAACTCTTTCAGTCTTTTTTTAGCTATGGAATCAGGGATTTCCTCTTTACGCTGTTCCTCGCAAATAATATATGGCCAGGGCTTGTATTGGGCAGTGTATATAAAGTTATCAAAGGTTCTTCCTTTTCTTAACCCATGAGTACCATCTTCCACCCATTTTACAAAGGATAGAGGTGCAAACTTTTCATCCGCTACCGGGGTTCTGTCTATATTAGGTTCATCAGAATTGGCATCACCGGTAGTAAAAGAAGAGTTGGTATTCGCATTACCGCGACTGCAACCGGTAATGCATATCAAAATAGCAAACAATAGGTAGATTATTCTCATTTTTTATTCTCGTATCTTTGGTTCACATATTCCGTTAGCTGGGAAGTAATATTCAAGGTAGTATCGGCTGCCATAAGCGCACCTCCGCTTGCATTACCGAAAATATATTTGTAATGATTTTTGCTGGCGTAATCTTTTATATACTGATTTAACTGACCTAGTATTTGTTCGTCAGCTTGTTTTAATTGGGCGCTGTCGTCCTGGTTAAGTCTTTGTCTGGTTTCAAAATATTGCTCTCTTTTAATATTGAATAATCGTATAGCAGCAGTATCTTTAACTTTGTCATTATTTATCTTCCTCCCGATTATTTTTATATCTGCAATCAGGCTGTCCAGCACTTTTTTTCTGGCATTATGGGATTTTTCAAATACACTCTGCATGTCCCTTTTTAGTTCAAAATGATTATAAATGTCTTGTACAAGCACATAACCTGTCTTTGTCTTTTCAAAAAAACGCTGGTAAACTAAATACCCAGCTATAAGTAATATTAGTGTCCAAAGGGGAATCATCTTTCGCATAGGTTTATTCAATATTCCTTTTTAGTTAATTCACATGAAATTTCAGCATAAACTTTTGTCCTTTACCGTTCAATATTTCCAGGTAATAAAACCCGCTTTTAATGTCGAATCCTTTTAAATCTACTTCGTATTGGTTGTATCCCTGCTGTTGCAAGGCTATACCTTGCGCATCATTTTGTTTTGAGTTTTTTGCATTTGCTTTTACTTTCTTCATTCCATAATCATAAATGTTGCATTCTACTACTTTACTGGTTGCATACGACTCATCGAAACGGAAAAATATCCTGTTGTTGGCGGCTTCATAAAAACTTCCGTCAGGTTTATTCTTCATGACCACATATTTATTGTCTTTAACAGTTTTAGTAACAGGTTCAATAAACTCCCAGCATTCGGATTTGTTGAGGACAACATCATTGCTTATTCTTTCTACTTGCCATGCGTAATGCTTTCCTGCTTCAAGCCCCGGCGCATCGGAAGGATACTGAACTTGCAACTCGGTCAGGTTATTCTTAAAGTATATAGGAGTATTCACAGTTATGGCTTCATCCGGCGACTGTCCCTCGGTCATTGGACAAACCGTCATTCTGAAAGATTCATTTATCCCCGTCTGCATTGTCGGCAGGTCGTTGTGATTCCATACTAATATGGGATATGGGGAATTCACAGTGTCCTTATCATCCGGATTAATCAGGTACAGGGAAGACGTAATATCCGATTCCAATTCCTGGCAATCTTTTTCTCCTTCCGCGCTTCTTGTTGTAATAACATTTACACAATAGTCATACAAACCGGTTGGCAATATATTCGAATTCCTTATAAAACTTATCATACCTGCAGTGCCATAAACTACAGAAGAAAAAGTCAGGCTCATATTTGATGCGACATTCATCCCGTTATGAAGCATGAATGGATTAGTTATTATCGTTATTAACGGGTCGTGAGCCGCATCCATTAGCTCTATTTCCATATAAGCCTGCGTGGGGGAGCCGGGATTCATAATGGTTACTTGGCATAGTCCGTGCGGCGAAACATTATAGGCGCTTACATTTGAACTAACTATACTTACCTGTTGGGAAAACGAAATAAATGGCAATAAGCAAAAAATCAAGATAACCAGACTTGCGTGGAAATATCGCATTGGATTTTTCATAAAATTATTTGTTTGAATAGTTTAAGAATACTTCCAGTTCCCCTTTAACTTTTACTCCAAATAACACGAAGCAATAAAATCATACTTCGGAGTACAAGTATAAGGTACAATTTTACAATTGGTATCGCCATTGTAATGACTCTAAAATTTAATGTAATGAAATGTATTGTGATGAAATAAGTTTTGATGTAACTTAATTGCTTTCGTAAAATTGGTTTTTTTAAATTCTTTTAAAATTAACATTGGAGTAATAATAAAAATTTTATATTTGTATTATGCGTTGATGTTCTATTTTACCTTTTATGCGCCCCCGGCAATGAATGAAAAAAGAATTCTTAACTGTGTCATTATAGATGATGATCCTGATGTGTTTGGGACTATAAAGTATTTCCTTAGGTTTTCCAGTAAAGCTGTAGTCGTAAATTGTTTTGAAAGATGCTCGGACTTTTTGGAAAAATTAAATGAAGTTTCATTCGACCTAGCTTTTCTGGATTGTTTTTTTCCTAACGATATAAAAAATGGAGCTGATGTTGCTATCAAGCTGAAAGAAATGGGGAAAAATTTTATTTTTATTTCAGCAAAACATGCCAGCTTTATAGCAGCTTGCAGGCTCATTGGCCCTATTGATGCGATGCCAAAACCCCTGAATGAGAAAAGGCTGAAAGAATCTGTGGATACGGCCTTTGAGATAATATTTGGTCCCATGTCCAAAAAGCATGTTATGATGCGTGTCAAAGAGTTTCATGGCGAGATTAGTATTTGCATCTCAGACATTCTTTATGCACGGCCTGACCAAAATGATCCAAGAAACAAACAAATCAGGATGCGAAATAATATAAACTACACGTTGATGAATTATACATTTGAGGGCCTCCTTGGACTTTCTTCAGAATTCGTAATGGTTAACAAGTCTGAGATGGTTTCTTATGAAATTGTTGGAGGACAAAATAGGGATTCCGTTTTTTTAAGTCAAAAAGAAAATCAGAAAATTCCCAAAGCCATTTCTCTTAACCCGATTTTTAAGGATAAATTTAAATCAAATTTTGAATAGAATACTGTATTTTAATCGTTAAGAGTCACTTCTTAAACCGAATAATCAGAAATTGTAGATAATTTTCCCCTGGCCGAAATAGGGAAATCTCTCTATTTGCGCAATATTTAAACTCTCATAAAAATCGCCCAACACAAGTTTCTCGGCATTTATTTCACAGGAGAGATGTTTAATTAAGGGGACATGTAATTTCATTTCATATCCCAATTGCCAATTAGATGTTCCGGGGCTCCAGGATGCTTTAGCGCCAATACTTATTGAGTATCCTCCTTTAAATGTAAATCCCGGTTCTTCCACAAACATCCAGACATTATTATTCAGGCTGTCCGTTGGGCTGGATTTAAACCAACTCACTGTAATAGTATTACTAAATGAATTCTTAAACTTGGTGAGGTTACTAAAACTCAGATTTTGAAAAGCGGTTGTTTCGGAATCTGTTGTGAGGACATAATAATTATATGAAAGGTTAAAGGACGTATTGACTCCCTGTAAAGAGGGCATATACGTCAAGAGTACATTACTGATATTATTATGGGTTCTAGTATAATAGGAAGGATTCTCGCCCCACATCTGTTCAACTACGGGAATATACCCCAGGCGTATGCTCAGGCTTCTGAACGGTTTATATGTAAGGGTAGTGCCTATGGTTTGTAAAACGGTATTAAACTGATACAGAGGTATTATATTATCTGCATCTTTTCTATAAAATATACTGAACTTAATTTTATTTGTCAGAGTTTGCTCAAGTTTTATCTCATATCTTAAATTGTTGGTTCTCATGCCCCCAATTCCATAGCTGTTGAAATATGGGTCAATCCATCTGCAAGTAGTCGTCAGTTTTGTTTTTGTCTTTTTGATATCCCATATGTATGTGCCTAATATTGCCTTACTCCTTTTTGAAGCAAATACTCCTCCATCGGAATTATAATAATAATCTCCATACGTCTGGGTAGATGATTTGCCATATACAAGATTAAAGGACGAATTATGAGTTATCGCCCATTTGCCGTCAAGTTCCAAAACATAATTTTTGCTTAATCCTGTTTCAGGGGCGGAATTCAAGGTATTTAAATAGGAAGGCAGTCCCGAACCATATAACATTCCGATAAAAAAATGGTTCCCCTCCTTTGTTCCGTATCCTGTTTTGAGGTCAACTATTTTCCTCCCGTTCTGAACCGATTGAAAATCGAACATATTATAGAGGTTCTGCATATTCACCAAACGATTCTGCAGGCTGTTATTAGTGAAGAGAAAGGTATTAACGGTTGTCCCTTCTGTGGCAGCAACATACATATTTTCTTTTTCATATTCCACATTAATTCCTTTAACTGCCAGTCCGTTTACTAAAAAGGTGCTGTAATTAGGATAGCATAAACCAACATCCAGTTTTTTTACCCCGCTCATAATATTATTCACTTTGCTCATATATGGATTGTACATTCCGGGATTCTTCCTGGCTTTTTCAATTTTGTCTATGTCTTTGTTGATTTTTGCAATCTCGTTATCAAATCGCTTTATATCCGTTTCATATTTACTTATCGCCGCTTTCGTAGTGTCGTTTTTTTCTCCCTGGGAAATATCTTTCGTTGCTGTGGATTTGACATCTTTTGCAAGTGCTGCAGAGTCCGACTTTACTGAAGTTCCTTTCTCTTTTGGTACATTAATGGAATCTTTTTTTATATCCTTTTTCAGCGTATCGTCAGCATCTGTTTCCAATGCTTTTTCATCCTTGCTTAACGCACTTGGATTTTGATTTGAATTTCCTGCAGATAGTTGACCTGATGGAACCGTTGGTTTTCCATCAATTGATTTTAAATACAAAAGTTTTTGTTCCGCCTGTTGCCGTTCCCTATATACGTTTCCTAATTGACTTTTAAGGGCTTCCTCTGCCGACATTGATTTATCCATATTCTGTTGCTTGAATCGCTGGACATCGAATGAAAATCTGACATAGTTATTCAACCCGGATATAGTTTTAATATCTGAATAATAATAACTCGCGTTAAACGGAAGCTTACCTAAATTTAGTTGCCCCTGTCCGTCACTGTGAAAATATCCCATGGGAACCTGCATATCGTTTGCAAAAGGGAGTACTCCATAATCATACCCGGCATTTATTGTTCCATGTGGTATGACTTTGTCCATTGTTGAAATAAATGATTTCATAGTTTTAGTAAAAGGGCTCGGAGCTTCAGCGGAGTCCTTATTTACTCCTGGTACATTTTTCTTTTTAGCAGTATCAGCCTTTGAACCAGGAATACCCGCAATTACTGATGCGGGGCTTTTTTTAGATCCCGTTTTGGTTGTATCCAGAATCTTTGGAGTGCTTGCTTTCTTTTCATCCGATGCAATACTTTGCCTTATTTTCTTTTCCTTTGAAGCGAGTATCTTCTGAATAAATAAGTAAAATCCCGACTTCTTTTTTTTATTTGCTTTTACAGTATCAGCTTGAGAGGTTTTAATTTTTGTACTGTCTGTATTCTGACCATATAATAAATAGGAATCTGTCATTACTAATAATGCAGTTACCATTAGTACTCGATGAATAAGATAGGAAAATCTATTCATTTTAAAAATAAATGTGAAAGATACTGTATTCTCTTGCAGAACTAACTACGAATGTAATAAGAACTAAAATCGATGTAATGAAAATAAAATCGTTCTGGGTTGCAAACTTTATTATCCATAATCACTCTTACACAGATATGGAAATTTACAAATAATACTAGCAACATAAATATATCAAGTATTGTAAAAAAGGAAAATCTGACTTACTTAAGAGGCATTTCCAAGAGAAATAGAAGCCCGTCGACTCGAACCCTCTAAAAAAGTCTGATGCAATAAGGTTTTTATAACTCCAATTAATTGAGGTGAAGCAAAAGTGAGGTGGTTTGATATATGAATATAAATACTTCGTACATTTGCCGCCGATATGATACTATTATCCAGTAATAAAAGGGACGGAAAACCGCTAATAACGGCAGGGTAGAGTATTGTATAAAACGATAATAAGAAAAGCCTTGCTAAACAACAGCAGGGCTTTTTTATTGAATAGAAATGAAAAATAAAGCATTATGAAGACATTTGAATACACAGGTAATCCACCATATCCCAAGTACAAAAACTACGAGGGTATTTTGGGTGAATGCCGGCTTATAATAGAGGATAACAACAAGAAAATAAATTTTCGGCAAGATTCTTTATTTTTTGAAGTTAGATATATGCCCAGTGGAGCATCTATTGGTTCGATTAAGAACTACCTTAATCATTTGCCAAATATGGGCAATCACATTTTCAACTACATTGTTGAGTTTAATGCACCGTTTAAGCTTGTCATTGAATTTCCGGACAATACGGATGTAAAAGGGTTAACGATAAAAACAATGAAAATAAAACGGAATGAATTATGAAACGTGGTATGACATTTCAGGAACTCGCAAAATTAGGTGCTGAGGCATTAGCCAAACAAGAACCCGTTTCTTTTGAGGAAATGCGGGCGCAAGCGCTTCGGGTAAGAGGCGATTTCAAAACGGAAGAAGAAGCATTAAAGTTCGTTCGTAGTCTAACTAATGAGGAGTACGAGAACTATATGGGTTTTAAAAGAGATTCAACTCTTGATGAGAAAAATCCGTGATTTTCCATTTCAATGTATATAGGTGGCAATCTTTATCCTTAAGCATATCAAATCCTGTTCACTATCCTTGCCGAAAGTATCATTTGCAACTATGAAAGTTGAGAAAGATGCCCTATTTAAGTTTAGTTGAAACTACTATAGAAACTATCGTATAATTTATATCGCAAAATAAAAAGTACCAACCCTGTCTTGGATTTTATACCAAACTTATCGAATATTGATTCACGGTATCCATCTACGGTCCGAGGCTGCACATGCATTAATTCGGCAATCTGCTCATAGGTATACTCATTATCATTGCATACATACTTCATGAATTCCTGTTCTCTGTCGGTTAATTTCTCCAATATCCGCTCTTGTTCACTCTTTATGTCATCCACTCTTGCTTGCAATGACAAGCTAAGAAATTCATTATGAAAGTAGCCTGTTTCAAATACTTCTTTCAGTGCCCTTTCCAACTCTTCAAACCCGCTATTCTTTTTTAAATAGCCACGAACCCCAAGTCTGAAAAGCCTAACTATTGCTTTTTCATCTTCATTAACTGTTAGAATCAGTATGGGTGTTTTATTTTTTATTTCGTTTAACTTTTCAATGACTTTTTCGCCATTCATCGAAGGCAAATTCAGGTCAAGAATTATTAAATCCGCGGAATCGATGTTATTCAATGCGGCAAAGAAATGAACACCATTGCTGAACTCATCTGAAATTTTATATGGGCCTATTTTTTCGATTAGCTCTTTTATCCCGGTACGAATCATCACATGATCTTCCAGAAGGATTATTTTCTTTTTCACTTCCATATAATGCAAATGTAATAACAAATAGAATCATTGTTAGATACTCTTGCTTAGTGCAATTGTACAGCCCTTGCCAACTGAGGATTCTATTGTACAGGACATTCCAATCCATTCGCATCGTTTCAGGATATTTCGTAAACCGGATGCTTTGTCAGAATGCAATATGTTTTCGGCATCAAAACCCAAACCATCATCTTTTATTTTCATTTCGAAATTTCCTCCTTCGTTTTTCAAGGAAATTGAAACATTTTGAGCCAGGGAATGCCGGAGGCAATTTTGTATAATTTCCTGGAATACCCGGAATACCATTAGCTCCTGATCTTTGTCGAGACCAGAGTTTCCAGAAACAGGTTGCCAGTGAACAGTAAATTTGTTTAATGATTTAATCCTTTTCACCTCAGTATCAACTGCACTGAATAATCCAATCCTGCCAACATAATCGCTATTGAGTGTCCTGCTCAATAGCCTCAATTGCTGAGTTGCCTCAGAAAGGTAAATTTCAGCAGACTCAAATTTTTCTTTTAAATCTCTGTGGTCGAACTTTATGTTTTCGATCTGAATTCCAACAGCAGTAATCAACTGGCCAATGTTGTCGTGAAGTTCCTGGGCAAATTGCCTCATCATTTCTTCACTCACTTCCAACTCTACATGCCGTAATTCTTGCTCATATTTAAGTTTATTTTGAGCCAGTTCCATTTGTTGTTTCAGCCTCTGCCTGCTTGATTGAAAAAAAACGAGCAAAATACCCGTAACCAGCGAGAATATTAATAGCGTGATACTAACAATCGATAAAACAATTTCAATGTTTGTCATTTTCCACACTTGTTTTTAGAGTAGTATTTATACGTACAAGCCAGAAAGCATAGGCAAGTAAGAGGTAGCGGATGTTGCATAATCCAATTGTTATAAACCGGTAGAGATATAAATTAATTCTGGGATGGGTTTCTTGTAAATAATGTAACAAACTCAAATATGGAATTATCCCTACGAAATATAATATCAAGCCCAGACCCACCCATATTTCAGGCTTTTGCTTCCAATTAATACTATCTTTCATAATGGAACTATAGAGTATAACTAAAAAAATTGATGCTACCACAACTGAACCTACTATATAACTAAAGTTTGATAAGGCATTAAGGCCTCTCAACATGGTTTCTATAATAAAAACCAGTAAAAAAAACAAATACCCAATCCATATCAGAAATCTCTCTTTACTTAATTTGAAATATTCATATCCTGCCCAGCATAGAAAACCAAATTCGATTGGCATTTCAAGGTTATATATCCATTGAGTATAGTATATAAATCCAATATATTGTCCAATATGTATCATAGAATAAAGTACACTATAACTTACGAGTTGAAAAAAAAGGATTTTTAAAAAAGAATTCAAATATCTGTAAGTAAATATGCCTGAAATTAAGGCTATTACAACTCCGATAAGTTCATTAATAATGAGTATGTATGACATAAAAAGTGTGTTATATCTAATAGGCGTTAAATATAACACACTTGCAGCCTTCAGCAATTGTTTCTTCTTTTTTGGGTGATTATTTAGGTGGACTTACTAAATAATACCCTACATAAGGTTTGCAAATACTATTAGGGTTTGAGCATCCCTCGGGGCATTCAGGTGGACATAAACTTCCTAAGTCTGCAAACTTATTTGGTGGTATTTGGAGCATCTGGGGCACTTGGAGAAATGTTTTTTTAAATGCTCCAAGAATTCTTTCCTTCCGTGCTGTAGTTGTAAATCTACTCTCATGTGTCATAACTGATTTGTCCATTTCTTCGAATACTGAATTACATATTGTTGTCAATGTCTGACTCAAGCTTGAAGGGACTAGCATCAAATCAAATCTTATTAACGGATCATTATCCACTTCACCATTTATGTAGTTTGTAATTTCGCTTTCCGGACGACCAATTATGTACAAATACAAAGGAGAATTATTATTTTTCTTAAACATCTCCTGTAGCTCTTGTATTGAATAGATCACTTCTGTTGGGTCTGATTGATCTTCTGAATTATACATATTGTCATCATCTTCAGTATTATGATGGATGTATAAATATTGTTGATAATTATTAACATCAATAGCCATTTGATTAGGGACTGCTTGAGGTACACTAGTACCATCTGTACTTATAGTATAGTAATTAAATTGAACGCCTTGCGCAATTTGATATGTATAATAATTAAATGGGTTATTTTGACCGCTTGGCGGTTGAATAAGGGTAAGATAAATTGGCCTAATATATAAATCAAATGATGGATCACCATTTCCGGGATCATTGATTCCATAAACAAATTCTAGTGCTTCAATATAATGAGTCACATTTGCGGGTATTGGCAGAATTGTGTTAGTCAAAGTATTCAATTGATCTAATGTAATCTCAAAATTATTTTTGCAAATAGAGTTTGCAGGTTGTCCTATTCCTATATCGTAGTAAGCATAATAAAGATAGTCAAGCCCATCTGGCATGGAGACTGTCATGTTATCAAGATCAATATTATCTTGTATTTGACAAAAACTAGGTAAGCTCAATGCTAACCCTAATGCTGTAAGTAAAATTAATTTTTTCATGATTTTTGTTTTTATTGGTTTCTGCAAAAATATATAGCAATTTTCAATTAAGTTGTTTTTTTCGCCTGTATTAATCCCGTTTTTGCATACGGGAAAAATCCCCTCCTAAGTTCTCATAAATCCCCCTTGTGCCAAGCCCTTGTGTGATAGTATCTTTGCATCGTCAAAATTTTAATACGGGAATGCCGAAAACCGAAAAGAGAGTAGGTAAGAAATAAACTAACAAAAAAATGAAAACACTAAAATTAATTACAACAATTGCTTTATTAGTATTTGCTACGAGTAATACGTTTAGCCAAGTAAATGTATCTGGTCAAAACCAAGGTCACCCGAGACATTGGGTTACAAACGGAATGCCATCGACTGTTTACTGTGGTAGTAAACCAGAAAGTTGGGTACGAGGCAATGCATCCCTCAATGCAAATACTGGTATTGTCACTGTAACTTTACAACTAGAAACAGATGCAGTTAATGCTGGCCCAGAGGGGCAAGTTACCGTTTACCTTCGGGACAATAACGGCAAGGATATTGCTAAAGTGATGTCTGATAAGGTAGGGAGGGGAGGAAAAAAACCAGGCAAAGCACAAAAGAGTACTATTATAAAAACAGTATCAATTGGAGTAGATGTCGCTAAGAAAGTTGCTTCCATTTATGTTGTTGCAGAAAATACCGGCTTTGTTAGTCGAATTTTCAATATAAAATCGGATGATATTAAAACTTTGACCCAAATCTTTTCTTTAGTTGCCTCAACGTTATAATTGCTTGGAGACCATTTTAAATAACAAATAAACAAAACGGGGAAGCCGAAAACCGGAAAGAGAGTGGGCTAAAAAATCAATAAATAAAATAGAAAACTATGAAAACAAAATTTTTATCTTTTGGAATATTAATATCGATTTGTATATTTACAAAAGTAGTTTCAGCTACTACTTACTATGCAAAAGTGTTTTTTGTAAGTTCAGATGAAACTGTATCTGTTGCAACTGGAGATAATGCAAATAATGTGTTAAGAACTACATCATTTGGTCCTAAAGTGCCAAGTGGCAATGAGGATAATATTGTAGTGATTAAATTTTACAGTGATCCGAATTTAACTACCGAGGTTAGTGTTAATGCGGTCAATATTAAAGAGGTCGATTTAGTTGTAAACAAAAAAGTAGTTTCAACTTTCTCGGATTTTTCACAAAATTCAAATCTCTACCAAGTGGATTTGACTTCAATCGCAGGTAGTAGTAATGGGGATCTAATAATAATTAGTATTAAATTAAATAATGCCGCGGATAATTTGGGGAATAGTTCTTCATTTTATTTCAATTATTATACAAGTATATCTAATTATGGTATTGCAAATGGAGCACCTTTAGGTTTTTGGTTACCAACAGGAATGTTCGCGACTAATTTTAATCGATCAAATGTTGGTGTCACATTTGCGCCTGAACCTATTGGTGCGGCCTGGGGAAAAAAGATAAATGACAGGAACGACAATGGTTATATTGGTATTTCTCTTTGTGCTAAGTGGTTGATATATCAACAGAATAATAGTAACAATAGTATTACTTTTTCATCTGCTGCCCTTGGTGTTTTATTTGATATATCTAATTATATTACAGTTGGGGCGGATTACGGAGTAGACTTGACTACTAATAAGCAAAATCCCGGCTTGATGTTTGTAGTAGGGATTGGTCCAGGATTACTTAATTTTATTAAATCCTCAAGTAAACCTTAAAAGATAGTATATTATAGCGATAAATAATAATTCAAGAATAAAGGTTTTGGAAATGTTCCCTTCAATACCTCGCAATCGTAGGTTTAGTAAATTTAATCAACGCTGTGTGTGTCTCTCTCGCCCGCCTGGATTCCTGAGCATTATGAGTATTCTGAAAGATATGAAAGTTGAAATGAAAGCTATTGAGCAAAATAGAATTTAGCGATAGAGAAATTGCTAAAATATTTGAAAATCCCATTGACTCGAACCTCCTAAAAAAGCTAGAATTGATTAGGCTTATATTCACTCAAATTGCCGGAGTGATGCAAAAGTGAGGCGGTTTGATACATGAATGATGTATTTCAGGGATTTCTTAGAAAAAAGAACGAATACTTAAGGCAAGATATTATCGTCAAGTAGTACCTATTTTACCCGTGTTTTACCAAAAAAAACTATTAATAGAGGATAGTAATAGATTATCCTTTATTCAAGCATAGAACTATATATATAAATGAAAAGTCCCACAAATGCGGGGCTTTTACAGGCTGGGGGCTGCCTAATTATCTGCCAAGTTTTAATTACATCACCAATGTATAAGGAAAGTGGTTACCGATATATTTCAACTAATAACACCCATGCATCTAATAGGGCTTTTATAAAACATAATATTATACCAGGGATAATCCAATAAATTCCATCCCTACCTACAATACAAATAATTATACCAGCAGCTATATAGGGTGCTACAGCAAATTGTGTCAGTATTATATTCTGGCGTATATACTTTCTGTTTTTAGTTTCTATCTTGGGCAAAACCTTAAGATCGGCTCTTAAGGTTATAGCCCAAACAATTATTCCAGTAATAAGCACCTCTAATCCTATCAAAATTGAAGACTGTTTAGGGATGAGATTCAATATAGATACTACGAGTACCGTCATTAAAAGCAATAAGGATTGAATGGCCCTTGATGGTAATTGTGGATTAGCAAGTAACTCTTTGAGGCTTATGGATACACCTACAAAAATCAAGCCTGTTAATGCTGCTGCCGAACCTGCAACAGCCATCCAAAAGTCATTCCATTCATTCATGGTCATATATTTTATGTGATAATGCCAGCAAAAATAAATAAGCCACTTAGATACATTGAAACGGAAAATTACGGATTTTTTTCATCACGAGTAGAATCTTTTTTAGAACCCATATAGTTCTCGTACTCCTCATTAGTTAGAGAACGAACAAACTCCAACACCTCTTCTTGTGTTTTGAAATCACCTCTTACCCGAAGCACTTGCGCTCGCATTTCATCTAATGTGACTGGCGGTTGCTTTGCTAATGCCTCAGCACCTAATTTTGCGAGTTCCTGAAATGTCATACCACGTTTCATAATTCATTCTGTTTTATTTTTCACATACCCCCAATTTCCTCAATATGATACTTGAGGTTTCAGCAGAAAGGCAATTACATTACATGCGTGAATTCGTGTCTTTTATAAGAAATACCCCTGAAGAGCGCCATTTAAACCTTTTAAAAGAAAAGCCGCAAATCATTAAGCGTGTTCCATTACACTTTATAGCATCTTATCTTGGTGTCAGCAGAGTCCATCTGAGCCGCATTAAAAATGCACTTGTGCGCAAGAATTAATAAATAAAAATATTTGGTAACATATGTTACGGTATAACAGAGTGCATTGATGTAGTTTTGCTTCATAAAAAACCAAAACTATGAAAGCAGCAGTAATGTATCAAAAAGGTGAATTACCTCAATACGTTGATTTTCCAGACCCGATAGCACAGAATGATGATGAAATCCTTGTTTCGGTAAGGGCTGTTGCAATAAAGCATTTCGATAAAGGTAAAGCTAAAGGAAGGCATTATTCAAGTGAAAGGCCGAGAGAAGGAGGCCATATTGTTGGCGGAGATGGTGTTTGCGTGCTTAAGGATGGTACGAGAGTATACGGAATGGGTATTAGTGGTATGCTTGCGGAAAAAGCATTAATTGAAAAGGACAGGATTGTAAAACTACCAGCTAATTTAGATGATATAACGGCAGCCGCAATGGCAAATGCAGTGATTGGATCTGCAATGGGCTTGCGTTTCAAAGCGAGTGTTAAACCCGGAGATGTGGTTTTGATAAATGGGGCCACTGGGTTTACAGGCAGAGTAGCTGTACAGATAGCAAAACATTATGGTGCCAAAAAGGTAATCGTCACAGGCCGGAATCAAAAATCTTTGCAGGATTTAGTGAGTCTAGGCGCAGATGAAACAATTTCAACGGGACAAAAGGATGAGCAATTTCT
>JABDAL010000051.1 GCA_013289165.1 Bacteroidota bacterium
AAATAGGCGGAAAAAAACAAAAAATATTCTTACTAATACTCCCGGAAAAATGCACCAATAGCCGGTATAAAGGTATCAACGGAGAATAGTTGGTTTGCAGCACGCCCTTCAGGAACGGAAGATATTTATAAAATTTATGCAGAAAGTTTTTTGGGTAAAGAACACTTGAAACAAATAATTAAAGATGCTCAACATGTAGTTGAGGATGCTTTAAAAATAAAATAAAAGATAGTATGAAATTGATACCTGCGGCACACGAATTAATTGCTAATATGAGGTCCTTTTTTCAAATTAATAATTCTAAACAAGGGTATGTGAATGAAGAACCGCTAAGAGCGGAATTATTTAGTTCTGACCAGATGGAGCGTTATGGCAAAGTGCTTGCAGGAACACATAAACTGAGTACGAAGCCTGCAAAAGACCATTTACTCAAACGGCTTACAGAAAATGAAACGACTTTGTACGAAGTAAGGAAGCTTCTAACTTATTCTATCAAAAGAAAACATCAGATTACACCTGCAGGAGAATGGTTAATAGATAACTTCTACCTGATTGAAGAACATATACGAAATGCTAAAATACATTTCCCTAAAGATTATAGCGAAGGATTACCGCATCTCTTAAATGGTACATCAGCAGGGCTGACGAGAGTATACGACATTGTTCTGAGGATAATTTCGCATAGCGACGGAAGAATAGATATAGAGAGCCTAAGCAGTTTTATAAAGGCGTACCAAACTGTTACCAATTTAAAATTGGGTGAATTATGGGCTATACCTATTATGCTTCGCCTGGCGCTGATTGAAAATCTAAGTCGTGTTTCAGCCCGGATTGCTATTGACAGGGTGGATGGAAATCTGGCGGATTATTGGGCAAAAAAAATGATTGAAACTTCGGAGAAAGAACCTAAAAACTTGATACTGGTAATTGCAGACATGGCGCGTTCCAATCCCCCGATGGTGAGTGCCTTTGTATCCGAATTAATACGGCAACTGCGTGGAAAAGGGCCTGATTTGGCATTATCACTTAACTGGATAGAACAGCAATTATCAGAAAGCGGTTTGACAAGCACGGAATTGGTAAATGCAGAAATTCAGAAGCAGGCCGCAGACCAGGTTTCTATGAGCAATAGCATAGGCAGCCTTCGTTTGCTAGACGCAAAAGATTGGCGTGTTTTTGTTGAAGAACACAGCATTGTTGAACAAACACTCCGCGAAGATAATGATGGTATTTATGCCTTAATGGATTTTCAAACACGCGACAGGTATCGTCATGTGGTGGAACATATTGCGAAAAAAAGCAAAATAACCGAACATGAAGTGGCTCTTATAGCCATCAGCTTAATGCGTGAAAAATCACCCGCGAATGATAAAGATGCTCATACATCTCATGTTGGTTATTACCTGGTAGGAGATGGTGAAAAACAGACCAAAAAACTGGCTAGGATGCACATCTCCGGTTTTCAAAAGATACGAGAAGCACTGAAAAAATGCACTTTCCAAATGTATTTGCTTGCTATTTTCTTAATTACCTTTTTAATGGGTGCAGGCCTTTTATTGAGAGCGTATTGGGATATAAAGAATCCCTGGCTTCTTTTGCTAATTGCATTCCTTTCGCTTTTATGCACAAGCCAGCTTGCAGTCTCTGTTGTTAACTTTTTTTCTACCATTTGGTTTAAGCCAAACTTGCTTCCAAGAATGGACTTCTCCCATAAAATTCCCCCGGATTTCCGCACACTGGTTATAGTTCCTGCAATGTTAAATAATATTGAGGATACAGAAAATTTAGTGGAGGCTTTAGAAGTTCGCTTTCTGGCAAACCGGAATGAGAACTTACATTTTGGACTATTAACAGATTTTACAGATGCTTCCCAAGAAACACTTCCTGAAGATGACACCCTTATAGGTTTTGCAAAACAAAAGATAGAAGAACTGAATAAAAAATACCACAGAGAGAAAAGCGATTTGTTTTACCTTTTTCACCGCCCGAGGCGTTGGAATGCAAAAGAAAATGTATGGATGGGTTATGAAAGGAAGCGCGGCAAACTTTCGGAATTAAATTCATTATTGCGAGAAAATTCACAGGAACGGTTTTCACTCATTATAGGAGACCAATCTGTTTTCCCCACTATAAAATATATTATCACACTGGATGAAGATACTCAATTGCCTTTAGGCTCTGCCTGGAAATTAATTGGAACAATGGCTCATCCATTGAATTGGGCATGGTATAACGAAACAAAAAAACGGGTAACAAAAGGATATGGTATTCTTCAACCCCGGGTAACAGTAAGCTTACCCGATATAACGGGTTCGCTATATGCACGAATGCACGGAAACGAGCCAGGTATTGACCCATATACCCGCGCCTCTTCAGATGTATACCAGGATTTGTTTGCTGAGGGCTCCTTTATCGGCAAAGGAATTTATGATGTAGACGTTTTTAAAAAAGTATTGGATGGAAGATTTCGTGAAAACAGCATTTTAAGTCATGATTTGCTGGAAGGCTGCTATGTGCGCTCTGGCTTACTGAGCGATGTGCAACTATTTGAAAAATATCCGACCACCTATATATCCGATATAAAAAGACGCTTGCGCTGGATTCGCGGCGACTGGCAGATTCTCGCCTGGTTCTTACCGTTTGTTCCTGGGCTGGGAAAACATTGGAATAAAAACCCTATCTCCGGATTATCCCGATGGAAGATATTCGATAACATCAGGCGAAGCCTCTTTCCGCTGGCACTAACAGTTTTGTTATTATTAGGATGGATTGTATTATCCTCTTCCTTATTCTGGACAATTGCCGTTTCCGGAATTATTATTGTGCCTATACTTATTACTTCCGCATGGGACACAATACATAAACCTAAAGATGTCATTTTATCACATCACATCAAAAATACAATTCACGGCATTGCAGACGTTTTCGTGAAAAACTTATTTACTCTTATCTGCCTTCCACATGAGGCTTTTTCTACTTTAAGGGCCATAGTGCATACACTATGGAAGATGCTTATTACCCGGAAAAAACTGTTGGAATGGAACTCATTTGCCCGCGAGCAAACAGTAAAAAGAACAAGTATGTCCACCTCTTATTCTTTTATGTGGATAGAACCTTTTCTAAGCTTACTTGTATTTAT
The DNA here is from genome assembly GCA_013289165.1 of Bacteroidota bacterium. Taxonomy (GTDB): domain Bacteria; phylum Bacteroidota; class Bacteroidia; order JABEUT01; family JABEUT01; genus JABEUT01. Next base: position 3,140 of record JABDAL010000051.1, read on the forward strand.
CTGTTTAGTAATTTATTCTCCTACAAAGCTCATTATAGCAGAACCTATCCTGGTACTCTGGCTCATTGCACCTTTCATTACATGGTGGACAAGCAAGCCAATTGCAAAACAAGTATCTGTACTTACTCATGAGCAAAATATTTTCCTTCGGAAGTTGGCCAGGAAAACATGGGCATTCTTTGAACGCTTTGTTGAGAAAGAAGATAATTGGCTGCCTCCCGATAATTTCCAGGAACAACCGGTTACACTATTGGCACATCGAACATCTCCTACTAACATTGGGCTCTCATTACTTTCCAGTTTGTCTGCCTGCGATTTTGGATATATAACTACGGGGCAACTTATTGAAAGAATATCAAAGACAATAGGTACCATGGAAAATATGGAGCGCTACAAAGGACATTTTTATAATTGGTATGATACTGAATCGCTGAGTCCGTTAACGCCAAAATATATTTCCACAGTAGACAGCGGAAACCTTGCCGGACATTTACTGATATTAAGGCAGGGTTTACTTGCTATACCGGATAAAAAAATATTAGGACTTAAATTATTTGAAGGTATCCGAGATACGCTGCGTGTGCTTATGGATACATTGGAAGAAAATGACAGAAAATTACTCCAGCAATTTAAAATTGATTTAGACACAGCATGTAATTCTGATATAGTTACACGTTATGAAGTGAATTTTTACATAGGAACATTAACAAAAAATTTTGCTTCCATTATTGAAGAACTGGACAATAGTCCGGAAAGTGAACCCTATTGGTGGAAGCAAACACTTAATATACAACTGCTAAAGATAAATGAAGATTTTAAAATTTTTGAGCCTTGGTTTTTATTGAGTTCTGCCCCGCCTAAATTTATAGATTTTCTTTCTATGAATGCAAATTCAACGTTAATAGAATTATTAAAAACAGCAAAGGATTTACAAGTTGAGACGGATCGTTATCTAACTGAAACGAATACGCCAGATGAGAATGAATGGCTTCAATTATTTAAAACTTCTCTAACCAATTCTATTCATCGGGTAAGCGAACAGATTGCGGTAGTCGAAAATCTTGCTCAGCGATGCAATGAATTGGCTGATATGGAATGGGATTTTCTATATGACAAATCGCATAATCTGTTTACCATTGGTTACAATGTACAAGAACACCGACTTGATTCAGGTTTTTATGACCTGCTTGCATCTGAAGCCAGGTTATGCATCTTCATTGGCATTGCTCAGGGAAAACTGCCCGAAGAGAGTTGGTTTGCACTGGGGCGTTTATTAACTAACGTGAATGGAGCGCCTATTCTTCTTTCATGGAGTGGTTCCATGTTTGAATATCTTATGCCGCTCTTAGTAATGCCTACCTATGAAAATACACTGCTCGATGAAACCTGTAAAGCCGCTGTAAAATGGCAAATTGAGTACGGGAAAAAGGCAAATATGGTTTGGGGAATTTCTGAATCTGGATATAATATGCTGAATGCTAATTCCAATTATCAGTACCGGGCATTTGGCGCCCCGGGCTTAGGATTGAAACGCGGTTTAGAAGAAGACTCCGTTATTGCCCCATACGCATCTGCCCTTGCACTTATGGTAGCCCCAGAAAAAGCTTGTGAAAACCTAGAACTACTATATGAAAAAGGATTTGAAGGACGATACGGATTTTATGAAGCTATAGATTTTACAACATCCCGTTTACCAACTGGGCAATCAAGCGCTATTGTTTATTCATTCATGGCGCATCACCAGGGAATGAGCTTACTGTCATTGGCATACCTACTCCTCGATAAACCTATGCAAAAACTATTTGAATCGGAACCGCAATTTAAGGCAACACTTTTATTACTCCAGGAAAGAATCCCCAAGGCTACAACGTTCTTTGCTCACACTACCGATATGAGCGATATTTCTTATACATCTGTTGGCACGGAAACAAGAACAATCACCACGCCGAATACATCTATACCTGAAGTGCAGTTACTATCGAATGGAAGATACCATGTAATGGTAACAAATGCAGGCGGTAGTTATAGTCGTTGGAGAAATCTTGCTGTTACCCGTTGGCGCGAAGATGGCACATGCGATAATTGGGGTGTGTTTTGTTATATACGTGATTTGTCTACCAATTCCATAAGTGGGAAGAAGAAGATGTATTGGTCGAATACGCATCAGCCAACATTAAAAAAGGGCGAAAAGTACGAAGCTGTATTTTCACAAGGTCGCGCGGACTTTCATACCATCCACAACGATATAGAAACACTTACCGAAATTGTTGTATCGCCTGAAGACGACATAGAAATGAGAAGACTGCTCATAACAAACCTTTCCGGCATTCGAAAAACTATTGAGGTTACAAGTTATGCAGAAGTGGTTCTTGCATCGCCTGATTCAGATTTAATGCAGCAGGCATTCAGCAGCCTTTTCGTACAAACGGAAATCCTCCCGCTTCAACATGCAATCCTTTGTACCCGCAGGCCACGTTCTGCCGAAGAGCAGTCACCATGGATGTTTCATTTAATGACCTTGCAGGGAAAAGAGCCGGTAGAAATATCTTATGAAACCGATCGGATGGAATTTATTGGCCGTGGAAATTCCACCGTGAATCCAAAAGCGATGAATACTCCGGGTATGCTTTCAGGAAATCAAGGCTCAGTTTTAGATCCCATTGTCGCTATACGACATAAAATAATTCTAGAGCCCGAAGAAACAATTACTATAGATATGGTTATAGGTGTTGCAGAAACGAAGGAAATTTGCAAGAACCTGATAGATAAATACCAAGACAGGCATCATAAGGACCGTGTTTTTGAGCTTACCTGGACGCATAGCCAGGTAGTGTTGCGGCAAATAAATGCTTCAGAAGCCGACGCACAATTGTATGGACGCCTCGCTAGCTCAATCATATTTGCCAATCCAATGTTTCGTGCAGATGCTGCAATTCTCATTAATAATCGCCGGGGTCAGTCGGGTTTATGGGGCTATTCTATTTCAGGAGATTTACCCATTGTTCTTTTGAAAGTGGAGAACCAAGCTAATATACAGTTGGTGAAACAACTTATACAGGCTCATGCCTACTGGCGTTTAAAAGGTCTTGCAGTTGATTTAGTTATTTGGAATGAAGAACACAGTGGATACAGGCAAGATTTTCAAAATGAGATTCAGGCATTGGTTTCGACTGAATTAAGAGATCATTCGGGAGGGATTTTTATAAGAGCTTCAGATCAGATATCAAATGAGGATAGAATATTATTTCAAACTGTGGCTCGCATTAATATTTCGGATAGTTCTGGAACATTAGCTGACCATGTTAAACGTAAACCTCTTGCTAAGGTGGTGATTCCATATATTGCTCCATCGGTTGTTAGTCATCAGCCAATAGTTAATAACATACCATCAAAAGATGTAATCTTTTTTAATGGATTAGGAGGCTTCAGCCTTGATGGTAGCGAGTATATTATTACTATCGATAAAAAAAATAAAACTCCTGCTCCTTGGGTGAATGTAATTGCAAACCCCCATTTTGGAACCGTAATTTCAGAGAGTGGAGGAGCCTATACCTGGACTGAAAATGCACATGAGTTAAGGCTTACACCATGGAATAATGACCCTGTAAGTGATTCAGGCGGAGAAGCATTTTACCTAAGGGATGAAGAAACCGGGCACTTCTGGTCAACCACCCTTCTTCCGGCAGGTAGTGAATCACCCTATATTACACGTCATGGTTTTGGATATAGCGTCTTTGAGCATATAGAAGACGGAATATATTCTGAAATGACGGTGTATGTAGATACGGTGGCAACTATTAAGTTTACGGTATTAAAAATACGCAATGAATCCGGAAGGCCACGGAAACTTTCTGTCACAGGCTATATAGAGTTAGTTCTTGGCACTGCCAGAATGAAAACAGCCATGCATATTCATACGGAAATAGACCCTGACAGTGGGGCGCTTTTTGCAAGAAACCCTTATGACATTGAAGTTTCCGGAAGGGTTGCATTTTTTGATGTGGATTATACCAAAAAGACTGTTACTGCTGACCGTTCTGAATTTATAGGTCGTAATGGCACCTTGCGAAATCCCAATGCTATGTCACGGGTAAAACTTTCGGGAAGAGTTGGACTTGCTTTAGACCCCTGTGCTGCAATACAGGTTCCATTTGATCTGGCAGATGGTGAAGAAAATGAAATTATTTTCAGGCTTGGTTCAGGGAAAAATTCCAATGACGCAAGCGCCCTTGTCCGCCAATTCCGCGGAAATGCGGTAGCAAATGATTCATTGGAAAAAGTAAAAGAATATTGGAAACATGCCATTGGAGCTTTGCAGGTAGAAACTCCGGATATGGCAATAAACGTTATTACCAATGGATGGCTCACCTATCAAACAATTTCCTCCAGGTTATGGGGACGTAGCGGGTATTATCAATCCGGGGGTGCTTTTGGTTTCAGGGATCAATTGCAAGATGTATTATCACTGCTTCATACATTGCCTCATCTTACCCGTGAACAAATTTTACTTTCCGCGTCAAGACAATTTAAAGAAGGAGATGTGCAGCATTGGTGGCATCCGCCTATAGGGCAAGGCATACGGACACGATGCTCTGATGATTATCTCTGGTTGCCGCTTGCAACTGCCCTATATGTAATAACAACGGAAGATTCAGGTGTGCTGGATGAATCCGTTTATTTTCTGGATGGAAGGCTATTAAACCAAGGAGAAGAATCGTATTATGATACGCCCATCCAATCTCGTAAATCGGCCACACTCTATGAACATTGTGTACAAGCTATCAAACACGGGTTTATGTATGGTGAGCATGGACTGCCTTTAATCGGTACTGGAGATTGGAATGATGGCTATGATAAAGTAGGTAATAATGGCAAAGGAGAAAGCGTGTGGATGGCCTTTTTTCTGTATGACATACTTATCCGGTTTGAAGGAATTGCAAGCTTACATAAAGATTCCGCATTTGCTGATATATGCCGGAAAGAAGCTCAACAGTTAAAGGAAAATATTGATAAAAATGCCTGGGATGGACATTGGTACAAGCGTGCATGGTTTGATAATGGTATTCCATTGGGAGCTTCAAGTAATGAAGAATGTAAAATTGATTCCATTGCCCAAAGCTGGTCTGTTCTGTCAGGAGCTGGCAATGCAGAGCGAACAAAATTAGCCATGGAAGCAGCGTACAAAAACTTGGTACAAAAGGATGCCGGGATAATTCAACTGTTAGAGCCACCATTTGACAAATCTCAATTAAATCCAGGATACATAAAAGGATATGTGCCTGGCGTAAGAGAGAATGGAGGGCAATATACCCATGCTGCTATATGGATGATAATGGCATTTGCTAAATTAGGAGATACTAATCGTGTATGGGAATTGTTAAACTTGATAAACCCGATTACTCACAGTAAAACTCCGGAAGCAATTGTAAAGTATAAAGTAGAGCCGTACGTTTTAGCAGCCGATGTATATGCCCGTGAACCTCATTCCGGGCGTGGCGGCTGGACTTGGTATACAGGCTCTGCCGGGTGGATGTATCAGCTTATAACGCAGTCTTTTCTTGGCTTGCAACAGAAGGGAAACAAATTAAAGTTCGAGCCGTGTGTTCCTGAAGAATGGAAATCGTTTAAAATACATTACCGTTATTGGAAAACCATCTATCATATTGCGTTTACTCAAAAACAATTGATAGCCGATAGTGGTCAATTATCAGAAGAAATGCGCATAACAGTTGATGGAGTGGAACAAGCAAATAAGACAATCACTCTTGTGGATGATGGTGTGGAACATACGGTTGAAATCCAATTCTAATCAATAACTTTTGCCAGTGTCGCTTTCCCTCGAATAAGAGTCAGGCATTCTTTAGTTCACTGCAAAGCTAAGGGTAGATTAACATAGCCAGAGTAAGTCATGTTGAGTTGCGGAGTTTAGAGATTGTAAATAAAAAGGGACAGGCTTTTCAATACCTGTCCCTTTCATAATGCTTCAAAAAACGTCTTGATTATTTACATGACGCTTATGGTATGAATCTAAACTTTTGCTAACTGCCCCTCCTTAATAATAGCAATCACTTCTTCACGGTTCTTGTTCAGCCTGGTTTGTATTCTACCCAGTAATTCTTCTTCTTTACCAATTTCGAACTTTAGATCTGAATCGGTTAACCGGTTAAATTTTGTTTTAAGTTCCCTGGATTTCGTATCCCAATTTCCTGTAAACTTAAAGGATTCCGTATTCTTGAATGTTCCGCCGGTCTTGTTTTTTTTTGTTTCCATTTTACTTTTGTTTAAATGATTATTAAATATTTACAATGCAAAAGTGTAGGTATTTTAGTGTTTGAGCATTACACAAGTGCAGGTTAATCTTGCACACATCACATGTTATCGAATGATGTTTTTGTTTTGCAGTGATTAAAACCACTGCAACCATAATAGTGGTAAAGGTAGGGGATAAATTTTATAAAGGTTTTAAAATGACTAATTATACTAATAAGAGAGAATTGCCGGAACTGTTTCTATAATCTAAAATTACTCCAACAATACCTGAATATTCTTCTGAGTGTATATTGGTTTCTTTGCTAAGCAATCGTGCAACCCTGAGGTTCTCGTTATTTATCTGATACCACAATATCCTTTTTGAGAGGTATGAATTTCATTTCTACTCTTCTATCTTGTTCAAACTCATAGTCTGTACACTGTACACCATCTGTGCATTTATTCATAATGTGTGTTTTCCCATAACCTTTTGGCAACATTCTCTTTTTATCAATTCCTTTCGACACCAAATAATTAACAGTGGCTGCGGAACGAAGATCAGACAGAACCTGATTATATGGTACTGTTCCGCGAGAATCGCAATAACCATCTACAACAAGATTTAGTGCTGTATTCATGCGCATTTTTGCAACAATACCATTGAGAATCTCTGCATCATCTGTGCGAATATTCGATTTGTCTAAGTCAAAATGGATTAGCATTACTGTCTTGTCAACAGTAGCGATAGATTTCTTTTTCACTGGTTGTATCGTAGAATTATCCACTAAAGTTAAAGGCTTAACACTATCCAGTGCAGCTATTGGCTTCGGTTGCGGTGTGCATTTATAACCTATAACATAGTCAGATACAACAAGTGGGCAAGGGAGATTGTCCTTATTGAGGTCAAAGTAATAAATATCTTCGTCGCCGGTTCCTCCGGTGCGGTTAGATGACAGATATCCTGCTTTACCAGGTTTGGTAAAGGTGATGCCATAATCATTGCCTGCCGAATTGATAGGTGCTTTCATAACAGATGCCGGTCCGAAGGTTCCATTTGTATTTTTAGAAACACAAATGTCCATACCTCCATACCCTTTATATCCATCGGATGAAAAATAGAAACTACCCGAGTCATCCATAGTAGGAAATTTTTCATTGCCGAAAGTATTAATGTTAGGGCCCATATTTACAGGTTTGCCCCAGCCGCTGCCTTGTTTTACACAATAATAAAGATCATTTCCGCCATACCCTCCAGGCATATTAGATGAAAAATAAAGCCTTGAGCCATCCTTGCTTAAGTAAGGCGTGGCTACCGAAAATGTATCATTATTATACTGGAATGGTTTCAAGTCAACCCATTGTCCGTTTTTATTTACCGCTGAATAAATTTTAATAGTTTCAATATTCAATGTCTTTTTCTCCCTGCCTCTTAATTCTTTGCTTACTCTGTCAAAATAAATGGTGTCAAAATTCTTTGAAAAACAAACAGGCCCATTGTGATATTTAGTATTTATCAGGCTGCTTTCCATAGGTTCGGGTTTTTCAAAACCAGTATCATTTATTCTTTTTTTTGCGTAAAAAATGTCCAGGTAATCTTCTCCATTCCAGGCATAGGTTCTTGAATCATGACTTCCCGTTTTACGCGATGAGATAAATACAACCCCATCCTTGTAAATAACCGGGCAAAAATCTGATGCATTTGAATTGAGCGATAATACCGGAGTTATCTTTATATACAAGTCAGTTGTATGGTCTGCAATAACCGTATCGCAGGAGCTCTTATAGAATTTCCCCCTTGGGTCCGATGGCATCATATTATTATACGTTGTAAAAGCAACTTTTGCATCTGCATATCTTTCACCGGTTTTCAGAATTAATCCGTAATTCAGGTAAAATGTAGCATTTGAATATGCCCCTGCTGCATTTACTTTATCATAAGCTGACAGTGCTTCTTTAAACCTGTCCATTTTCTGGTAACATTGTCCCAACTTGTAATATACATCCTGGGTTGGTTTTTTTTCTGCCTCTTTGGCATAACATTGAGCCGCTTTAAAATAGTCCCATTTTGCAAAAAGTGTATCAGCTTTTTCTGTTTGTGCTGATGAGAATGTTGCTATAAAGCCTGCAATCGCAATTATTAGTATCTTTTTCATGATTTGTGTTTTTTTAAAATTAAAAATATTGAGGACTTGACATTTTTGTTTTGGTGGTATTTAAATCCCATCCAAGCATTATTTCGTGAGTTCCGTTCGTATAGTTTCCATTTTGGCTCAGGTAGAGATCATAAGAATATCCAAAACGGATACGGTTAGCCACGTCATATTCTATACTTAATATAAGTGCATTATCGGTGCCGGCAATGCCAAGTCTATTATCTATTCTGAAACCTGCTCCAATGAAAAATCTGTCACTAAATATCAGGGAAGCGTCTATGTCTAAAAGTACGGGAGCAGCCTGTACGTAGTTTAGCAGTATGGAAGGTCTTATACCTACATTATCACTAAGTTTTGCAACAAACCCTGTTGTAAAGTAATAGTTCCTGTATAAATTAGCATTACCGTTACCATTGTCATATTGCAGACCTAAACTTGGCTGTAAAAGATTTTTTACTGATGCTCCTGCAAAAAATTGGTCTTTGTAGAGGTATAATCCGGCATTAAAATCCGGAACCCATGCAGAGGAATTATTGTTTATGAAGGATGGATCGCCAGGGTCCTGGATGTTTATGTCATTGAATTGAACCCCCAAATTATCCATACATCCTTCTATACCAAAGGCTAGCCTGGTTCTTTCTCCCAATCTAAGGTGATAAGAAAAGATTGCAGATATATCTGTGTTCCTCAAGGGTCCTGCTTCGTCATTGTAAAACTGGAGGCCAAGGCCGATATTACTGCCAGGTATCATGCTGCTCATCCCCAATTGTTGGGTAACCGGTGAACCACTCATGCCTACCCACTGGGTGCGGTAAACCATGGTGCCGGAAAATACTCCACGGCTGCCTGCATAAGCCGGGTTTATATACATGGGGTTGAAAAAATATTGCGAGAAGGTAGCCTCTTGCTGGGCAAAGGCTCCTATAGAGAGCATCATTGCGCTTAGTGTTATTATTATCTTGTTTTTCATGGTGTCTTTTTTTGTTAATTATTACTATTCTTTATTCTCAGGTATGGCCTTATCTTTTGATAAATACCCATCCGCGTTTCTCGGTATTGTTATATTTTATGATGTAATAATAAGTACCATCAGGAAGGCTTTTTCCGCTCATATTCTCTCCTGTCCATTTTACGGAAGCGTTATTATAATTTTCTCCGTTCCAAACTTCACTGCCCCAACGGTTGATTATAGTAACAGTATTGGTAGGATAGCAATTAAGCATTGGAATATCCCAAAAGTCATTTATGCCATCTCCGTTAGGCGAAAATCCATCATAAAATTGATTTGGCTCAACCGTTACCGTTACCTCGTTTGACATGGAACAACCTGCCAACGTATCTGTTTCAACAAGCGTATAAAGAGTGGTTACATCAGGATTTGCAGTTGGCTGCGATATTTTGCTTGAGTTTAAACCATTTCCCGGAGTCCACATATAGGTATCTCCTGCAACGGCTGGAGCTCCCAGTTTTACATTTCCACCATCACAAAGATATTGGTTTGAGCCTGCATCTGCAACCGGTAAAGGATGTACGATTACCTTTACGGAGTCAATATTTGAGCAATTTCCGTTTGTTACTTTTAATATATAAAGGGTGGTGGAAGAAGGACTTGCTTTTGGTTGTGCAACTATGGATGAGTTTAATCCCTCCGATGGCGACCAGCTATAGGTGTCTCCTAAAATAGCCGGTGTGCCTATGCTTGTACTTTCTCCTATGCAAATGTTTTTATCAGGCCCTGCATTTGCTACAGCGAATGCATTTACGGATACTATAACTGTACTTGTATCGGAGCATTTGCCATTTGATACCGTAAGTGTATAAGTTACTGTTCCCTTTGGGCTGGCATTGGGCTGGGCTTTATTATGCGAATTTAATCCTGCGATGGGCAACCAACTGTAGGTATTTCCAATAACTGCCGGAGTACCTATAGTGGTACTGTCTCCTATGCAAATACTCTTATCAGGCCCTGCATTTGTCACTGGCAGTGGATTCACCGTTATTTTAACAGTGTCAGTATTTTTACATCCCGTAGCCGTATTGGTTACAGTTAAAATATACGTTGTGTCTCTTGCCGGGCTGGCATTTGGTTGTGCATCTGTACTTGAATTTAGCCATGTAGATGGCGACCATTTATAGGTATCTCCAATTGTTGAGGGAGTTCCTATGCGTACACTGTCTCCTTTACAAATAGTTGCATCAGGCCCTGCATTTGCAATAGGCGGCAAATTCACCGTTACGTTAACAGTATCACTATTTCTGCATCCGGTTGATGTATTGGTAACAGTAAGAATGTAGGTTGTATCTCTTTTAGAGCCAACATTAGGTTGTGCATCTGTACTTGAATTTAGCCATGTAGATGGCGACCATTTATAGGTATTTCCAACAATTGCGGGAGTTCCTATGCTTACACTGTCTCCTTTGCAAACACCCTTATCGGGCCCTGCATTTGCAATAGGCGGCGGATTCAGCGTCACATTAACAGTATCTCTATTTTTGCATCCGGTTGATGTATTGATAACAGTAAGAATATAGGTTGTATCTCTTTTAGGGCCAACATTAGGTTGTGCATCTGTACTTGAATTTAGCCATGTAGATGGCGACCATTTATAGGTATCTCCAATAATTGCAGGAGTTCCTAAGCTTACACTGTCTCCTTTGCAAACACCTTTATCAGGCCCTGCATTTGCCACCGGCAATGGGTTTACCGTAAGCGATACACTTACTGAAGTATCTTTGGGTGGAAATGTTCCACTTACAATAACATTATAATTTAATGCACTATTGAGGGCAGTTACAGGCTTAAAAGTAAGTATGCGGGTAGTTGCGCCGGAAATATTTCCTCCGTTAACTACATTTACATTTCCTTTTCTCCATTGATAGGTGAGGCCTGAACCTGTTGCTGTTACAGAAAAACTTACGGAATCACCGACGCATGCAGATTGTTTAACCGGTTGCAACGTAATTACAGGAGGATTTCCGCAACCCGGGGACATTTTAGCAACTATTGCTTTGGTATTTAGAGCTCCTACGGTTGTAAGTGCTCTTCCGAAAAGGGTATCTCCGGTGTTTAAGGTAATCGCACCGCTGCTAATAATACTTCCGTTGAAAACAGAAAAATTATTTAAAGTAACCGCGCCGTTAACTAACCAAAATACATTTTGGGCAAGTGCGCCATTAATCAGTTTCACTTTTGCTCCGGTGCCACTTTCTGTAAAAGCGCCTTCAATCTGGATAACAAATTGAGCGCTGGCATCGCCTTCAGCATTTAGGTATAAGGTATCAGTTAATGTTGCGGCTGCTTTCATAATGTAGGTATGTGGTGTAAGAACCAAGCCGTTTCCAAGCTGTGTAGGATATAATAACTGAATATCATACGGGAGAGTATTAAGATAATTATAGACAGAAGTTAAATCGGTTGCACATTGTCCTGTAGAAATATCCGGAATGGCATGAATGGTGCCTGTTACAAATAAAGGATTGTATCCGGTAGTGGTGCCAAGGTTTGTCCCAACATCACCAACAACGTGCGATACTGAACCGATATCTGTAACCGGTCCGTCAGAAGAAAATAAGGTATAACAAACGGTAGATAAAAGATCAGGAGCAGAGGGGCCTGTAAGTACAGGGCTTCCGCAACCAATAGGAGTATATGCCAGCACACTGGTAACAGTAATAGCTCCTACAGTAGTAAGCGCTCTTCCTTCAAGTGTGTCTCCTGCACCCATTTGAATTAATCCGTTATTCGCAATTACAGTTCCTTTCATAGAAGTTCCGGCAGCCATAGTTACAGCGCCTTCTACTTTCCAAAATACATTACATGCCAATGCTCCACCGGTTAATATGACCCTGGAAAGCGCGTTTGTAGCAAATGCTCCATTTATGCGAAAAATAAATACATCAGAAGAGCTTCCATGTAAATAAAGATTCAGATTCATGGTTGCAGCAGCAGATATATCGTAAGTTCCGGAGCCAAGAACTTCACTATTCCCAAGCAAAATGGCATGTGGAGTACCTGGAGGATCAGCTACCAATTGATTGTAAGCAGAGGTTAAATCGAGTGCACATTGTGCGGTTGCAGGATCTATATTATCCATTACTCCATTAACATTTCCGAAACCTGGGCTTGTGGCAGTATTGTTTGAGCCTACCCTGCCTGTAACTTGCGAAATCCCTGTATTGCTTACTTGTCCTTTAGATGAGAAAAGGACAAAATTGGCTGCAGTACCTAAGGTAGGCGCCTGTCCGAAACCTACATTCGGGAAAGATAAGAGAGTAACTATCGCTACTATAATATGTATTAATTTATTTTTCATTTTAATTAGATATAAGTTGTGAAGTAATTTTCACGGTGCAAAAGTGCATGTCTTGGTTCCGTTAGGTGTTACACAACAGTGACTATAAGTTACATGAATCACACTTTATAAGAGGGAGTATTGAATGCAAAAGCGTCCCACTGCATATGTAGTTGGCTTAGTATAACGTTATATAAGCTCCATATTTTAAAAGTGTGGTTATAGAATATGGTGATAACTGAAATAAAAAGGCACCATGTTTTTTGCGTGATGCCTTTAAAGAATCAAAATCCTTTATTAATTGTTCAAAGCTTGTTGCTTTAGATTCGCTCTTTGAGCTGAAGCTGCAATGTAATGATGGCCGTGCGCTTTAAGAGTGCTGGTGTTGGCCTTTTCATGATTTCCGGCTTCACGATGTTTTGCTGCTTCAAGATGATGCTTTGCAGCTTCTTCATGATGCTTCGCTGCTTTTTTTGTGGTTTTCAATTGTTTTTTTGTTGTCAATAACAGTGCCATTTACCTGTTCCTTTTTGGTTGAAGTTTCTACGTTTGTCATTTTATTTGATATTATATCGTGAATGAATTTTCACGATGGCGCAAAAGTAGATGCTCTTATAGGTACTTGTCTTACACAATGCTGAGAATAAGTTACATAATTCTCTTACTCTGCAAAAATGCACGTTAGCAAATCAAAGTAGTTG
>JABDAL010000052.1 GCA_013289165.1 Bacteroidota bacterium
ATAAAAAGGCATCGGGCATTCATGAATTTTATGATTTTTTTGATTATAAGTATATGATTTATTGAATATTATAACTTCAATACATTTCATTTTATAAAGAATAATAAATGACACCATTTTCATTATCAAAGCAGATGAAAGATTAGGCGAAGCATTCTAATTGTTTGTAATAATATTGAAAAGTCGAATAAAGCTCTCTATTAATTATTTTTTGGGATAATCATAATTAACCATCCAGGTAAAGCCGAATTTATCTTCCAACATGCCAAAATAAGCACCCCAAAACATATCGGCAATAGGCATAGTGACCTTGCCCCCGGCAGAAAGGCTATTAAAAATATGGCCTGCTTCTTCTTTGCTATCCGCCCCAATAGATAGAGACATGTGTTGCCCCATTTTTACTTCGCCCATACGGAGATTTGAATCACTGCCCATTAAAATGGTTTCCTTACTAATAGGTAATGAAACGTGCAGGATGCGTTCCTTTTCTGCTTCGGGCATTTCCATGCCGGGCATGGGAGGCATATCTTTAAATTTACTAATTTGACGAAACTCTCCGCCAAATACCGATTTATAGAAGTTAAATGCTTCTTCGCAATTTCCATTAAAGGTTAAATAGGGATTTACTGTTGCCATGATTTTACTGATCAAATTGTTTATACTATAATATGTCCCAAATATAATAAATTTTCAAACCTGTTGAAAGGCCACATTTCTTACTTTAGATTAAGCTTTATCGCATAAAAACCTTTGCAGTTTTCCATATTAAAATTACCTCTCAATATATCCCCGATGGAGAGCCCTGGATAAGGCACAGAAAAGTAATAATACTTGCCGGGAATAAACTTTTCTTTCCCTCTCATTTTTATAAAGCATGAATCTGCCCGCGTATAAAACGAAACATCATCATTGATTATACCATTTTTGGCAGGATTCTCTACTAAAATTATCCATTTACCATCAGGATAAAAAGCACTATCCAGCGAGAGATGTTTAAACGCATTTTGAGGGGAATGTTCCTTCCAATACATTTCCCATGCCGGAACAACTGTTGAAACAGGGGTAAAATAAAGTTCTTTTTTCATAAGCTTACTGTCCATAACAGCTCTTGTTCCCGCTATCCAATCTCTTTCGCAAGCATCGTCACTTAAATAAACAACTTCCGGTGCGGCGGTATCTTTTTGAATAGTATCTATCATATTATAATAGGCTTGCAATGTTGCACTATAGGAATTAACATTTGCCTTGGTATTATACATAAATATAAGGATTGCTATGCCATACGCTACCAGCACAGATGAGTACCATTTATTCGACACCTTGCGTATTTCGGTCAGTGCAATGGCAGTAAAAATAAGAGGATATATAAGCCAGGGAATAAGATAATGGTGCTGGTCATTAAGTTTTATTCCTTTAAGAAGAATTAACTGGATAATGGTCCATACCGTAAACACAAATAATACTCTAATTAAATTCCCTCTTCCTATTAATGTCTTGCTAATTGCTAATGCCACTATGGGAGCAATAAAAAAACCTATAGCGCCCGCAAACTGGAAGATATTATAACCCATAATGGAGAATATGGATTCAGGGTATGGATAACTATATATTTTGCTGCTATGCAAAACGGTTGCCAGCAGGCATAAAAAAGGAAGCATGGATGCCAACATCGAAAGCAAATACTCCTTTGCAAATAAGCGCCTGGAAGGATTAAAGAAAAAATAATCAGTAAGCAACAAAATGGGGATGCAAAAAATGTAACTCTCTTTACTTATATCGGAAAGGAAGAAAAGCATGGCAGGAAACACATAAAGTCCGGTTACGCCTTTTTTTCTATATAATAACCAATAATAAATGCCGGCAAGTAAAAACATTTCACCCACATTTTGAGGCGGAGGTATCAAGGTCCACCAGGTTTCATTGTTCCTGCCGAAAACGTATATACCCAACACAACAAGAGTGGAAACCCTGTCAACTTGAAAATAAGAAAGTATGGCTAAAAGAAAAAATAGGGAGAAAAAGAGTATTACCAGGTTTGATACACGGAAAAGGAAAGTATTGTCGCCACATAACAAGCAAAGGAGTTTGTCGTAACTCCAGGTGAGGGGCCTGAAACGGCCAATGTAAGTATCTTTATAAAAAGACCCCACCAGGTCGGGGCTATGTCCATATAGTGCAGCCTCTTTATACGATTCGGAAGCCCTGTCGGGATGAAGCATAGCAAGGACACGATGGTCATCTCCATAGGAAAAAGGAAGATGGTATGCCTTATGCGTAACAAGAAAAAAAAACAAACAGAGTAAAACAGAAAGAAAAATGTTTTGCCTTGTGGTAGATTTAGTATTCAACAATGCATTTGTTTTGATCAAAACAAATGTAGCAAATAAAGATACGGATTGTTGCTGAGTTTTACTTTCTACACCTTCCCCACTCCATGGCAGTTTTTATATTTTTTGCCACTACCACATGGGCATGGGTCATTACGGCCTATTTTCTTTTCAGCTATCGCAGGCTTGGGTTTGGGAGGAGCAGGTTTTCCATCTGCATTAGCAGGGGCATCACTGCCTGTGCGGTTGGTTTGCAGGTCAACATCTTCTTTTACTTCCCTTGCTTCCTGAATTTCTCCACCCGGAGCATCCGATACAGGCAGGCACTTCAGCAGGAATGAAGTAATGTTTTTATTCATCCTCACCAGCATGTTGCGGAACAGTTCAAATGATTCAAACTTATATATAAGCAAAGGGTCCTTCTGTTCGTACACCGCATTACGCACCGATTGGCGCAGGTCATCCATTTCGCGCAAGTGCTCTTTCCATTCATCATCTAGAACGGCAAGCAGAACCGTTTTCTCCATTTCGGTAATTACCGCTTTGCCACGGCTCTTATAGCCATCTTCCAAGTTAGCTACCACCCTTAATACATGTATTCCGTCGGAAATAGGTATTTGTATGTTTTCAAAATTTCTAACATTATTCTCAAAAACATCTTTCAGAAAAGGATATATGTCTTTTGACAGTTTTTCGCATTTCTTTAAATAATTTGCCTGCACTTTTTCAAAAATCTTCTCAGCAATTTCCATTGCTGTCAGCTCCTGGAATTCAATCGCAGTAACGGGGGGCTCTGTTGACAAGGTGCGGAACAACTCGAGTTTAAAACTTTCATAATCTCCGTCTGCTCCATGAAATTCGCCCACTATCGTTTCGCACACATCCATGAACATATTAGAAATATCAACCGATAGCCTTTCGCCAAACAAAGCATGGCGGCGGCGGGTATATATTACCTCCCGCTGCTGGTTCATCACATCATCATAATCTATAAGGTGCTTACGGGTGCCGAAGTTATTTTCTTCAACCTTCTTTTGAGCTCTTTCAATAGACTTGGTGATGAGCGAATGCTGGATTACCTCACCTTCTTCAATACCCATTCTGTCCATCATTCGGGCAATACGTTCGGAGCCAAACAAGCGCATCAGGTCATCTTCAAGCGATACAAAAAACTGGGATGTACCCGGGTCGCCCTGCCGGCCTGAACGGCCTCTTAATTGCCTGTCAACCCGCCTCGATTCATGCCTTTCCGTACCAATAATTGCCAAACCGCCTGCATCTGCAACGCCGGGTCCAAGCTTAATGTCGGTACCCCGGCCTGCCATGTTAGTAGCAATGGTAACCGTTCCGGGCTTACCGGCTTCTGCCACAATTTCAGCTTCGCGCTGGTGCAGCTTTGCATTCAGCACATTGTGTTTTATGCCCCGCAGCTTCAATGTACGTCCTAATAATTCCGACACCTCCACTGATGTGGTACCTACTAATACAGGCCTTCCTTCCTTTACACATTTTTGAATCTCGTCTATTGCTGCATTGTATTTTTCTCGCTTGGTTTTATAAACCAAATCTTCCCTGTCATCACGTACCATCGGTTTGTTGGTAGGAATATTCACTACCTCGAGCTTATAAATGCTCCATAACTCACCGGCCTCCGTTTCAGCAGTACCGGTCATGCCTGCCAGTTTGCTGTACATCCTGAAATAATTTTGCAGGGTGATAGTAGCATAGGTTTGGGTTTCGGCTTCAATCTTAACATTTTCCTTCGCTTCAATAGCCTGGTGCAAACCATCGGAATAGCGCCTGCCTTCCATAATACGGCCTGTTTGTTCATCCACAATTTTTACTTCGCCCTCCATCACCACATACTCATCGTCTTTTTCAAAAAGTGTATAGGCTTTTACTAATTGGTTTATCGTATGAACCCTTTCTGACTTGATAGAAAAATCCCTCATCAATTCATCTTTCCTTTTCGCTTTTTCTTCGTCAGAGATTTCCATTTTTTGAATCTCTGCAATTTCACCACCCACATCAGGCAGAATAAAAAATTTAGAATCTTCCCCCTGTGCTGTAATAAGGTCATAGCCTTTATCTGTAAGCTCTACGGTATTGTTTTTCTCATCAATAACAAAGTACAATTCGGCATCTACCTTTTGCATTTCCCTGCCTTGGTCGGCTAAGTATGTAGCTTCCGTTTTTTGCAAGAGAGCTTTATTACCTTCTTCGCTCAGGTATTTAATAATGGCTTTATTTTTAGGTAATCCCCTGTGGGCACGCAATAAAGCAAGTCCGCCATCTTTTGTATTTCCACTTTCTATGAGTGTCTTAGCCTCATTCAGAAATTTATTTGCGACCGTCCGCTGTGCGTTCAAAAGCTTTTCTACACGGGGTTTCATTTGGAAAAATTCATGCTTGTCACCCCGTGGTGTAGGCCCTGAAATAATGAGCGGAGTACGTGCATCGTCAATCAGCACGGAGTCAACCTCATCCACAATAGCGAAATAATGCCCGCGTTGTACAAGGTCTTCGGGTGAACGAGCCATGTTGTCGCGCAAATAATCAAAGCCAAATTCATTATTGGTACCATAAGTAATATCAGCTTCATAAGCAGCTTTACGCTCTGCAGAATTAGGCTCGTGCTTATCGATGGTATCTATCTTGAGCCCATGAAACTGGAACACGGGGCCCATCCATTCTGAGTCGCGTTTAGCCAGATAATCGTTCACCGTAACCAGGTGGACACCCCTGCCCGAGAGGGCATTTAGGTATATGGGAAGAATTGCGACAAGTGTTTTTCCTTCCCCCGTAGCCATTTCAGAAATCTTACCCGAATGAAGCACTGCTCCACCAATAAGCTGAACAGGATATGGAACCATGTCCCACTTTACTTTGTGTCCCCGAACGGACCAGGTGCTATGCCAGGTGGCTTTATCTCCATGAATAACCACGTGGTCATGTTTGGCGGCAAGCTCTTTGTCTGTGTCCGTGGCGGTAACCTCAAGTGTATCCGATTCTTTTAAACGCCTTGTTGTTTCCCGCACTACTGCAAAAGCCTCCGGCAATATATCGTCCAGTTCCGCCTTTATATCGGAAATAATCTCTTTCTCTAAATTATCTATTTCAGTATACAGCGCTTCCTTCTCTTTAACAGGCATTTCCGACTCTGTTCCGTCTTCTGCAATAACAGGCTGTTCAGCCTTCTCCTTTAATTCCTTTTTCTGCTGTTCCTTTTCCTGAATCTTGTCTTGTATCCGTTTTTTGAATTCATTAGTTTTAGCCCGTAATTCATCATTGCTAATAGACGCAAACGTTTGTTCAATTTCAAGGATATTATCTATAACAGGTTGAAGTTCCTTGACATCGCGCTCATGCTTACTGCCAAATATTTTGGAAAGAACCTCAACAAAGCCTTCTAACATGGTTTATGGTTTTTAATTTAATAAGGTAACAAAAATAATCCAATTTCCCTGATGGGAACTCATTTAAAGCTTAGGAGCATAAAATCTTCAGAAAATTAATGCCTCCAACGCAAAATAGGAAGACGGAAAGCGATGAAAATTATTTTGTTTTAAGGCGTTTTAAGTACTTTTTAAATCTTTATTAACAGTAGCCTGATGTGTGTCTGGTTTTCCCTTATTTTTGGAGGTCTATAAATGCCTGCCACAGAGATGACGAAAAAACTTCTTTTTATTTTTTCCCTTCTGCTTTTCCATTTTTCATTCGTCCAGGCACAGGACACCTTGGTTTTCAGGAACGGCAGGAAAATTGTGGGCACGGTTGTCAGTATCAGCAAAAAGAAAGTAGTCTATACCCGTCCTCCAGATACAGCTCAAAAAGTAGTGCCTCCGTGGAGATTAGAATATGTCCGGTATTCGGGGGGGACACAGTACAATTTTAACCAGCCCTTCGAAAAGAAGCAATTTAACCCTTCTCCTTCCGAGTTTTACTTGTCAGTTGATGGTGGATTTAGTGTACCCTATATAAGTTACAGGGATGCCATTGTAGGAACCCATTTTGATATTAAAGCAACTTATTTCTTTAACAGGCACGTGGGAATAATGGCTAAAGCTGCAGAAGATTTAAATGCCACAGGACTGGATTATATTGCCGATTCGTATTGGGGTGGGTTTTATATTTTTAAGCAATACCTGGCAGGGTTTTGTTACCGTGCCGGAGGTAAACCGGGCTTCCCATGGATTCATTTTATGGCCTTATTAGGTCCATGTACCGCCTCTAACCCGATGGATGAAGAAGGCGATGGCAATAAAGGTATTACAGTAACTGCCCCCGGGTCAGCGTCGGGGTGGGGAGGATATCTGGGTATAGAATTCATTAGCAGTTCAAACCACTTTTGTTCCATAACTTTTGGAGTAGGCTGCCTGGGAACCCGGTTCAAATACTCAGATTATACGAACACTTATTCACTTTATAATCCTTATACGCAAGTAACTAATAATACAGTATCTAAATCAGTCAGCACAAATACCATGTTGTTGCCGCAAATGTATGTAGGCATCAATTTCCGGCTAAAAAAGGCTACTAAATAAAGATCTTATTGATAATTTCTTCTTTTTCTCCACTCCGATGCATTCGTGCCATTTGAATTGGAGGCTTGTACAGAAATGTTTTTCTTTACCTGTTTCGAAACTAATATTTCGGCCGCAACAGCTGCCAGCATGGTTGCTTCATCGTCCGAAGAAGGCGTATTCAACATTTCAGGCTTAAAGTATTGCGAAACAAAATGGGTATCAAATTTCCCAGTGACGAAGGCTTTATGCTGCATTACAAATTTGCAAAAGGGCAATGTGGTTTCTACACCTGATATTTTGTATTCATCAATTGCACGAACCATACGTTGTATGGCCTCCTCACGGTTTTCTCCATAAGTGATGAGCTTACTAATCATGGAATCGTAATAAATAGGGATTTCCATTCGCTCCTCAAAGCCATCATCTACCCTTACACCGGGCCCTTTGGGAGGACTATACACTTTCAGGGTACCAATATCAGGGAGAAAATTATTAGCAGGGTCTTCTGCGTAAACACGCACTTCTATGGCATGTCCCCTTATTACAATATCCTCTTGGGTAAAGCTTAGTTTGTTACCCCGTGCAACATTTATTTGTTCCCGCACAAGGTCAAAACCTGTAATACATTCCGTAACCGGATGCTCCACCTGAAGGCGGGTATTCATCTCCAAAAAGTAGAACTTCATGTTTTCATCCAATAAAAACTCTACCGTTCCGGCACCTGAATAATTACAGGCTTTTGCAATACGTACGGCACATTCTCCCATATCTTTCCTAATTTCAGGAGTAAGTATGGAGGAAGGGGCTTCTTCAATTACCTTTTGGTGCCTGCGCTGAACGGAACATTCTCGTTCAAACAAATAAACAACATTTCCATGATTGTCGCCCATCACCTGTATTTCAATATGGCGGGGACTTTTCACATATCTTTCAATGAATACTGCCCCATCGCCAAAAGCAGATTTGGCTTCGCTTGATGCCAGCTTTATTTGTTCCTCCAGCAATTTCTCGCTTTCCACCACGCGCATGCCTTTCCCTCCTCCTCCCGCACTGGCTTTTATAAGTACAGGGAATCCTGCTTTCTTAGCTGCTTTTATAGCCTCTTTTATGTCTGTAATTGCTCCATCACTGCCAGGAACTAAAGGGATTTTATGCTCTTTTGCTGCCTGTTTCGCAGAAAGCTTATCGCCCATCATTCGCATGGAGTCACTGGAAGGGCCAATGAATACAAGCCCTGCCTTTTTTACTTTGTCGGAAAAGTTGGCATTCTCCGAAAGGAAACCATACCCGGGGTGTATTCCATCCACATGAAGCTGTTTGGCAACTTCAATAATTTTTTCAGCGTTTAAATAAGACTGGGAAGATTCTGGAGGGCCAATACATACTGCCTCATCCGCATAATTTACAAAAGGAGCCCTTCTGTCAGCTTCTGAAAATACGGCTACCGTTTTTATTCCCATATCACGGCAGGTACGCATAATTCGTAAGGCTATTTCTCCGCGATTGGCAACGAGTATTTTCTTCATATCTTAAACTAGTTGAGCAAAAATACAAAGATTTACAGAGTGGTTCCAACAAAGTTTTTGCATAAAAAGACCCCGGCGAATACCGGGGTTTAAATTTCAGTAGAAAATATTATACGTGCTCGCCTTCATCCATCTCGCCCTCTTCCATAGGAACAGTTTGAGGAATGAAATCAACATCTTTTCCGGGTTTGCTATAATCATAAGCCCAGCGGTGCACTACCGGCAAAGGACCCGGCCAGTTGCCGTGTTCCGGAACAATAGGAGTAGTCCACTCCAATGTATTGGAATGCCATGGATTTTGTTCCGACTTGGGGCCGTTAAACATACTGTAGAAGAAATTAATAAAGAATATAACCTGCGCCAATACCCCGACGATTGCAAAAACAGAAATAATAACATTCAGGTGTTGCAGTTTTTCAAAAGCAGGATACAGGTCATTATTGAAATACCTTCTTGGAACACCTGCTAAACCTACAAAGTGCATAGGCAGGAACACACCGTAAGCACAAATGAAGGTAGTCCAGAAGTGCCAGTAGCCTAATTTTTTATTCATATACCTGCCAAACATTTTCGGGAACCAATGGTAAACCCCGCCAAACATAGCAAGTACTGCTGAAAGCCCCATTACAATATGAAAGTGAGCAACCACGAAATACGTTCCATGCACCGCTAAGTCAAGTGCAGAGTCAGCAAGAATGATACCTGTAAGACCTCCGGAAATAAAGGTAGAAACCGCACCAATTACAAATAGCATTTGCGGATTGAAGTGAATATTCCCTTTCCAAAGGGTGGTTATATAATTAAATGCTTTAATAGCCGAAGGTATGGCAATGAGCAGCGTTGTAAACACAAACACCGAGCCAAGGAATGGGTTCATTCCACTGGCAAACATATGGTGCCCCCAAACAATAAATGCCAGGAATGCAATAGCCAACATGGAGCCTATCATAGCACGGTAACCAAAAATCGGTTTGCGTGCATTTACCGACATTACTTCTGAAATAATTCCAAAAGCCGGCATAATAACGATATATACTTCCGGGTGGCCGAGGAACCAGAATAAGTGTTCAAATAAAATAGGGCTTCCACCGGTTTGTGACAATGCTTGTCCGCCAATATATATATCGGATAAATAAAAGCTTGTTCCGAATGTCCTGTCAAATATGAGCAATATAGCAGCACCAAACAATACAGGGAAAGAAAGAACCCCAAGAACAGCGGTTATCAAAAGTGCCCATACGGTAAGAGGCAGACGTGTCATCTTCATTCCTTTGGTACGCAGGTTCAATACGGTAACTATATAATTTAAACCGCCTAAAAGAGAAGAAACAACAAATAAAGCTATTGACACCAGCCATAATGTCATTCCGGACCCTGAACCCGGTATGGCTTGCGGAAGTGCACTCAATGGAGGATATACGGTCCAGCCGGCTGATGCAGGTCCGGTTTCAACAAACAACGAGATAAACATGATAAAGGAAGCCAATAAAAAGAACCAGTAAGAAAGCATATTGAGAAAGGGAGATGCCATATCTCTTGCTCCAACCTGGAGTGGAATAAGCAGGTTAGCAAATGTTCCGCTTAATCCTCCCGTCAACAGGAAGAACACCATAATAGTTCCGTGAATAGTTACTAAACCTAAATACATGTTAGGGTCAAGGATGCCTCCTTTAGCCCATTTATCACCCAAAAAATAGTGCATAACAGGGAAAGAATGTCCCGGCCAGCCCAATTGAAGGCGGAAAAGCGTACTCATAATAGCTGCCGCAAGCGCCATAAACATAGCAGTAAACAAAAATTGTTTGCTGATAATTTTATGGTCCATGCTGAATACATACTTTTCAATGAACGACAGCTTAGGGTGTTCATGATGGTGTTCGCTATGATCCGCCTGGTGAGCCATATCGTGTGTGGCAGTGTGGGCAATGGTTTCCATATCTATCTACTTTTGGTATTTCAAAATTATTAATATTCTACAACATTATTTCATCGCCGTTGCAACAGCTTGTTTATGATGCATATCGTACAAGTGTGTGAAGAAAGGATGTTGTTTTGCCATCCATTTTTTAAATTCATCAGGAGAATCCACTACTACTTTCATAGGCATATTATAATGACCCGAACCACAAACACGGTTGCAAAGGAGGATATAATCGAATGCTGTATCGTGAGTGATTTTGCGCATAGAATCGGTTGTAATGGTAGCCGTAAAGTGCATATCGGTTGTAATACCGGGTACGCAGTTTATTTGTTCCCTGAAATGAGGAAAATATGCGCCATGCATCACTTCTCTTGCATTACATTTAAATACGATAGGGGTATTTACAGGAATATGAAATTCACCCTTCACCATAATGTCATCCCATCCGGAAGCATCGGTAGAATCCATACCCACGGTATTGTTCGATGCATCATCAATAAGCCTGTAATCCGTTTTTCCAAGAACATTGTCATCTCCTGCATAACGAACTGTCCAGTCAAACTGCTTAGCATATAATTGTATAACCATAGCCTTCGGGTCAGGGGTGCCGGTCATTTTTGCCCACAGGCTCAATCCATAAATAATAATTACTGCCAATGCAATAGAAGGAACAACGGTCCAAATCAATTCCAACTTGTCATTGTGCGGATAAAAATAAGCCTTGGTATTTTTTTGTTTCTTGTACCTGAAACCAAAATAGAAAAGTAAGAAAGTGGTAATAAAAAACACAATGAATATAATTACCCAGTTGAACAGGAATACATTGTCTGAAGTTTCTCCCACATCGGAAGCGGCAGGAGGCAGCATTTTACCTCTTACATCAAAAAGCAACCAGATTAAGCAGGCAAAAAATGCAAATGCAAACAAGAGCATCAAAAGACCCTGTGAACGGTTATTACTATCATCGGCTTTGCCAACGTGTTTCCCCTTTAATTCGGCAGAAAGCTGGTAAATGCGTATTAACTGGAACACCAGGATGAGTGCCAAAACAACAGCAAGGTAAACAAGCAATTTTATCATAACATTATTATTTATTATTCCGGTATTATCTTATAAATGGTGGTGAATACTTTCTTCGAGGTAGGGGTGGTTCTTAACCAGCACAGGCACCCTGGACAGGTTAGTTAATACAATATTTAGGAACAACCCGATAAATCCAAGCAATACACCAATTTCATAAAATCCAAATGAAGGTGTAACACCTAATGTGCCCGGCATTACCCATATGTAGGCATCCATCCAGTGGGTGATAAGAAGGAGACACCCTACGCCAATTAGGTATTTGTTGTTTCTTTTTGTATCGCGGGTCATCATTATAATGAGTGGAACTAATAAGTTTATGCAGAACATAACCCAGAATGCCCAACGGTAGTGGTCAATACGGGCTTGGAAATAAACTACCTCATCCGGAATATTGGTGTACCAGTAAAACATAAACTGGAAGAACCAGAGATATCCCCATAATACGCTTAGTGAAAACATCCATAGGCCAAGGTTGTGCATATGGTTTTGGTTCACCTCTTTCAATAGTCCTTTGCTTCTCACATGTAAAGTCAAAAGAACAGTAGCAATAACCCCTGTGAGCCACATATCATCAAATAGGTACCATCCAAAAAGAGTGCTGTGCCAGTCATAATCAATAGACATTACCCAGTCCCATGCCATCATTTGCTCGGTAATTCCAAAGAATACGATAAATACTCCGGCAGTCTTTATATTTTTATAGTGGAGAGGAAGAAAATCACTGGTCAGGTCAGACTCTATAGAACGCTTGCGTAGTAATCTTACCATATAAATCCATAAGCCTGCACAAATAATGGTACGTATAAGTAAAAATGGAACATTCAGGTAGGGACTCCTTTTGACAAGCATTTCATCGTAAGCAGGGCTTCCGGGTACAGTTATGCTTTTTTGCATCCACTTATAAACGATATCAGCAGAATCATTATGCCCGCCAATTACACTTGCAATAATCACTATAAAAATGGTTGCTATACCGTACGGAAGAAACGTACTCAGAGCCTCGCAGATACGCTTTATAACCACAGACCATCCGGCTTGTGCCACATATTGCAATGCCATAAAAAAGGCGGCCCCAACAGCTATAAAGGTAAAAAACAAACCTTCCAGCAAAATATTTGCCCAAAAACGGGTACCCGAAACGTCATGGTTCATGGCACCATACGCAAGTGCAAGCACCCCAATGCCCATCAGGACAAATGTTGTATTTCTTGTTTTACTTGATAATGTGTATTGACTCATATCTTAAGTTAAAAATTAAAAATTAAAAGTGAAAAATCGCTGAAATTCATTTTTAATTTTTTGTTCGTCTTTTATTTTCTCTTATCCTTTTTTTACTGAATCTTTTTTCTCACTCGATGCGGTTTTTGCAGTATCACTGCTCTGTCCCAACTTTTGCAATGTTTGAACATAGCGGATAACCTTGCAACGTTGTTCTACGGTAAGCTGGCTGGCAT
This sequence comes from Bacteroidota bacterium, assembly GCA_013289165.1. Taxonomy (GTDB): domain Bacteria; phylum Bacteroidota; class Bacteroidia; order JABEUT01; family JABEUT01; genus JABEUT01. The sequence goes on from JABDAL010000052.1 coordinate 12,838, forward strand.
GTGAACCCATTAAGTTTTTACCATACTCAAGGGTTTGATACATTTCGCCTTCTGTAATATTTCGTAACGCCGGGCCTGAATAAGGTGGTGGTGGACCGGGAAGCTTAGCTGCTACCTTGCCATCGCCCATACCTGTTGCCCCATGACAATGGACACAGTATACATCAAATATGGCCTTGCCTTGTGCTACTACTTCAGGAGAAGCAGCAAATGGGTCTTTCCAATATTGTGCTGCATTGGCCCAACCCTCAGGTGTATTGGGAAATGGGTCGGGAGTAAAACCAACCGGAACTGTACCTTTCACCGGAACACGGTCTGTCATACTATCCGGGAACAATGGATTGAAAGAGTTGTCTTCGTACGAAGGAGAACGGTACATATCAGGCATATATTCAACACCTGAACTATCCGGGTTATTTCTGCTGCAGGAAGATAATAGGCTAAGAGCTATGACAGAAGAGCTAAAAGCTAATAAAAACCATTTTTTGTTCATAATTCCTAATTTTTATGCAATCACTTTTTTTACTTCAACAGCCCCGGTAGCATTCGCCACTTTCATAAGGTTTGAAAGTTCCTCCTCATTGTACGCTGTGGTAACCATTAAAAAATGATCATCTGTTGTACGTGGGTCAGGATTCTTTGGACTTACACCGGGGAACAACCAGCAACGTAACAAAAAGGTGAGTGCCATACCATGTGCTGAACAGAAAACTGTGGATTCAAATAAAATAGGAATCCACGAAGGCAGGTTATGATAAATAGTATAGTTTGGTTTACCGCCAATATCAATCGGCCAATCATATACCAACATATAAGATATCATCCAAAGGGCAAGGCTGAAGCCGGTAACACCATAAATGAAACAGCAGATGGAAATACGGGTACGCTTCAATCCTATAATTTTATCAAGGCCGTGTACAGGAAAGGGAGAGAATACCTCTTTAATCGCATATCCAAGAGCTTTCACTTCTATGGCTCCTGCCCGAAGTTTGTCGTCGTCGTCGTATAAAGCGTGTACAAAAACTTTACTCATGATGATACTCTGTATTAATAGTTTCAATTGTTGCGTGTGCCGGTTCTAATTCATGTACAAAATCTGCTGATTTCGGCTGGCGAGGCGGATTATGATACAAATCCCCGGTAGCTTTCAATGTAGTTTTTAACTCTGCCTGTGCAATAAATGGGAACCATCTTGAAAACAAAAGGAAAAAAGTGAAGAACATTCCTATTGTTCCAATAAAGATACCTACCTCCACAAAGCTTGGTGAGTAATATGTCCAGGTAGATGGAATATAGTCGCGGTAGAGGTCGGTTACAACAATATCAAAACGCTCAAACCACATTCCTATATTAATTACGATGGAGAGAATAAAAGTAATATACAGGTTTCGCCTTGCACCTTTTATCCATAGGATTTGAGGCAAGATATTATTACAGATGATAAGTGACCAGAATGCCCAGCCATATACTCCCTTTGCATTATTCCAGGAGAGATAGATGAAACTTTCGTTCGGGTCGCCTGAATACCAAGCCTGGAAAAACTCTGCAAAATAAGCTATACCAACTACCGAACCCATGGTAAGCATAACCTTATTCATGGTTTCAATATGCTGAATGGTGATGTATTCTTCGAGGTCCAATACTTTTCTTCCGACTATAACAAGCGTAAGTACCATTGCCATACCAGAGAAAATGGCACCGGCAACAAAGTAAGGGGGATATACCGTGGAGTGCCATCCTCTTACTACCCCTGTAGCAAAATCACTACTTACTATGGAGTGAACGGAGAACACCAGTGGGGTTGCTATACCTGCCAATACCAAAGTTACTTCTTCAAAACGTTGCCAGTCTTTGGCTCTTCCACTCCACCCAAAACTGAACAGCGTATAAAGTATTTTCCTGCTCTTTGTTTTAGCACGGTCACGAATCATAGCAAAATCAGGGATAAGCCCCAAATACCAAAACACCACCGATACGGTAAAATACGTTGAGATGGCAAATACGTCCCAAAGCAGGGGCGAGTTAAAGTTCACCCATAGTGAGCCAAATTGATTTGGCAACGGCAATACGAAATAAGCCAGCCATGGACGCCCCATGTGAATAACAGGGAAAATGGCAGCACACATAACGGCAAAAATGGTCATAGCCTCAGCAGAGCGGTTAATAGTTAAGCGCCAGCGCTGGCGGAAAAGACATAATACAGCAGAAATAAGTGTTCCGGCATGCCCGATACCGATCCACCATACAAAGTTGGTAATATCCCAACCCCAGTTAATAGTTCTGTTCAAATTCCAGGTTCCAATACCTCTTCCAATAGTGTAAGCAATACAGCCTATACCCCAAAGCCAGGCAATAACGGCAAGGGTAAATACTATCCACCAGGTTTTATTCGCTTTGCTTTCCACAGGACGGGCAACGTCTTCGGTAACCTGGTGATAGGTCTTTTTTCCTAAGAGTAAGGGTTCCCTGATAATTGAATCTTGATGCATAGTGTATTATTCTAAAATAATTTTGTCTTTGTTCCTTATTTTGGTCATATAGAATACATTGGGCTGGGTATCCAAGTCTGCCAAAAGCAGGTAGTTTCTTTCATTCTGAATAAGTTCTGCTACTTTGCTTTCCGGGTCATTCACATTACCAAACACCAGCGCTTCAGTAGGACAGGATTGAGCGCAGGCAGGTTTTATTTCCCCGTCTTTTATCGGGCGGCTCTCTATCTTGGCTTTCAGTTTTCCACTTTGGATACGTTGTAAACAGAAAGAACATTTTTCCATAACCCCTCTTGAACGTACTACCACATCAGGGTTAAGAACCATTCTTCCAAGTTCGTTCGTTTCCTGGGCAGGGTTTATGTTCAGGAATTTTTCATCCCTGTAATAGTTGAACCAGTTAAAGCGGCGTACTTTATAAGGACAGTTGTTGGCACAATACTTAGTCCCTACGCAACGGTTATATACCATCTGGTTAATACCTTCTGAACCGTGATTGGTAGCCAAAACAGGGCATACAGTTTCGCAGGGAGCATGGTTGCAATGCTGGCACATTACAGGTTGGAAAGCCACTTCCGGATTATCGGAAGAAGGAACCATCATGTCGTACATACGGTTCGATTCGGAGATATCATCGGCTTTTGCTTTTTCCCGGCTCATATCACTGCTGTAGTAGCGGTCTATACGAATCCAGTGCATTTCGCGCACCAGAATAACTTCTGCTTTACCAACTACAGGAACATTATTTTCAGCGGTACAGCTTACAACACAAGAGCCACAACCAATACAGGAGTTAAGGTCAATAGCCATTTTCCAGCGCAATCCTAAATTGTC
>JABDAL010000053.1 GCA_013289165.1 Bacteroidota bacterium
CTTTACGAAAGATGCAATAACCGAAATAAAGCAGCTGGACAAAGAAGGTGAAATAGAAATTATACCTATAAAAGTAGCCGATTTATTAAAACGTGAAAATATAGCTTCTTAAAATTTGATTATGAAAACAATATTTGAATGTCTTGATTATATTTTACAAGCTTTAATTGATAATAAGGGTGAGATTTTCCATTGTTTAAATAACAATGAAACAGAATCCTATAAGCAGTTGTTTGAACCTTTAGATGTTGAAAAAGCAGATTTTATTGAATTATTAGACATTCTACAAAAGAAAGGATACATTACCTACGCTGCATACTCTATGCCTGTTATAGAAAGTAAACCCAAAGAGCGATTTTTATATTCAGAGGATAATGATGTATCTATTAAAATTACTCTTACAGGGAAATTTTTCCGGCAGCAAGAAGGTTTTCAGGACAAAGAAAAGGGAAAAAATCAGGATAAGACAAGGCTTCGTAAACATGATGCACAAATAATCCGTTTAACCTTCATACTTGCTTTTGGGGCAATTATCGCAGCGGTGTATTATTTTATAGAAATTTTAAAGGAGGTATTATAGGAATTAACTACAAAGCATTCCGATAGTGTAAATCTTCCTACAACATTTAAAGTAAATGAAGCCCATCCTAAACCAAAGAGCGATAGCAATAAGATAAGTGAAAATTGGTTTAAATTGAAAGACTTTACAGTTTATACAGAAAAATAGTTACTGTCATGGAAAAATGTAACTACACTGCTATAATAGATTTTAAGCTATAAATTTGCTTAAATTTAGCCATCAGTGAGTTCGGTAATCGTACCATAGGGGTCACAATTTAAGCAACAATATAAATTAAAGCCCTCTAAAACGTAAGTTTTAGAGGGCTTTTGACTTTTGTTAAATCAAAACAAAAAAGTGACATATTTTTCTTGGATATATCATTTAAGATATTTACTTTTATTTTCAGTCTATTACATGAATCTTTAAACTTTTATAAATATGAACTTTAAACTTGTCTCAGCAATTGAAGTATTGGAGCGGACGCCTGTAGTTGTAGATGAAATGTTAAAAAATTTGTCACCCGATTGGGTGATGAACAATGAAGGGCCTGACACATGGAGCCCTTATGATGTGGTAGGGCATTTGATACATGGAGAGAAAACCGACTGGGTTCCTCGCATAGAGATTATTCTCTCGGATATAGGTGATAAAAAATTTGAGCCCTTTGACAGGTTTGCACAGTTTAACGAGAGTAAAGGGAAATCGCTGCAGCAACTACTTGATGAATTTAAGGAGTTAAGAAAGAATGGACTGGAAATAGTAAAATCAAAAGAACTAAAAGAACAGGATTTAGATAAAAAGGGCATACACCCTGAATTCGGTTTGGTAACATTAAGGCAGCTTTTGTCTACCTGGGTGGTGCATGACCTTGGCCATATAGTCCAAATAGCAAGGGTTATGGCAAAGCAATATAAAGCTGAAACAGGGCCATGGCGGGCTTATATATCAATTCTTGGTGATGAATAAAGTAAAAAATTTTAAACTATACTTTCACACTCTCTGCCTTCTTTTTCTTCAATATCAAAGCAGATAAAAGAGCTACCACAAGAGCTACAGGTGCCGGCTCGGTGAACGTAATGGCGGCATGTATAAGAGGATTTTTAACCATTTCTTTATATTGTTGCATCTCTTTTGTAATCTGGTCAATTTCTGCTTGCGATTTATTTAGCTGTTTCGCATGTTCAATAGCGTAGGCAGCATATTTGTCGGGGAAGTCGGGCATTATTTGGTAATAAATAATAAGCCATGATACAACGTAAAATGCACACGTTATAAGTGCAATAAGCCCCCCGACTTTAAAGGCTTTTAAAAAAGTAATTGTTCCACCGTTTACTTTCTCGCGATAGGAGCGAATGCCAAAGAACACCATAAGAAAGGAAAGGAGCATGGTAGTATAACCTATGTATACTCCATTGTCGAATCCAATCTTGTTAACAAAGGGCAGGGTGGCAAACATCAGGACTGTGATAATAAGCCCCGAAATGATTCCGAATTTGATTACTGTGTTTTTCATGTTGAATGTTTAAAAGGTTATGATTTATTTTTCGGCAAAACTATATTCAGCTATAGCGTTTATCGTCATACTTTCGGGTGATTTTGCTTGTCCAGGGGTTAAAATCATACTAAAGTTTATATAAATCAGGGCAGCAACCCCATTTCTTTTGCCCGCTGGATAGCCTGCATCCGGCGATTGACATTTAACTTTTCGAAAATACGGGAGGTATGCGTCTTAATCGTATTTTCTGAAACAGATAGCGTATCCGCTATTTCTTTATTGCTAAGGCCCTTCGCAACCTGTTCCAATATTTCATATTCGCGCTTGCTCATGCCTACTGATTTCAGGTTTTCCTCGTTCAATATAAAAGGAACATCCTCCTTCACTTTTATTTCTTTCACAACTATTACTTCTTTCTTTTTTGCCAACTTGCTGCCAAACCAAATGCCCAGCACTACAAAAATCAGGGCAACGGCGCCACCATATAGCTCCAGTTTGTTATCAATTATTAGAAAACGGTATTCGACTAAGCGCAAAACTAGGATAAGCAGCCCGCAACAAATACCATATATGAGAATGTCTTTTTTCACCTCGTATTTTGTATGGCAAAGGTAATAGCATATTTAAATATGATAATTTTGTTTGAAAAACTATTACTATGAATTTACCGGGACAATTAGCTCAGCATTTAAGAGATGTTCATTTTGGAGGCAACTGGACTTCCGTGAATATTAAAGAGACTTTGAAAGATGTAACATGGCAACAGGCTACCACCCAAGTATATTCTTGTAATACTATTGCAACGCTGGTGTATCATATGAATTATTATATAAGTGCAGTATTGAAAGTTTTACAGGGAGAGTCACTTATCGCCAAAGATGCAGATAGCTTTACACATCCACCCATTCAAACCCGGGAAGATTGGGAACAATTAATAAATAAAACCTGGGCAGATGCTGAAACATTTGCCGGCTTAATTGAACAGTTACCTGAAAAGAAGCTTTGGGAAGACTTCACCGACAAAAAATATGGAAGCTATTATAGAAATATCCAAGGGGTTATTGAACATCTTCATTATCACCTGGGGCAGATTGTGATTATAAAAAAGGTACTTGTGCAGGTAGATAATACTGAAAATTGAAAAGTTTCAAATTTCCAAAGACCAGTATTAGGAATTTAACAAAAAATTCACATCTATCTGAAAGCATTATTTAACAGGCTTTTCCGGGCATATTAAAATTTGCGTTACAGATAAATTTTAGGATTGATAAATCCAAGTGCGCATTATTGCCGTAAATCGCTATATGCAAAATTAACCTTAAAATTTTTAAAACATGAAAGCACTTAAAAAATTATCTATCAGTTTGCTTGCAGTTGCTGCATTAACTATAGGCAAAGCAGGCGCACAAGACAAAACCGTTATGGTGGGTGGAGCAGAAATGTATCCGTCTAAAAACATTGTACAAAATGCCATGAACTCCCAGGACCATACCACGCTGGTGGCAGCCGTAAAGGCAGCAGGTTTGGTGCAAACATTGGAAGGTGCAGGCCCATTTACTGTATTTGCTCCTACCAATGAAGCATTTTCAAAATTGCCTGCCGGAACGGTGGACAATTTATTAAAGCCCGAAAACAAAATGATGTTGACTTCTGTTCTTACTTATCATGTTGTATCCGGTAAAATGGATTCAAAAATGTTGATGGATAAGATTAACGCAGGCAACGGAAAAGCTACTTTAGCTACGGTGCAAGGGGGAATGTTGACCTTTACTATGAAAGGTAAAAAACTTGTGGTAACCGACGAAAAAGGCAATATGGCAATGGTTACTATTAAAGACGTGTATCAATCCAATGGAGTTATTCATGTGATTGATACCGTGCTGATGCCGAAAGCCTAAGGAGTTGTTGGGGTGTAGTTAGTGAAAAGGGTTCAGAAATTCTGAACCCTTTTTTAGTTTATTACTGTTTGCTCTGTCCTCCACTTTGAGATTGTTGTGGCTTAGCCTGTTTTGCCTTTTGTGGTTTAGGCTGCCGTGGCTGACGAGATTGTTGTGGCTGTTGTTTCGCAGGTTGCTGAAAACGCTGTTGGTTCTGTGCCGGGTTAGCTTGTTGTTGCTGGGCAGGTTGCTGTTGTTGTGCCCGCTGCGGCTCCTGAAACTGTGAGTGCTGAGCTTGCACAGGTTGTTGTTGGGCGGGTTGGCGTTGTGGTTGCTGCTGTGCCGGAACTTGTCCCCTGTTTTGTTCCTGTGGTGTGTTATTAGCGTGTTGAACATTTTCAGGGTTATAGGGAACTGTACGGGCTTGATTAGTTTGCGTAAGAACCTGGCGCTGGGCAACCGGTTGCACTTCATTTGGCTGAAATACTTTTGGCGGTGCAGGCTTCGCTACATTATTGGCAGGCTGCTGAACAGAAGGGCGGAACATACGCACTTCATTCCCTGAAACGCCTCCTCTTTCCGGAGAGTTAACGGAGACCATATTTACCTGTTGAACAGGTGTCCCGGTGGCTCTTTCCACTTCATCCCTGGGAGGCCCTGCATAATAGGTGTTGTTGCTACCATAGGTGTTGCTAACAACGCTAGAGCGTGTAAAATAAGTAGCAGAAGTATTGCGAGGCATATAATAGGTAGATACAGAAGGACTATTAATATACTGTGCCTGCACAAACACATATCTTTCGGGGGGGCAGCTATAGGCTGCATATCCAACAGTTGCATACGAAGGCCCTAAAGGAGCCCAGCCGTAATAGCCGGGTGTGCTTCTCCAGCTTACCCATGCAGGCGACCATTGGTACCCGGGTATCCAATACCAGCCCATCATGGCATCATAGTCCCAGGTTCCATAATGGAAGGGGGCCCATCCCCAGCTATAATCCGAAGCCCATGTCCAGCCATAATTAGTAAGAACCCAGTGCCCTCCTGTGGCATAGGGTTCAAAGCCTGTGCCTGCTGCAGGAACCCACACATAGCCATATTCAGGGTTGCTTACCCATTGCCCATAAGGGCTTAATTCACTATAAAAAGTTTGGTAACTAACAGGAGCTTGTTCACCGTAGGCAGGTGGAGGAGGAGTTTCTGCATAGGTTTGCGGAGGCGGAGGTGGGGGAGTATTTTCTACATAAGCCGGGGTGTAACAGGACTGGGCAATTAAAGTTATGCTAACTGCAAAAGCAAATGATTTCAGGAGATGCATTTTCATTGGTTTAGTTTATGGGTTAAAAGTATGGAAAATTGATGAAATATAAATGAAGAACCAATAGCTAAAATAGATTCTTATTTAAATAAGTGCTATATTATTTCCTACCTTTGCTGTATGGATTACATTGTTCAAAATTTGCCGGAAGAAAGCCGTTTTGAAACAACGGTTGAGGGTAAAACTGCTTACCTCGATTATCACTTATCGGATGGGGTGATTATTTTACTCTATGCCTATACGCCTGTGGAGCTAAGAGGGAAAGGTATTGCGGGGGGAGTAGTGAAATTCGCACTTGATTATTCCCGTGCCAACAAACTGAAAGTAATTCCCCAATGCCCATATACACACTACTATATTCAAAGGCACCCCGAGTACCAGGATTTGATGGTGGGGTAGGGGTTATGTAGTTGTGGAGATTCTGATTCGACGCATTATCAGGTATACCGAGATGCTGATAATGGATGCAAAAAAGCACCAAACTGATACGGTATAATGTTGAAAAAACAGAAGCGTAATAAGGCAGGAAATTAAAATGGCCATTCCTACAACCCACATTCTTTTAATGCTTGTGAAGAAGGGTGCAATAATGGTTGCTGCCACATAAAACGCCGGTTCAATATATTTGAAGGTGTCAGGGTGGTCAATATGGTAATAAATGTGATGTCCTATTACTTCCGAGTGAGTCGGGTAATTCAACAAGCAATAAAACTGGTATAGCGCTTCGGTTATTCCAATGGCAACAAATACCCTTTGTATTTTTCTTCGCTCTCCTTTGTTTTCCACCACTACCATAGCAATAGGTATCCACAAGGGCCAGACTATCTGCGCAAAGATGAGGAAGCCATACGTTGCATACAAATTCATGGCAGCATGAAACGGAGCAGCAAACGACAACCACACCAAGCCTTCATTAAACTGTTGCATTGAAAAAAATAAGGGTATGCAAGCAAAAACAATTTGTGTCTTATGTCTTACTTGCTTTATAGATGCAACACCTATTCCAGCAAGTACTACACTTGCTCCAAAACTGGCAGTAGCTGAAAAACACATAGGCTTTTACGTTTAATAAGAATTAGATATGGCGCAAGGTACACTTAAAAAGGAGTATCGTTCGTAATGGATAGTCAGGTGAACTAATCCAGCTCCAGCGGAGCAACCTGTTTGTAGCCCCAAACCAAACAACCCTACAACAAACTCCGTTAGGAGTTGACCTGTCGAACAGACCACTCCTATGGAGTTCTAAATTCTTTTGCTTTTTATTTCTACAAACAGTAGGCTCCTAACGGAGCCCAATTTATTACCCCGCCCTAAAGGACGGGGCTACTAAGATTGAAGCCTTACAGGCTTTGTAGAACAGAATAATATGATGTGCCATTTTGACACATTTTATTATTCATATATTAATCATACTTATTTTTGTTTTCTAATTAATACTTTCTTTACAATGAGTAGGATCAAAGTTAATTGTGAAAAAATTAAGACACTCAGGCTTGAGCAAGGTGTGCGGCAAAAGGAGTTATCTTCTATATTATGTGTAGAATCTTCTACATATAGTAAGTATGAAAACGGAAAACTGGACTTTACCGTAATACAACTTCAACAGATTGCCAATTATTTTAGAGTGGGGATTGACGACCTTATTATAAACGAAGAGATGAAAGAAGAAATCTATGACTTTGAAAAGAGGTTATGCGACAATAGAGAAAGGCAATTTTTAAAAAGGGTTATCGAAGCTCTTATAAGAGAAGCTGTTCGTATCTTGATAAGTCAGATAAAAATATATGTGATGGCAAACACTGGCGGCACAGTAAATGGGGCTAGGGCTGAATTTCCTGAAGGCGTTTTCCCCGCTTAAGGGTATGTTATGAAGGATCGACAAAAACTTTTATGGCACGAACAACAAATTGTTTGGCACAAACAAATGACCATTTGGCATAATCAAATGGCTACCTGGTATGAGTAATCTGTTAAGGCAAACCATATAATGATGTCAGCTAAAAACTTTTCTCAATCTATAAATAACGAAAGCGAACAAGCAATAACTAATAGAAGGGAAAGAATTACCCTACTTGAGCAAATGAAAAACACTCAATTACAAATGATCAAGTGGCATCAAAAAATGATGGATTTTCATAATGGAGCACTTTATTAATCCTGCTCCATCGGAGCAACCTGTTTGTAGCCCAAACCAAACAGCCCCACAACAAACTCCGTTAGGAGTGACCTGCCGAACAGACCACTCCTATGGAGTTCTAAATCCTTTTCGCTTTTTATTTCTACAAACAGTAGGCTCCTAACGGAGCCCAATTTATTACCCCGCCCTAAAGGACGGGGCTATTAGGATTGAAGCTCCATCGGAGCAGCCCTGTTTGTAGCCCCAAACCGAACAACCCCACAACAAACTCCGTTAGGAGTGACCTCCCAAACAGACCACTCCTATGGAGTTCTAAATTCTTTTGCTTTTTATTTCTACAAACAGTAGGCTCCTAATGGAGCCCAATTATTTACTCGTTCGCCGGAGCCTCAGGAGTTTCCGTTGCACTGTTTTCAGCACCTTCTTCATCATTATTTGCCAGTCCCACTTCGGGCTCTTCGACTACAGCTTCTGCATCAATTTGGGTTACGGCAGCAATGGTATCTTCCCCTTTCAGGTTAATAAGTTTAACACCTTGTGTTACCCTTCCTGTAATACGGAGGTCAGATACCGCAAGACGTATAGCAATACCGGATCGGTTAATAATCATGAGTTGGTCTTTGTCGGTAACATTCTTAATGGCAATCAGGCTGCCTGTTTTATCCGTTACGTTAAGGGCTTTCACACCTTTTCCGCCGCGGTTGGTAATGCGGTAATCTTCCACATCGGTACGTTTGCCATAGCCATGTTCCGATACTACCAGCACGGTTGAAGTTACATCCGGTATACAAATCATGCCTATTACTTCGTCATTCTTTTCGTCTTCAATCCTTATACCTCTTACGCCCGACGCATTCCTGCCCATAGGGCGTACTTTCGATTCATTGAAGCGTATAGCCCTGCCGGATTTCAATGCCATTATCATTTCATCTTTTCCCGATGTGATACGTGCTTCCAGCAGTTCATCACCCTCGCGGATAGTTACGGCATTAATGCCGTTAGCCCTCGGCCTGGAATATGCCTCCAACGAGGTTTTCTTAATGACACCTTTCCTGGTGCAAAGGATGATATAGTTATTATTGATGTATTCTACATCTGATAAATTCTTGACGTTAATATATGCTACAATTTTATCGCCGGAAGCCAGGCTGAGCAGGTTTTGTACAGCTCTTCCCTTTGTAGTCTTTGCACCTTCAGGTACTTCATAAGCCCTCATCCAATAGCACTTGCCTTGCAAAGTGAAGAACAGCAAATAGTTATGGTTAGTAGCGGTAAATATATGTTCCAAAAAGTCCTCTTCGCGCGCTTCGGCAGCCTTAGAGCCACGTCCGCCACGGGTTTGCACCCTATATTCGGACAGAGGGGTACGCTTTATATATCCTAGATGCGAAATGGTAATTATCACATCTTCGTCGGCAATAACGTCTTCCATACGGAAATCAGCACCCGCATGGATGATGTCAGTCTTTCTGTCATCACCATATTTTTCCCTTATTTCTAAAAGTTCCGTTTTAATAATAGTCATGCGCTTGCCTTCATCTGCCAGTATAGATTTATATCCCTCAATACGTTTCATTAATTCCTCATATTCCGCAATAATCTTGTCCATTTCCAGCCCGGTGAGTGTACGCAGGCGCATATCCAATATAGCTTTCGACTGTATTTCGGAAAGGTTGAAGCTGCTCATTAATTCTTTTTGGGCAGCATCCGGGGTTTGCGATTCGCGGATGATTTTAATAACCGCATCGAGGTTATTAAGGGCAATGATCAATCCTGTGAGAATATGGGCACGCTTTTCGGCTTCTCTTAATTCATATTGGGTACGGCGAACTACTACTTCGTGGCGGTGCTCTATAAAGTAGGCAAGCATTTCCCTAAGGTTCAGAGTGCGGGGCCTTCCTTTCACCAGTGCTACATTGTTCACGTTGAAGGCACTTTGCAGTTCAGTTTGCCGGTACAGGTTATTGATTATTATACTTGGAATGGCATCCTTTTTCAGTTCAATTACGATGCGCATCCCGTCCCTGTCCGATTCATCCCTTACATCCGAAATGTCCTCTATTTTCTTATCGTTCACCAGGTCGGCAATCTTGCGGATAAGCTCCGACTTATTGAGCATGTAGGGTATTTCGGTAATTACTATCTGCTCCCTTTGACCAATGGTTTCTTCCATATGCCTGCATCGTACCACAATGCGTCCGCGCCCTGTTTCAAAGGCGTCCTTAACCCCATCCAAGCCATAAATTGTGCCACCTGTCGGGAAATCAGGAGCTTTTACATACTGCATTAATTCCTCCGTGCTGAACTCCAGCTTATCAATATTTTTAATCGTAAGCTTAGGGCTGGAGGCGAGGTATTTATCTATGAATGCGAGAGCGGCATTTATAATTTCGGTAAGATTGTGGGGAGCTATATTGGTTGCCATACCTACTGCTATACCTGATGCCCCGTTAAGAAGCAGGTTCGGTATGCGGGTAGGCAGAACGGTGGGTTCCTTTTCAGAGCCATCGTAATTGGGAACAAAATCAACCGTTTCCTTATCGATATCGGCAATCATTTCCTCGGCCACCTTACGCAAGCGGGCCTCCGTGTAACGCATAGCTGCCGGGCTGTCGCCATCAATAGAACCAAAGTTACCCTGCCCATCGACCAAAGGATATCGCAATGACCAGTCCTGTGCCATACGCACCATAGTATCGTATATAGAAGCATCGCCATGTGGGTGGTATTTACCCATTACGTCACCCACTATTTTGGAACTCTTTTTATATGCCCTGTTTGAGAGGACACCCAACTCATACATACCAAATAACACTCTTCTATGTACAGGCTTGAGGCCGTCGCGTACATCTGGAAGGGCACGTGATACGATTACCGACATTGAATAGTCAATGTAGGCCGTCTTCATCTGTTCTTCAATATTGATTGGTATAATTGTCTCTCCTGTTGCCATAACGCTCTTTGTTTACGAATTAAAATAAAATACTATGCTGTACGTTTTAAGGTTTAGCGCGCCGAAATTAATTAAATTCGGGTAGCAAGCTAACAAATAATTATTCTTGAATTATTAACATTTTTTAGTTCAAAATTCCAACCATTACCATCTACCGAACGTATATATGAATAGTTTACCTTTGAACCGTTACCTAAAACATGAACCAACCATAAAGAATATGGAAGCCAAATTTTCACCAAGAGTTAAAGACGTTATTTCCTACAGCCGGGAAGAAGCACTGCGGCTGGGGCACGACTATATAGGTACCGAGCACCTGCTGCTGGGTATTATTCGTGAAGGAGAAGGCGTGGCTGTTCAACTTCTCAAGAAATTGGGAGTTGATACGGGCGACCTTCGTAAAACCGTGGAGAACTATGCTCCGCCAACCAACAAAAAAATTAATCATCTCGCTAATATCCCACTTGTAAAACAAGCCGAAAAAGCCCTGAAAATTACTTACCTTGAAGCAAAATACTTTAAGAGCCTTGTAATTGGAACAGAGCACCTGCTGCTTGCCATCCTGAAAGATGAAGATAGCGTGGCAGCTAAGGCCCTCAATGTTTTCAACGTGAGCTATGAAACCTTCCGCCAGGAATTGGAGACCTATAAAATCAGCCCCAAGGCCGATATGCCTAATACTCCGGCTGACGATGACGACGACGATGACGACAGTTCAATAGGAGGGGGGGGCGTCCCGGGAGGAGGCAAACGAGCTTCTTCCGAATCCAAATCCAAAACTCCCGTACTCGATAATTTTGGAAGAGATTTAACCCGCATGGCAGAAGATGGCAAGCTGGACCCTATTGTAGGAAGAGAGAAAGAAATTGAGCGCGTATCGCAAATATTGAGCCGCCGGAAGAAAAACAACCCTATCCTTATCGGGGAACCGGGTGTAGGGAAATCAGCGATTGCAGAAGGATTAGCCATTCGCATTGTACAAAAGAAAGTATCGAGGCTGCTGTTCAACAAACGGGTAGTAACCCTTGATTTGGCTGCACTTGTAGCCGGAACCAAGTACCGCGGACAATTTGAGGAACGTATTAAAGCCGTATTGAGTGAGTTGGAAAAAACTCCCGATATTATACTGTTTATAGATGAAATTCATACCTTGATTGGTGCCGGTGGTGCTTCGGGTTCACTGGATGCTTCCAATATGTTTAAACCTGCTTTGGCTCGAGGAGAAATACAGTGCATTGGAGCGACTACGCTGGATGAATATCGCCAGTATATTGAAAAAGATGGTGCTTTAGAAAGAAGGTTCCAAAAGGTATTGGTAGAGCCTACCACTCCTGATGAGACCGTTCAGATACTGAATAACATTAAGTCAAAATATGAAGAGCACCACTATGTTACCTATACCGACGATGCTATCAAGGCATGTGTATATCTTACCAACCGCTATATCAATGACCGCCACTTGCCGGACAAGGCAATTGATGCGTTGGATGAGGCAGGGGCAAGGGTGCATATTACCAATATAACCGTACCCCAACAGGTGATTGACCTCGAAAAGAAAATGGAGGTGCTGAAAGAGGAAAAAAATAAAGCAGTACATAACCAGAAATATGAGGAAGCTGCAAGACTAAGGGATAATGAAAGGGTGCTGAATGAGCAACTGGAAGCTGCCAAGACAGCTTGGGAAGAAGAAACCAAAACGCACCGCGAAATAGTAACTGAAGCCAACGTTGCAGAAGTGGTAGCTATGATGACGGGCGTTCCTACCCAGCGTATAGCTGAACATGAAAGCGCCCGCCTCTCCAAAATGTATGAAGAACTGAAAGGCAAAGTAGTAGGCCAGGACGATGCAGTTAAGAAAGTAGTTCGTGCCATACAGCGTAACCGTGCCGGGCTGAAAGACCCGAATAAGCCGATAGGGTCCTTTATTTTCTTAGGTCCTACGGGTGTGGGTAAAACCCAGCTTGCAAAGGTTATTTCACAATATCTTTTCGATAAAGATGATGCTCTCATTCGCATAGATATGAGTGAGTACATGGAGAAGTTTGCAGTTTCACGCTTAGTGGGAGCTCCTCCCGGATATGTGGGTTATGAAGAAGGCGGCCAGCTTACTGAAAAAGTTCGTAACCATCCTTATTCAGTGATATTGCTTGATGAAATTGAAAAAGCTCACCCGGATGTATTCAACCTGCTTTTACAAGTGCTGGATGACGGGTTGCTTACCGACAGCCTTGGCAGAAAGGTAGATTTTAAGAATGCCATCATCATCATGACTTCGAATATTGGCTCTCGTCAATTAAAGGATTTTGGCCGCGGAGTAGGCTTCAATACTACTGCAAAACAGGAAAGTGCCGGGGATATTGACAAAGGAGTGATTGAAAGTGCCTTGCGTAAAACTTTTGCACCGGAATTTTTAAACAGGGTAGACGATGTGATTATCTTCAGCTCTCTTACCAAAGAAAGCATGCACGATATTATCGACATTGAACTCGAAAGTCTGTATAAACGCATTGAAAGAATCGGGTACACTATAAAGATAAGCAAAGAAGCTAAAGACTTTATTGTTACGAAAGGCTTTGATCCGCAATTTGGTGCCCGTCCGCTAAAGAGGGCTATCCAGAAATACCTGGAAGACCCACTTGCTGAGGAAATCATTAAGTCGGGTGTTTCGGAAGGCGATGCTGTAAATGTTGACTTTGATAAAACCAAAGACGATATCCGTATAAAAGTTACTAAGGCAAAAGCCAAGAAGAACAAGAACGAAGAAGAAGCGAAACAATAATTAGTAAGTAACAATTAGTAATTAATAATTAAAGGCAGGTTGAGAAATTGACCTGCTTTTTTATTTACTACTGGCCAACTTTACAATATCGGGAACCTCCAAAATCTGTTTATCGTAGCTGAGAGTAACAGTATGTATCATAGCAATGCCTACTTCTTTTAGTGTACAAACAAATTTAGGGAAAAGGGCGCGCAGGGCGGGATACATCCACTTTATGTAATTATAGGCTTTCAATGTATTCTTTAATCCCTTAGTTGGTTGCATATAGCCGGGCCGGAACATATAGGCTTTTTTAAAAGGCAACTTCATTAAGTCATCTTCTGTTTTTCCTTTCACTTTTGCCCACATACTTTTCCCCTTGCTATTCGTATTTGCCCCGGAAACATAAGTGAAGACCATACCCTGGTTTTGCCCTGCAAGGGTCTGCGCTACATGCATGGTAAGCTCATGAGTCAGGCGGTGGTATTCCGCTTCTTTCATTCCGACGGAAGAAACACCTACGCAGAAAAAGCAGGCATTATAATTTACGAGGTATTCACGAATAGGGGAGAGGTCAAAAAAATTAGTGTGAATAATCTCTTTCAATTTGGGATGAGTAACTCCACATGGCTTCCTGTTTATTACTAATACATGCTCCACATCCGGATGCAAAAGGCATTCATGGAGAACCCCTTCACCCACCATCCCTGTGCTGCCTGTAACTATTGCCCGGACTTTCATATTTAAAGTTTTCTATTTTACACTGTCGCTATCGGCACTAAAGCGAAACCCAAGGCGCTTGCCCGTTTGTAGCTGCATGCGGTTGGTCTCTTCTTCCATGGCAGAAACACTCACTTCCTTAATATTATCAAAGGGCGGTACAAACAGGTTGAAAGCAAGGGTGTAAATAATAGCCGAATTAATTATTTCTGTCAGGGCTTTTTTATCGAGCACCGATTGGGCAAAATCGTTGTACAGAAATCCAAGCTGGCGCTTGCCTTCTACAAAATAGTGCATTTCATGGTTTACAAAAATGCGGGCAATAAGGTAGCCTGAATCGTTCGTGCGGTTATAGGTGAATGAATCGGAGAGAAAATTATAGATGCTTAGAATGCCGCAATACGCATTAGCCTCGTTATTTTTTACGTATGAACTTTGCCAAACCGGGTGGCTTTGGTCGAAGATAAAAACGTTGGTTTGCAAATAAAATACCAGCAAATCTTCGGCTACGGTCAGCGTTGCTTCAAACTCACTTTTCTCTTTATAGGAGATATTTATTCTTTTATCGAACGAAGCTGTTTTTTGTGCGAGACTTTTAGAAATCTCCAACAAGGTTTCTTTCGTCATGATGAGCGTATCGGCCATGTTTTTACGCACGTCCAACTGAAGGCTGGTCTTTTCTTTGAGCAGCTTCAAGATAATCTCCTCCGGTGTAAGCTTTACATCCATAGATTTTAGAAAAAATTAGTATGCTTTAGCAAAGATAACTCTTTGTTGGGAGGGTTTACCTGAATAAATACACGTACCCTCTTCTTTAGCATTATTTAATGGAATGCAGCGGATGGTAGCCTTAGTTTCCTCCTTTATTTTTTCTTCCGTTTCGGATGTGCCATCCCAGTGCGCTGAAATAAAACCACCTTTTTTATCAAGTATTTCTTTAAAGTCGGCATATGTATCCACAGAAATGGTACTATCGGTGCGGAACTTTAATGCTTTATCGTAAAGGTTTTGCTGCACTTCCTCCAACAGGTTTTTTACATAGGCCGTAATCCCTTCGATGGGAACAAATTGTTTCTGTTTTGTATCGCGGCGATATACTTCTACCGTTCCTTTTTCGAGGTCCTTAGGGCCAATAGCAAGGCGAACCGGTACGCCCTTTAATTCATATTCGGCAAATTTCCAGCCCGGGCTGTGATTATCGTCATCTGCATAAAGTGTCCGGATGCCTTCTGCAATAAATTCCTGTTTCATTTTTAATACCACTTCATTTATCTTATTGCGTTGCTCATCGTCTCTGTAAATTGGTATAATAACAACCTGGTTAGGGGCAAGCATAGGAGGCAATACCAACCCGTCATCATCGGAATGAGTCATGATCAAAGCTCCCACAAGCCTTGTAGACACCCCCCATGAAGTTGCCCACACAAATTCTGATTTCCCTTCTTTGTTCAGGTATTTTACATCGAATGCTTTGGCAAAATTTTGCCCCAGGAAGTGTGAGGTGCCTGCCTGTAATGCTTTACCATCCTGCATTAATGCCTCAATACAATACGTATCTACTGCCCCTGCAAAGCGTTCATTGGCTGTTTTTATGCCTTTAATAACCGGAACAGACATCCATTTTTCAGCAAATTCGGTATAAATATTTAAAATGAGTAATGTTTCCTTCACCGCTTCTTCCATTGTGGAATGTGCAGTATGGCCCTCCTGCCAAAGAAATTCGGTAGTGCGAAGAAACAGCCGGGTACGCATTTCCCATCTTACCACATTCGCCCACTGATTTACCAATATCGGCAGGTCCCGGTACGATTGTACCCAGCCTTTGTAGGTATTCCAAATAATAGTTTCTGATGTAGGGCGAATTATCAATTCTTCTTCCAGTTTTGCGGTATCATCTACTACTATTCCTTCCGGGGAGTTTT
>JABDAL010000054.1 GCA_013289165.1 Bacteroidota bacterium
CGTTCAGTTTGATAAACTGCTTTTCCTAAACAGTGATTTTATTAATAGTATTATGAAAAATGTTACCATTAAAACAGGCCAATTTGATGTTGACTACGGCGATCAGCATTATCAGCGTTCAGACGGAGGTAATACCATTTATAATCCGTTTGTGGAAAATTATATAATGGACGAATTTGCAACAGAGATTGGGGGGGGAAGTTTATTACCATAATAAATCTGGGCTGTTTGTTATGGGTGGAATAACAAATGGAGAATTAGACCCTACTGTAATAGCAGCTACTAAAATTAATGCGGCAACAGGCCAACCCAATAATTATGACCCTGCGTTTCACGGAAAAATTGGGTATGACAAACAACTCAGCAGTGATTTTAGAGTCAGAATAACAGCATCCGGTTATACAGACCAAAGTGCAAACAGTAATACATTATTTGGAGGCGATCGCACAGGCTCACATTATTATGATGTAATGTCAAGCCAAAGTATTGCAAACGGAACAACTCTTAATGATGAGAATGATTATAACGCATTTTCAGGGAGATATAATCCAGGTTTTACAGAACAAGTGCAGACCTTTATGGGCAACCTTTTTCTTAAATACAAAGGATTGCAATTCTTCGGTACTTATGAAATGGCCCAGGGCAGAGAAATAACGGAAGTTACTGACCGTAAGGCAACACAATATGCAGGTGATTTAGTTTACAGGTTCCCTGCAAAAAAGGAAAACTTTTGGGTAGGAGTCCGCTATAATGCTTTAACAGCAACCATGTTTGGCGATCCCAATGCTATAACTATTCAACGTGAAGCAGCTTCAGCAGGATGGTTCGTTACCAAAAATATTATGATGAAAGCAGAGTATGTAAACCAGATTTATCTTAATTACCCAAATGCAAACATCCTTAATGGAGGAAGGTTTGATGGATATATGCTTGAAGCTTCAATAGGATTTTAATTCTGGTATTAAACGGAAAGTATTTTCAAAGATAAAGAGCAGGCTAATAAAATTATAGTAGAATTAAAATTTAAAATAAAATGACAATAGAAAAAGCAACACCTATTCAAACAATGAATACTAACGAGCTTATTAAAGCATTCACGGCAGCATTTACATCTGACAATATTGAAAACTGGAAAAAACTTCTTGCTCCTGAAGGGGAATGGAAAGTGATGGCAACAGGAGAAGTTTTCCATGGGCTGGATAAAATGGTGGAACTCGCAAATCGCTCTGTTGCCGCAAGAAAACACAGCGGAGAACTGGGTATTAAACCAACGAACGTATTTCAAAATGAAGAAGGCACAAAGCTCTGCTGGGAATATGTTCATACGGGTATTGTGACTGAAAATTGGCCATCGACATCGTCGCACAAGCCAACCCCTGGTACAAAATTCACGCTCCCAATTATGCTGATATGCGAAATCAAAGATGGAAAACTCACCGAGGTAAGAGAATATTTTGATTTATTGACTCTTCTTGAACCAGATACTCCACATCATCTGTATTCTTAATATTTAAGGAATATCTTAAAATATGAAAATACTTATTTATGGAGCAGGCGTTATTGGCAGCGTCTATGCCGCAAGACTTTATCAAACAGGCTGTGATATTACGCTATTAGCCCGGGATAAGCATTATGAAAGACTCAAGCAAAACGGAATAGTTATAAAAAATGTCTTAACGGGTAAGTAGTCAACAATTAATGTCCCGCTAACGCAACAATTAGGTGTTAATGATGTGTATGATTTGATTATTGTAACTGTACGCTTAGACCAAATTGATAGTGTTATACCAGTTTTGAAAGCTAATACTGTTTGTCCTTTAGTTATGCTCATGTTCAATAATCCTGAAAGCATAAAACAATTGGAAAATGAATTAAAACCAAAGCGCCTCATTTTAGGATTCCCGGGTCTAGGGGGAACTTATAAGGACAATCGGATAGACTATATTCAGATAAAGCAACAGAAAACTACCATTGGGGAACTAAACAGTGAAACTTCTGAACCTGTTAACGAGATAAAAAGACTTTTAGAAAAGAGTGAATTTGAGGTTGCAGTTACTGCTGATATGGAAGGTTGGCTAAAAACACATGCCGTTTTTGTGACATGCGTATCCGCAGCAATTATCAAAGAAAATGGCGACAGTATACAATTAGGAAAAAAACGAAGTAGTATTAAAATAATGGTAAAAAGTATCAGGGAAGGATTTAATGCCATTAAATCTCTTAGTATCGCCATAGAACCGACCAATTTGAAAATCATTTTTATGATAATGCCACAATGGTTTGCCGTTTTATATTGGCAAAAAGCGATGCAGGGCAAGGTAGGTACTTTATCAATAGCGCCTCATGCAAACAGAGCTAAAGAAGAGATGCAGCTTCTGGCGAAAAAAACATTAACAATAGTTCATTCATCTTCTTTTCCAACGCCAACATTAGATAAACTACTTTCATCGTTTATAAATTCCCCACAATAGGCTTCTATAAATATAAAATCTCTTAAAGGTTCGGAGTTTACCTGTTTCTCTCCGCAAGTTTTTATCCCACTCTTTAAATTCATTTAATAAAATAAGTAAAAATCCTCTCTCCAATCGCTAACTAACCTGTTTTTTTTCTTCCGGGCCTAGCAGGTATAATATCCAGCCTATAATGGCAACTGTTTGCAGGCAGTACCCCACCAATTTAAACGGAATCAAATAATCCTGAAGCGTTTTAGTTAGTATACCATAGGTATCTATGCCAAAAGGTATGGTTATCAATATACAGGCTGTACGCACCCACCACTTAAAGTGGGAAAAAACACCAATTATCAGGAAGCCTAAAGAATATAGAGCCAAGCAGGCAGCAAATGAAGAAACATTGGGCTTGTAAGAGTCAGCAACAGAGGCAATTGAGAAGCCTTCGGCAACAGTCAGAACTGTAAACCCCGCTACAAGTAAATCATGGTTTTCACGATTTAGCTTTCCGGCAATAGTTGCATATCCACCAATGGCACATAAACTGCCCAATTCAAAGAAGAAATTTTGCAAAGGCCCAAAGGGAATAACACCTCCTCCAATAAAATTTATAACAATGGAACATATAAATAATATGGCTGATATTTTACCGATGTGTTTGTCGTGCTTTCCCATTTATTTTAGTTTAATTACAAAAATAACAAAACAAATAAATAATTACTTATTTACAATACTGCCTCCGTGCATCGGCAGCAAGCGGGCTGCCATACTGTTGAGCTAATTGCCAGTCTCTGCAGGCCTTATCTTTTTGGTTGAGCCCTAATTCCGTGAGCCCACGATAGTAATAAGCAGGCGCAAAATTGGGAGAAAGTTCAATGGCTTTTGTGTAATCAGTTATCGCGGCACTGTAGTTTTGTTGCGCCTCTTCAATAAGTCCCCGGTCAAAATAAGGGGAAAATATATTCGGAGATAATTCTATTGCTTTGCTATAATCTCTTATAGCCGCATCCCCCTCTCCCTTTGATTTTTCGCTATTTCCCCTGTTTATATAAGCATCCGTATAAGCTGGAACCAACTCTATTGTCTTTGTATAATCGGCAATGGCTGCATCTAAATTCTTTTTTCTGTTCTCACTATTTCCCCGGTCATAATATGTATCGGGCATAGAAGAATCCAATTGAATAGCCTTCGTATAATCGGCTATTGCCGCATCGGGGTTTTCTTTGGCGTCTTCAACCAATCCCCTGTCTAAATAAGCTAAAAATGTATTGGGAGCCAATTCAATGACTTTGCTATAATCAGCTATAGCTGCATCTAAATTCTTTTCTGTAAATTCACTGTTTCCCCGGTTAAGATATACATCCGTAAAAGTGGGTGACAATTCGATTGCTTTCGTATAATTTATTATTGCTGCATCATAATCCCCTTTTGAGTTTTCACTGTTTCCCAACGTATACCATCCAAAAGAATATTGAGGATATTTAGTAACTACATCTGTAAACAACACCTCTCCATTCTTCCACACTTTATTTCGCTGGTATGCTATAAGGGAAAAAATAATTGCCATAAGGATAAGCAAAGGCATGAAAACAGGCTTTATTTTTTCAGCTAACATTAATTTATTCTCTTTAACATACACATATAGCTGACCGGCTATAAAGAAAATACCGATATATGGAATATAGGAATACCGCTCCGAAACAAGTACTTGCCCCGCAGGAAGTATTTGCAATTCTAAAGCAATAGTTATAAAATAAAACAATAGCCCAAAAACAAGTTCCTTCTTAAAGCGTCCAGATTTAAGAACACCCCATATCAGGAGAAATAGAACAGGAAGAGTTGCATAATATTCTGTCGGAAGCATATTCCCTGATTTCACAGGATAATAATACATTACTGAAAAATGGAAGGGTATAAAAGCTTTGACAAGGTAAAAAGCGATGGAGTAACTAACCAGGAAAATCCTGTCAAAAACAGTATAAAACTGGTTGATTTTTTCGTTATCCTGGAAAGAATGTTGTGAAAAGATAGTGATTACTCCGAAGATTATAGCCAATAAAAAAAATGTAATCTTATTGATAACCATTTGCCTGGATATCTTCCTGTAACGGTAATAATCTAGTAGTATTAATACAAAAGGCAGGCACACCGCAGCAGGCTTTGACAACAACGACAAAAGAAACCATAGAAATGTCCATACCAGGTATGAATTTTTCTTCTCAACTGACAGGTATTTCACATAAGAAATAAGCGACAAAAGAAAAAAGAATGTATACAGTACATCTTTTCTTTCCGATATCCACGCTACCGATTCAACATGCATGGGATGTATTCCAAAAAATAAGGCCGTAATGGCTGCCACCCAAATCTTGCCTGTAAATTGCTTTATAAACCAATAAACCAGCAGCGTATTTAGCAAATGCAGTATGTAATTAGTCAAATGAAAAACGAAAGGATTTAAACCGAAGAATTTATATTCTATGGCATACGATAATAATGTAACGGGATGATAATTTCCCTGGAAAAAAACCGAAAATATTTCTTTCAGATTATGCCAGTCAAGATGCCTGATAAACTGGTTGCCTAAAATATATACATTATCATCAAGATTCTCAATGAAGCTATTGCTACAGGTATTAGCAAATACAACAGCCGTTATAATAAGAATGGCAGGTAAAATAAATCTATCCGGCAAGTAAGGTTTTTGTTTAACAGGCATTTTCATTTGCAATATTGTTTCAATACTCCGGCTGCCATCGGGTTTCCATATTGCTGTGCCGATGCCAAATCGCTACAGGCATTCCCTTTATCATTTAAATTTAATTCTGCCATGCCACGGTAATAATAAGCTATATTATCATTGGAACGCAAACTTAATCCCTTGGTAAAATCAACTATAGCCATTTGATATTTCCCAAGTGTGTAATAAATAAATGCCCTGTTGACATAGGCTTCCAAAAAACCAGGAGATAATTCTATAGCCTTGGTATAGGCTGCTATTGCTCCCCGGAAGTCTTGCCTTGTATCATCTACCAGCCCACAATTAAAATAGGCGGAAGAATTGCCGGGATCTAATTCAATCGTCTTCCTATAATCCATCATCGCCAAATTGAATTCCCTTTCTGCACTCTCGCTATTCCCACGGTTAAGATATGCAGCGGCAAAAGTTGGAGATAATTCTATGGTTTTCGTATAGTCTACTATGGCTGAATTAAAATCTCTTTTTTTGTTTTCGCTGTTACCACGGCTAAAATATGCGTTAACATAGTTGGGCGACAGCTCAATCACTTTTGTGTAGTCCATTATCGCCGCATCAAAGTTTTGTTTGGTATCCTCCACCGTTCCAAGCCCCAAGTAAGCCAAATATTTAGCAGGATTTGACTGAATAACTTTTGTATAATCCATTACTGCTGCATCAAAATTATTTTCTGCAAATTCCGCATTTCCCCGATTAACATATACATCATTGATAAATTCCGGGGATAACGCTATTGTTTTTGTATAATCTAGTATCGCTGTGGTAAGATTACTTTCTGCATATTCCGCATTTCCACGGTTAAAATATGCCCCGGCAAAATCAGGAGCCAGCTCAATAGCTTTTGTATAGTCTTTCAAAGCCATTTCCTGGTCGTTTTTCAGGTTTTCACTATTTCCAAGGGCATACCATCCATAAGCAAAGCCCGGATATTTAGTTATTACATCTGTAAACATAACTTCCCCGTTTTTCCATAGCTTGTTGCGCTGGTACGCCAGGTAAGAATAAAAAACCAATCCCAATATAAGTATAAAAGAAACGAAAATTTTAATTACTGACATTGGTCTTCCCCCAGCATTTATTACATGTGAAAAAAGCTGGCTAATAATAAAGAAAAGACCTATATATGGAATATATGAATACCGCTCGGAAACCAGTGATGGCCCCACCGGAATAATTTGCAGTACTAAAAATATAGTGGTTAAATAGAACAAGAAGCCAAAAATGAGTTCATTCTTAAAGCGCCCTGATTTAAATATGCCCCATATTAATACCAGTAGAATGGGCAGGGATATATAATATTCGACGGGGAGTATTCCATTTATTTTTACCGGGTAGTAATGCATGATGGAAAGATCGAGCGGAAAAAATGCCCTGAATAAATAAAACAGTATGGCGTAACTAAACAGAAAAACCCGGTCGAGAACAGTAAAGAGAGGAAGCGTTATAATAGACTCAACAGAGCGCTGTGAGAAAATGGCAAGTATTCCGAAAACCAGGGAGAAAACAAAAAATGGAATCTTTGTATTAAATGTTTGCCATGAAACCTTCTTATCATGATAATAATCTATCAGCACCAACACTAAAGGCAGGCAAACCGCCGCCGACTTTGACAGCAGCGATAAAAGAAACCATACAAATGCCCATATCAGATATGCTTTTTTCTTTTCAACCTTCACATATTTCGCATAGCAAATAAGAGATAAAAGAAAAAAAAACGTATAAAGCAAATCCTTTCTTTCAGATATCCACGCCACCGATTCAACGTGCATAGGATGTATACCAAAAAATAAGGACGTAATAGCTGCTACCAAAACCTTACCTGTAAACCGCCTGATAAACAAATAAACTAACAGAGTATTCAGCAAATGCAGTATGTAATTAGTCAAATGGAAAATGAAGGGATTTAACCCAAAGAATTTATACTCTACAGCATAGGACAACAGAGTAACCGGATGGTAGTTCCCTTCAAAAAAAGTGAAGAAAATTTCTTTCAGGTTATACCAGTTAAGGTGTTTAATGATATCATTATCTAAAATATAAAGGTTATCGTCAAAATTTTCAATAAAATTATTGCCAAGCGTATTCAGAAATATAATGCCCGTAATAACAAGTATGGTAAGCGGAGCAAGCCTTGCCAGGCAGGTAGGTTTCAATTGGCGGATGCAGGTAATCATTTATCGGAGTAGCGTTTCTTACAAAAATAAATATTTTATCCGTTTTGCCTCTTCCCGGTAAATCTGATACTATTTTCCCCTTATATATTTAAATATAACTCATACTTCATAACCCGTTATGGCCTATCTTTGCATACTGTGAGGTCGCTCAGTCATCTTAATAAATATCTTTACAAATACCGCGTTCGGCTTCTGTCGGGTTTGCTCTTTGTATCGCTTTCGGCATGGCTGAAAACCTACTCGGTGGAATATATTTCCGAAAGTATTGATTGGGTGGGTAAAAACATGTCGCAATCAGCAGGTTTCATGCCTGCTGCACTTGGACATATTGTTAAGCTGGCCATCCTGTTTTTTGGTATTACCTTAATCAGTGGTTTTTTCCTTTTTTTAACCAGGCAAACAATTATTGTCACTTCCCGACTCATCGAATACGATTTAAAAAACGAAGTATTCGAGCATTATCAAAAATTGGATTTGGCATTTTACAAACGTAATAATACCGGGGACCTCATGAACCGTATCAGCGAAGATGTGAGCCAGGTGAGAAATTATGTAGGACCAGCCATTATGTACACCACGAACACTATTACTATTGTGGCCTTTACCCTCATATATATGGTGAAGATTAATCTTATTTATACCCTGTATGTATTTTCTCCATTGCCTATATTATACTTTTCAGTTTATTATATCAGCAACCTTATAAATAACAGGAGCACAGTAGTAAAACAACAATTATCAGTACTCTTCTCAAAAGCCCAGGAAAGCTTTTCGGGCATCCGTATAATCAAATCGTACATGCTGGAAAAAACACTGGTACACGATTTTGAAAAAGAATGTATTGAATACAAAAAGAAAAACATGTTCCTCGTCAATGCCGATGCACTGTTCCAGCCATTTCTAATGTTTCTTATTGGAATTAGTATGGTACTAATAATTTTTGTAGGTGGAAGGCAAATGTTAATTGGCAGAGTTACCAGTGGGGAAGTATTGGCATTTGTAATATATGTCAATAATCTCATCATGCCTGTTGCCAGTGTGGGCTGGATTACCTCGCTGGTGCAAAGGGCTGCTGCTTCCCAAACGCGTATTAATGAATTTCTGCAAACTGAGCCAACTATAAAAAGTGAAGACGAGCATCCTATCGAAGTATCCGGCGAATTGGAATTTGATAAGGTTAGTTTTATTTATCCGGATACGGGCATACAGGCATTAAGCGATGTTTCCTTTAAAGTAGGCACGCAAGAGTCACTGGGTATTGTTGGGAGAACGGGTAGTGGTAAGTCAACAGTAGCACAGTTAATATGCAGGCTTTATGATACTACATCGGGTGTTGTATGGGTGGATGGAAAAAACATACGGCATATTCCCCTTTCATCTTTACGTAGCAAAGTTGGCTATGTACCACAGGAGGTTTTTTTATTCTCCGATACTATTGCTGCTAATATTTCCTTTTCCACCGATGGAGAAGGTGCAGAATTAAGGAAGAAAGTGGAACAGTCGGCGAAAGATGCTGCCATATATGACAACATTATTGAATTTACTGACGGTTTCGATACGTATGTAGGAGAAAGGGGGGTAACTCTCTCAGGTGGGCAGAAACAACGGGTTTCCATAGCCCGTGCCATGTTGAAAGCTCCTGCCATATTGGTAATGGATGATTGCCTCTCAGCAGTTGATACGAATACGGAACAGGAAATACTATATAACTTACAGCGTTATATGCAGGGACGAACCACCATTATTATAAGCCACCGTGTTTCTTCTGTTAAGATGTGCGACAAGATATTACTACTTGAAAAGGGCAGCGTGGCAGAATATGGTACCCATGAACAACTGATAGCTGCTAACAGCCATTACAAGGAAATGTACGAAATGCAGATGACTGAGGAGCTGCAGGGAGAAAAGGCTTAGTCTCTCCTGTTTGTTTACTTCAAAAAATGGATAATCTTCTCAGCAAGTTCCCTTCCTATGCGCTGTTGGGCTTCTTCGGTAGACCCTGCAATATGAGGGGTTAATGATATTTTGTGATGGTGTAATATCTCCTGCCTCGGTGATTTTTCATCTTCAAAAACATCTAAAGCAGCATGTGCAATATGTCCTGACTTCAATCCGTCCAATAAGGCTTGCTCTTCTATTACTCCCCCGCGTGAAGCATTTACGAGCATAACGCCTTGTTTCATTTTCTTAATCTCTTTATGCGTAATAATCTTTCCGCCCGGCACATTAAGCGATATAAAATCACTCTTGGCAAGTAACTCGTCCATTGGGCAGGTTTTGATATTTATTTTAACTTTTTGGCTGCCATTCAATAAAATTTCAACTTCTGCTTCGGGAATGAAAGGGTCGTAAGCAAGGATATTCATACCCACCCCCAGGCCGAGTTTTGCTATGCACTGCCCTATTCTTCCAAACCCAATAATACCCAGTGTCTTTCCACTTACTTCGGTTCCTTTGGAATATTTTTTCTTTAGTTGTGCAAACTCTGCATGGCCCTTAACAGGCATAACACGGTTTGAATCATCCAGCGAACGGGCCATTGTAAAAATATGCCCCATTACCAGTTCAGCCACCGACAATGAAGAAGCGGCCGGAGTATTTACTACCTGTATATTTTTTGCCTTAGCATGTTCTACATCAATATTATCCATACCCACACCTCCGCGTGCAATTAGCCTGAGAGAGGGACATGCATCAATAAGAGCCTTGTCAACCCGGGTAGCACTACGAACTACCAGTGCAACAAAATCTTCGGCATTAATAATTTCTACCAATTCATCTTGGGGCACTTTTTCGGTGGCAACCATAAAGCCCTCTTTTTCAAGCATACGGATTGCGTCCTCTTCCATTCCATCGTTGGCCAATATTTTTTTCATGGATATTTAAATTGCTTTAGGGGTTATTTCAGCATTTATAATAGTAGACGATAATTATCCATTTTTCTTTTCAAGCTCCTTCATCACATCCACCAATGCCTGAACATCCTCCAGGGTGAGCGCATTGTACATAGATGCACGGTATCCGCCCACATCGCGGTGACCTTTAAGGCCTACTATTCCTGCTTCTTTCCACATGGTGTTAAAGGTAGTTTCCAGTTCAGGTTTAGTAAGAAGGAATGTAGCATTCATCCAAGAGCGGTCTTCCTTTACAACTGTTCCGGTGAATAAAGAGTTGCGGTCTATTTCCGAATACATTAATTCCGCTTTCCTGCGGTTTATTTCTTCTATCCATGCAAGGCCGCCATTCTTCTTAAGCCATTTCATAGTGAGGAGGCACACATATACTGAAAATACAGGAGGAGTATTGTACATAGATTCTCCTTTAATATGTACCTGGTAATCGAGCATGGAGAACATTTTTCTTCCTGTTTTGCCAAGTATGCTTTCTTTCACAACCACCATAGTGGCACCCGCTGCACCCATATTTTTCTGGGCTCCGGCATATATAAGGGAGAATTTACTGAAATCTACCCTGCGGCTGAAAATATCGGAGGACATATCGCACACCAGTGGAACAGGAGAATTGGGGAAAGCATGCATCTGGGTACCATAAATAGTATTATTCGATGTAATATGTAAATAGTTTGCATCCGCAGGAATAGTATAATTCTTTGGGATAAAACTGTATTTATCGGCTTCGGAAGAGGCAATAATATTTATGTTTCCTATTCCCTTAGCTTCCTTAATAGCCTTGTGGGCCCATACACCTGTATCTACATAGGCAGCAGTTCCTCCATCTATCAGCAGGTTGCAGGGCACCATTGCAAACTGCAGGCTGGCGCCTCCTCCTAAAAATAAAACCTGGTACTCGTTCCCAAGCCCCATAAGTTCCTTAACCAAGGTACGGGCTTCTTCCATAATAGCCATAAAATCCTTATCGCGGTGCGATACTTCCAGTATAGATAGCCCGGTATTGTTAATGTTCAAAACCCCATTGGCTGCCTCTTCAATAACTTCGCGGGGAAGTATGGCTGGCCCGGCGCTAAAATTGTGTTTTCCTTTCATAAGTTTTTATGCAATAATATTGCGCCGCAAAGGTATAAAAACCTTGTTTATCCCTCCCCGTTTTCACATATTGTTAACATAGTGAAGTTTGGGTCAATTTAGAGATTTATTTTGGGGAATAAATAGCTTGCTTTTTCAGCTGGTACGAAGGATTTTTCGGATCATTAAACAGCTTATCCTCTTTGCTATTGGGGTTACGCACCTGCACATTTGCCACATAATTCCATGTGCCACTATTATAAGCCAGGCCATCTACCTGGAAACTTGGCCCATAATACTGGTGCTGTCCGGTAAGCCCTTCTTCAGCAGGACCCAACAAATCAAAAAGAATCATATTTTTCGGCTCATCATATTCCAGGGACATAAAAACCTGTGCTGAATACTCAAAAATTAGCCTTTTGGGGCTACCTTTATATGTGGATGGTAAATCGCCAAATACAGCCTTCCCGAAAGTAGGTATTCCTTGTGCATTTAAAGAAAGTATGTCGATAATCTTACGGGTAATAAGTTTATTCCACCCTTCCCAGGCAAGCAGTATATAGTTTTTGCTGCCTTTTTCCTTAATTATCTTATAGTAAAGCATTCCCAGCCATTTCTCAGGGGTACAGGTTGTTGTCCAAATATTGGGGATATCATCCGTATGGTCTTTCAATACAAACAGCTCATATTTCTTTTTATGTGGGTTATAGGATTGTATAAACCCAAAATATTCAAACTTGGAGCCTGATTTAGGAACATCCCAGGTGATGACACGAATTTGCTTATCCGACGAGGTAACCTTTCCAATAGTAGTAAGCGAATCAAAAGGATATTCAAATGAGCCCGATAACTGAAGGGCTTTATTCATCAAGGCAAATAACCGGGCATTAGCATCGTCTTTTTCCTGGTCGCCGTAAGCATTTATCCGGACAAATTGCAAAGATTTCATAGAATCTTCGTATGCTTTGAGCAACGAAGCGGAATCAAAGGGAGCAGCAAACCCTTTACCGGGACATAATAGCACCCCACAGATAAAAACAACAAATACTGCTTTATTGCGCATATGAAACGCGGTGATTTGATAATATGGTAATTTGATAATGCTTTATCATATTAATCATGAAATTATCAAATCGTCAAATTACCAAACCGGCAGGCTACTTTACCGATTGTTTTATGAGAGTTGGAAATTTAAGTTCGGCAACATAGAAAGCGCCAAACAACAATCCTCCATATACTAAATCGCTCAGCATCCAATTTCTCAGGAATGGAAGTGCGGCCACGTAGCAGGCTATAAAACCTTCCCATGTATGAGGATATAATGTTCCCAGCCATACTCCAAAATCAGAGATAACATATATGCACAGCGAAGAAAGGACAGAAAACCCCGCTACACGGAAAATGGTAACCTTCTTTCGCAAAAGAAATCCAAGGCCTGCAATGGCTATATAGGAGAAATACACCCATTCCATGCCCCTGTATAAGCCACTCAATAGTAAGTCACTGATAAAAACAGCAACCAGGGGAACCACAAACGCCATAATTTTCCTGTCATAATAAGTAGCCCCAAACAAAGCTACTGCCGAAGCAGCCGTAAAATTAGGTAGATGAGGCAGCAGGCGGGTTAATATGGCTAATAAGATTAGTCCGGTAATAACAAAAAAGCGGGTGTTGAGTTTCATAGAGGATTTAGTTTATAAAACACAAATTTACATATTTCAACGTTATAAATAATAAACAGGTACAGGAATTGGCTATAGATTTTAAACTATAGCATCTTTTCATTTATTGGGTGGCAGATGGGATTTGAACCCACGACCCTCAGAACCACAATCTGATGCTCTAACCAACTGAGCTACAACCACCGTAATTTTTGGGCTGCAAAGATAATTCTTTTATGATTTGCAACGATGCTTTCTTTCTAATCGCTGTGGCAAGGGGTTTCTTATTAATTTTGGGCTATTACACCCAATGGCAGATACCAAAATATTATCATCCAATGTACAAGATAAATTTTCAGGGGACAAGGCTTCCATGTCAGGGAAAAATCTGCATCTCGCTATAGAGGTAAGAGAAGATAGCCTATATGCCTGTTTTTTAGATAAGGATGCTAATCAATATTTGGCTATGGCTTGCTTTAGCCGTATCGCTGATAAAGAAAAAAAGCATCCGCTCGAAACTATTCTTAAAGAAGACATATTAAATTTTAAATGCTCCAGCTCTTCCGTGGCATTTACTCATAATAGCGCCATGCTGATACCTTCGGTTTTCTTTTCTTCCGATTCAGTGAAAGATTACCTGAAACAGCAAAACCTTATTAAACAAAATGAAACCCCTTGTTCTGATTTTATTAAAAATAATGATTGTCACAGTCTCTATGCCGTCAATTCAACCGATTATTCCCATCTGAAAGCAAAATACCCCCATGCTATTTTCAGGCATCATTCTTCTGTTTTTGTAGAATATTTACTTGCTCTCCATAAGGGTAGCACTCAAAGTGAAGTGCATGTATATGTATTTCATGGCTATATGGACGTAGTAGCGCTTCAATTAGGAAAATTACTCCTCTACAATCGCTACTATTTTCAAACACCGGATGAGTTTACTTATTTCCTCATTTGGGTATATGAAGAACTCAAGCTGAATCCTGCGGATTCACCATGTTCCCTGTATGGCGAAATAGAGGAAAAGTCACAAATGCTTGAGCTCACAAGAAAGTACTTAACAAACATCCGCCTGGCGGAAAAGCCTGCCCGGTTTGCTTTTTTGCCCATGCTGGCAGCTATTCCGGGGCATCGCTATTATTCTCTTCTTATGCAATACCAATGTATATAGGAGGAGGCAATCTGAAAGGCAGGGCGGTACCTTCCAAGTATCTACCCATTAGGCCCACAACAGGCAAGGCAAAACAAGCACTGTTCAATATTCTCCAAAACCATTTTATATGGCAGCAATGCGAGGCACTCGACCTGTTTTGCGGTACAGGTAGCCTTACCTACGAGCTTGCTTCGCGGGGATGCAAACAAGTTACAGCTGTTGACATTAGCAACGGATGCTGCAACTTTGTGCGAAAAAATGTAAAACATTTTAAGCTGGATAATGTGATAACGGTTCGTAGTGATGCACTCTCATTTTTACGCAGCCACACTGCACCTTTTGATATTATTGTTTGCGACCCGCCTTACGAGTATGTTCATTACCCTGTATTACCCGAACTTGTTTTCAGCCGCAGGCTTTTAAAAGAAACAGGCTGGCTGGTAATTGAACATTCCAAGCGCACATCGTTTGCAGAACACCCCAATTTTTTTGAACAAAGAACTTATGGAGAGGTAAATTTTAGCTTTTTTCAAGTAAGTAAGGAGCACTCTCCTGCACAGGAATAATAAATTTATTTTTGTCACACTCATACTAGCGCCATGAAAAAACTTGCCATAATTTCTATCTTTAGTTTTTCTTTCATTACTACCTGCTTTGCCCAACTTCCTAAAATGGATACCAGCAGGCACGTTACCCCTTATACAAAGTTTCCGACTCTTTATTTGGGCTTTGGCGTAGGGCTTGATAATTATTGTGGCATATTGGGAATAGGAGCAACTGCAAAAATTGTGAATCCCATATATATAAGAGTGGGAGCAGGCATAGGCAGCTGGGGCACTAAACTAACCGGAACACTTTTATATAAGGAAAAACCACTAAGTGGTTGGACTATAGGTGTAGGATATTCCTATTCCACCGGATTAAGTAGCTTTTCGCCTTCACTACAAACTGTTGATGCAAATGGGAATACCGTTACTAAAAATGTAAATATGACATTACTTCCTGCCAGCACATTAAATCTTACTGCAGCCTACGACTGGTATTACCATAACAAAAACTTTTTCTATCTTGAATTTGGTTATTTCCTGCCATTCCAATCTCCTCCTCCTTACCGGATTAATGATGGCTCCGTCCTGAATAACATTTCACAAAGTGCCATC
>JABDAL010000055.1 GCA_013289165.1 Bacteroidota bacterium
CAGAAGTTATATCTTCTCCTACTTTTTGTGTGCCTTTTTCCTCAATACTTCGTATGCGCTGTGCCTTAATGAATACATGGTCGGTAATGGAAGATGTTCTTAATATTCTCCATGCAGTACCATAATCGTACATCTTTTTCATGAATATATCCTTTGCCGATTTTACAGCCGCATCAAATTGCCTGATTGTTTTCGTCATGCCTGAATTACAATAAAGCCCAAAGATAATTGCTTGGGTAATTAGTCTTTAGTTTACTTTTGAACACAAAATGAACAAATTACAAATTTATGAATAAGAAATCGGAAATCCATATAACTGTGGAGCTGAATGAAAACAATCTGCCTGTTAAAATGAATTGGACATCATCACAAAATAATGAAAGCGGGGAGTGTAAATCAATTTTTTTAGCTATGTGGGATGCAAAAGAGCAAGCATCTTTACACTTGAACCTTTGGACAAAAGATATGAACGTGGAGGAAATGAGGCAGTTTATTCATCAAAATTTATTAAACCAAAGCGATACTCTGAAGAAAGCGACTGGTGACGAGGCTCTTGCTGCTACTTTATATGATTACAGCCATGAATATGCTATAAAATCGGGTATATTGAAGACTCCGGAAAATTAAGTAGAACATAACCTTACCTTTGCCATATGTTCAAAAAGAAAATAGTCAACGACCCCATCTATGGCTTTATAACTATACCTGATGGTACTATTTTCAAGCTTATTGAACATCCCTGGTTCCAGCGTTTGCGCAGAATCCAGCAACTGGGGGTGACTCACCTGGTATATCCGGGTGCGGTTCATACCCGCTTTCATCATACGCTTGGTGCTATGCACCTGATGCATAAAGCTATTGAAACCTTACGTTCCAAAGGCATTGAAATAACAGAAAAAGAGGAAGAAAGTGTCAAGATTGCTATTCTGCTCCACGATATTGGGCATGGTCCGCTATCACATAATTTAGAACATAGCATAGTAAACAATATTTCTCATGAGGATATGTCATCTATCTTTATGGAAAAGCTAAATAAAGAGCTTGATGGGGAATTGTCTCTTGCTATTCGCATATTCCGCAATAAATACCCTAAGAAGTTTCTGCACCAACTTGTTTCCAGTCAGTTAGATGTTGACAGGCTCGATTATCTTACCCGCGATACTTTTTTCACCGGGGTAACGGAAGGAGTGGTGGGCTATGATCGTATTATCAACATGATGAATGTAGCGGGTGGAAACCTTGTAGTAGAGGCCAAAGGC
This sequence comes from Bacteroidota bacterium, assembly GCA_013289165.1. Taxonomy (GTDB): domain Bacteria; phylum Bacteroidota; class Bacteroidia; order JABEUT01; family JABEUT01; genus JABEUT01. The sequence goes on from JABDAL010000055.1 coordinate 1,260, forward strand.
ATTTACTCTATTGAAAAATTCATTATTGCACGGCGCATTATGTACTGGCAGGTTTACTTGCACAAAACGGTACTTTCTGCTATGGAGCTGGTAATAAATATTATTAACCGGGCTAAAGAGGTTGCGGCTAATGATGGAGAATTATTTTGTACTCCATCGTTAAGAGTTTTTATTTATAATAATTTTAGTAAAATAGACTTTGAAAAAAGTGAAGAATTAGTGCATACATTTTCTATGCTCGATGACCATGATATAATGAGCTGCATAAAAGTGTGGATGAGCCATCCCGATTATATTTTGTCAACATTAAGCACTTGGCTGATAAATCGCAGGCTCTATTCTGCCCGTCTCCAGAAGGAGCCCTTCAGTGAACAAAAAATAAAACAGCTTATTAAAAAAGCTAAAATTAAATATCAACTTTCCGATAAGGATGTTTCCTATTTTGTTTTTTCAGGCGAAGTGGAGAATGCCATATATAAAATAGTGGAGCCCCAACAATCGAAAACTACAACCGGTCGAATAAATATACTCTATCCGGATGGAAAGGTTGCCGATATCACCAAAGCATCTGACTATCCCGGTGCAGGGGACTTGGATAGGATTACCCGTAAATACTTTTTGTGTTCTCCCAAAGGGTTATAGCGAGTGTCGCATCTTATATGCTTTTTTCAAGAAGCTTATAATTCCCAAAAGAATAAACAATTCACCTAATAAGAATAGCCCCCAGTTATAGCTTGTTGGTACATACTGGATTATTTCATTCAGCATATCTTTTTTACGGGATAACGTCCAAACATTTGACATGGCGCCACCCTGTGAAACATATTTTATAAAATCGAGCATAAAAGAAAATATGATGACGAGGCTGCCTATGGTAAATAAAACCCACTCTTTTATTTGTAGATGTACGTTATACCCATTTTCCTGGACATAAATTACTGAAATAGTAAGCACTATCATAGTAAGCGATAAGATACAAGGTGCTAATACCGGGCCCACCCAGGGCATGGGAATAAGAAACAAGATGTCCCAGGTGAAAAGTGATTCCGGCCAATTAAGTAAAACTTTCAAAAAAACATAATAGAATAAATCCCAAGTGGCAAAGCAGTAAAGAAAAATTGCAAATTTCTGTGAAGTGTTTTTCCCCGAAAGTATTCCAATTCCCAGCAGCATGATTATAGTTGCAGCTTCTCGCCAAAATTCTATCACTACAATGTTGTGGTCAAGCGGAACGAGTGGAAAATGGAACCCGGCAGGGTAATATATTTTGCGCAGATAAACTACTACGGCTGTTTCCATAAAGCCCATAGCAATGCTAAAAGCTGTGAGCCATATCATGCGCGTATGAAGTGGTTTCATTACCGGGTTTTACGAATTGTAAAAATAATAAGATATCAGGTATTAGTTATGCATTATAAAATACTGCTACCATTTAAATTTAATTTTAGTTCTGGGAGGAAAGTCATACTCTGTGTCTATTTGAAGGACGTGCACAAGGCTATCATCGGAAGAAAAAATTCTGATATAACCTTTTAATTGCTTTAAGGCAGTACAACGCATAGCATACGAATAACTTCCATGAACCATTAGGTAATCAACCATATGTATAAGTGTTGTGTCATCGGTGTTAGCCCAAAGATAATCCCCATATGAAGACCTGACGACCAATTGGTTGGGTATGGTTCTTTTTATGGCAAACCAGCCTAAATCCGGTTCGTATTTTTCTATTACTACCAATGGTTTATCAATGCCGAGTAGATTAGTGATACTAGCCTCTATCGGCTTGTCAGATACATTAAAGGGAGCAACAATACTATTGGGTTTGATATATGCAGATGCTTTTTGTACGTCTAATTCATCCTTATCCAAATCGGCCAATATTGGCAGATGAGTAGTAAAGAAAAAGAATGCATGAATCGTTAAAAGAATAGCAGTGAGGGGTAAGACAAACTGTTTAATATTTGTTTGTAATGCAATCCACGCAAGGAGAAAAATGATGAGAGAGTAGAATAACCGATCTGATATCATTCCCACGCTAGCATCTTGAGGAATGATAAAATAGGCAATAGTGCTAATAATAAATGCTATGAGAAAAATATCAGAAAATAAAAATTTTCTGAGGGTGGAATCTTTTAATCTTCCAAATACTGTAAGAACTAATGTTAATATGAGCCAATAAAAGATAATATGTGCGTAGACACCTTTTTTTTCTCCGGTAACCGACAAACAATGAAAATCATAAAACCATGTAAGAAGTTCGGTAAATGGCAACCGGGCAGGATGAGGCCTATGGAAATCCGGGAGGGCATTATTACTAATATACAACATAACCAGGCCAGGAAGCCAAAGCATACAAAAGAGATAGATTCTTTTAAGTATATAAGATATTCTTAATTCTTTTATTTTAGGAAGAAACCAATACAATTCGGTTATTGTGCAAATAAGAACCAGGAATAAAAAGTTTATACCATTGGTAAAGTAATTTAATAACACAAGCCAAAAGAAGATAAAATATTTTGCAGCAGAATAAAGTTTAGTAGTATCTGAAAAATTCTTGGTGTAATAGTAGATAGCCCAGAAGAGGAAGGTGAAAGAAATGCAAAGGTTATATGTTCCAAAATAAAACATCCAGCAATGGGTAAAGGGTATGATAAATGAACTTGCAGCCATACTACCAGGATTATACTTTTTGATGATGTGCCTGAAGCAAAGAGGAAAGCCTACCAGATAGATTGTGAGTAGTATTTTTTGTGAAATAACAGAAGAAAAAAAGAAATCGAGTAGGGCAAGGAGGTAGTGGTCAGTTAAATTGGGAACGGGTAAATGGTTAATGACAAAGTATTGGCTAATAAAGGTGTTCCCTCTAAAAAGGTAATTAAGCACCCGTGAATAATATAAATGCGAAGGTCCGTCCTGTCCGCCAATAAAAGTAAAATGAAGAAGTATCCAAATGTTTAAGCCAACACCGGAATAAAAAAGAAGTAGTTCAGTATATTTTAAAAATTTATTTTTCAATTGCCTACCGCAAAAATAAAAATATAATAATATCTACTGCCTCTTAAAGTTTTCAGGCAGAATGGGTTATGGTAAATACAATTGTATGTGAAAGTTGCCTATAGTGAGCTGTTTTGCTTCTCCGTAGGTTTGCCATCCTGGTATTTGGATGGGCATTTCATCAGTACATCTTTTGCCTTGAATTCATCGCTGCCATTGGCATTGCCAATAACCACAATCTGTTCCGAATGTTCAAAGTCGTCCGGTTTGGGTTTCTCAAGCATCACCTTGCGTTCGCTACCATCCCGGTCAATAAGATAAAAGGTGAAAAGGTCAGCATTTAAGTGCGCATCATATAAAAAGGGCTTATTCTTATCTAATTTGCCAACTACGTGAAATATCTTATTAGGATGTTCCCCCGCTTCTTTAAAAGAAGCATAAGTACTATTATTGGAGAGGGAAGTCATAATCACCCCAAAGGCTATGGCTATAACAAGAATAGCTATAATATGTACCTTTTTCATTTATTTTTTTTCATTTTCCTTGTCATCATCACTCCTAAGCGTATGGCTATAATAAGTATGACTATTACTGGTACTTTATTCATTATTTCTTCTTGTTTTCTTCTATGTTCTTTTCAATTCTACTAATTTTTCTATCAATGCCCGCAAGGTATACAAGCAAGCCAAAAAGAATAATTACCAAAACACCTACTACCACATAGATTTTCCCATTGCTGCGCATTGTATCTGCCATTTCCACCGTGGCAGAGTTTTGTGCTTGTACAAAGAGGCTGCAAAGTAACAACAATAGTAGGAGAATATGCCTGATGTTTTTCATAAATAAACACTATTGATTAAGTAAATGCCGTTTAATCCGTTCGGTCCGGATATTTATAGATGCTATCCAACTGCATAGTAACAACCATCCTATTACTGCAGGATAAAATACCATACGCATGTGGCTGTCTAAATCATATTGATTAAAACCCGGATTGCCTCCATTTCCCGGGTGCAGGGAATCCACTTCTTTCAAGCGGGGGTAAATCATTATAAACGTTATCATCATTACGTATGCAAAAATGTTATATACGGCTGAAATACGTGCCCTTTTTTGCTCATCGTCCATAGCATTGCGGAGTACCACATAAGCAAAGTAACTAAGCAGGGCGATAGCAGCACCATTCAATTTGGGGTCGTTGGTCCACCAGTCGCCCCAGGTATATTTTGCCCACAGTGAGCCTGTTACCAATCCCAATATACCAAAAACTAATCCTGTATAGGCGCATTGGGAGGCTATAATATCATAATCTTCAGTAGGTTTATTAAGATATTTCAGGCTATAGTACAGGGACACGGTGAGTATGAACATCATCGCAAACCACATGCAGACATGAAAATAAAGGTTACGTATCGTTTCATGCAATATCTCCATTGCGGGAGCAGGCATAAGGAAACCGGCTACTACGGTATACGTGAGAAAAACGACACATAAATATTTCCACCAGGAAGCCGAGAGTATGTCGTGTTTAATCATTTTTAGTCGCGCCAAAGATAGGGAAATAATACGTAACACAGGGCTGCAATTATGGCATCTAAAGCAAGCAGGGCTGCCATGTAACCCCCATAGCCTGTGGTATCTGAACCGGTAATAGTCATTTCCGAAAGGTGCTGTGCCGTAATAAGTAAAGGTACAAGTAATGGAAAACTGGTTATAGCCATCAGGGTGAACCCCCCTCCGCCTTTTGATGCAATTGAAAAAGACATAGTAAGAAGGGAAGAAATACCCCACACGGTTAATAAAAGTGTGAGGAGAAAAAGTATAAGATTGGTATTGTTGAAACCTATAAAAAACTGAAAGCAAAAAAAGGCTAACAAGCTAACTGAAAGGAGGAAAAGCCCATTGTAAATAAGCCGTGCAAGTATAAACCTGCTTGGAGATACAAGTGTATATATGTAAAACATTTCGCTCTCCCTGCCCGCAAAGCTGCCTGAAGTGGCAAACATGGAAATGAAAATAATTAACAACCAGAATATGGTATTGTGTATAGAAGCATCCTGGGTATTAAGCGTAGCCGAAACACTATTCTGCAACCCTAGATAACTAATATATACCGTGCTTCCTGTATAAAGCAATATGGCAAGCCATGCTTTGCGGCTCCTTAGTTCATGCCGCAACTCCCGTTGCATTATAGCAAGGACTTGTTTCATGGGGCAAAGGTAATGCTTTAATAAAATAGATTTTTATGCACGAACCAACATATTACACTCGTCAGCCGTTCTTGTTCATAATTCTTGGTTTTAAATTCAATATTCGTTTAGATATTTGCATACTCCATAAATAAAATTATAATTACCCTCTTATGAAGATTATCCGTGCAATTGGTAAAGGTTCTGCCTTTCTACCCGGAATTGTTATAGCTTTTTGTATGTTTTTAGTTTCATTTCAATCTGCACAACAACAGAGTAACGAGCTTTTAAAAGGCTGGGATAGGGATTTATTACGCCAGGCTAATTCTGCCAGTGATGTTACCTACCTGACTGATGAAGAGAAAAAACTGATACTTTATTGTAACCTCTGCCGGATGAAACCTAAGCAGTTTTGCCAAACTATACTTGCTGACTATCTGAAACAGCATCCCGATCAAGCTAATGCAGCTTCGGGTTTACGGGTACAACTGATGGTCGCTAAATCTATTGCCCCTCTTTCTCCCGATAAAGAATTATGCTCTATTGCCCATGATTTTGCAAAAAAAATGGGAGCAGAAGGCAAAGAGGGTCATGCAGATTTTCAAAAACGTATAAAATCGGTTATGAGCCGTTATAACCGGGTAGGTGAAAACTGCGATTATGGAAATAAGCTTGCCATTGATGCCTGTATGAATTTGCTGATTGATTCAAGCGACCCGGTAAACCTGGGGCACAGGAAAAATATTTTGGATATAAATTTTAAGGCAGTGGGTGTTTCCTGCCAGCCGCATAAAACCTACCATTGGAATTATGTGATGGATTTTGGGGGATGATAGATATTAGATAGCAGCAATCCGGGTTGCAATGTAGAGTAACCCAACTCCCAGGATAGTCATAATGGTTACTAAAAAGGCAGGGCTCCTTTCCCTGCTTTCGGGCAACAGGTCACTTGCACCTATGTAAAGAAAAAATCCTGAAAACAACGAGAGTAAAATACCAAAAGAGGCATCGGGTATTTTAAAAAACAGGGTTGAAACTACTCCGGCTACTGGGGCTATGGCATCTACAAATAACCAACGATAAGCTTCTTTACTTTTACTACCATCCTTCAGAACAATACTTACTGTATTTATTCCGTCAGCAAAATCGTGTGAAATTACGGCCACCGCAATTAGTATCCCTATGGGAACTGAAACCTGGAAGGCTACCCCAATGGCAACCCCGTCGAAAAAACTGTGAATAGAAAGACTCCCGGCACCTATTCTTCCACGGATATGATTGGAATCTCCTGAAAGGTGCGTGTGTAGTATGGAAAACCTGTCGAGTATCATATAGAACAAAAATCCCACTACTACTATTGCACATATAGCCGGGGTGCTGAATTGTTTTGCACCTAATGAAAGTGCTTCAGGTAAAAGGTCAAAAAATACTACGCCTATCACTGCTCCGGCGCTAAACCCTATAATAATAGCAAGGTGGTTTTTGAAACGTAATGCAAGCAACCCTCCACCCAGGGTTGATAGAAAAGTTAATATACTTAGTAATAAAGGAAAGCCAACTATTTGCATAAGGACAAAGATAACTTGAAATTATAAGCACTCAATTTTATCTGTTTTTCCCCGTTTTCTATTTTTGCATAAGTAATAGAATAATAAATGAAGCCGGGTTTGTCCCTTATTTTTATCTTGTTTGCCAGTTTCTGCTTGGCACAAACGAATACTGCTGATTCGAAAAGGCTGCTCAAAGAAAGGGACTCCCTGATGGCTGTAAGTATTCTTAATTTAGATTCCGATTTTGTTTTTGTTCAGGGAGGGAGTTTTAAAATGGGGCTTCCTGATACGTCGGATGTGGAGGGTGGCGATATTTCTAAGCCTCAGCATAAGGTGACAATAAAAAGTTTTTATATCCTTAAAACCCCCGTTACACAGGCGCTTTGGTATTCTATAATGGACACGAATCCATCTATTCACAAAAACTGCTACGCCTGCCCCGTAGAAAATGTAAGCTGGTATGATGCGCAAAAGTTTATAGAAAAGCTAAATAAGATTAAGAAGGCCCACTACCGCCTCACAACCGAAGCTGAGTATGAATATGCAGCGAGGGGAGGAGATAAAAGCAAGGGATATAATTACAGTGGTAGTAATAATGAAGACGAAGTGGCTTGGTTTGAGGATAATTCCGGGAGGCAGAGCCATCCTGTAGGGCAAAAGAAAAGCAATGAACTGGGGCTGTTTGATATGTCGGGTAATGTTTGGGAATGGTGCTCTGACTGGTATGAAATGTATTACTATAAGGTAAGCCCTTCCGATAATCCCCAGGGGCCTGTGCAGGGAGAAAAACGGGTTTTAAGGGGCGGCACCTGGCTTAGCCTTGATGAAGGTTGCCTGGTAACCTCTCGGGGGCAGCTGCAGCCCTATCTCAAAGGGAAGTTTATTGGTTTCAGGATTGTGAGGGACCCGTAGAAATACATATTGTATTTAATAAGTATCAAAAGTGCTTTATTATCTCCTTCATAAACTCTTCATTTTGGGTGACTAATATTGCTGTATAATCAAAAACAAAAACTGTCATGAAAACAAACAAATTAGTACTAGCTGCTTCTGTAGTAGCTTTTAGTTTAGCATCGGTTTCAGTATTTGCACAAGCACCCGCACAAGCCCAGGCTGCTCCGGCAGCACCTGCTGCCAATGCCAACAATCATCCTCGCAAGGCAGAAGTAAACAAACGTTTACAAAACCAAAATGCACGTATTAACAACAAAGTTGCTGACCATCAAATGTCGAAATCCGAAGCCGCAAAACTTCACAGTCAAGACAAAGCCATCCACAACGAAGAAAAAAAGGATGCTGCTGACAACCATGGCCACATTACGAAAGCTGAACAAAAGCAAATCAACAGGCAAGAAAACCACGTTAGCAAAGAAATCAAGAAACACTAAGGTTTCCTTCTAACACAATAAAAGAGACCGGCTCTGTAGGCTGGTCTTTTTTATTTATGGTTGTATCCCAAACCCTGCTTGTTAATAAATTAAAACCATGAGAGTAATTTTTATGTGATTACTAAATAATTTCGCGTTTCATGAGCAGACAAGCCAAAGGATTAATTTTTGTATTATGGGTTGGCATATCTGCTTTACATGCACAAAATAGCCCTCCTTTTATTAATCTGCAGTGTATACATTGGGCAGATTCCGTAATAAAAATATTAAGCCCCGATGAGCGAATAGGACAGCTTTTTATGGTAGCTGCCTATTCCGATACCTCTTCGAAATATAAAGACGATAAGGAAAAGCTTACGAAGCTTATCAATGAGCAGAAAATCGGCGGGTTGATTTTCTTTAAAGGTACTCCATACAGGCAGGCAGAACTAACAAACTATTATCAATCCCTCTCAAAGGTTCCATTATTAATTGGCATGGATGCTGAATGGGGCCTTGCAATGCGTCTTGACAGTGTACCCCGTTTCCCTTTTCAAATGGCATTGGGGGCTATGAATGATACTACACTGGTATATAGAATGGGGGTTGAAATAGCGAGAGAATGTAAAAGACTTGGAGTGCAGGAAGATTTTGCCCCGGTTGTAGACATCAATGATAATCCCGATAATCCTGTAATAGGGATGCGTTCTTTTGGAGAGAATAAAATACATGTTACAGAGTTGGGGATTGCTTACATGGAGGGATTGCAAAGCCAGCATGTACTTGCCTGTGCCAAGCATTTTCCGGGGCATGGAGATACAAAAACAGATTCCCATCTCTCACTACCAATAGTTGATTACCCGGTTAGCAGGCTTGATACGTTGGAGTTGTATCCTTTCCGGCAAATTTTTAAAAGAGGTATGGCAAGTACAATGGTCGCCCATCTCTATATCCCATCTCTTGATTCTACTCCCAATAGGGCATCTACGCTGTCTCCTAAGGTTGTGGATAGTCTTTTGAAAAAAGATATGGGCTTTGGCGGACTGGTATATACCGATGCCCTTAATATGCAAGGGGTAGCAAAATTTTATAAGCCCGGCGATGTAGACCTTAATGCTCTTTTGGCAGGAAATGATGTGTTGCTGTTCTCTGAAAATGTTCCCAAGGCAATAGAGGAAATAAAAAAGGCAATAGAAAAAAACGAAATATCGCAGGAGAAGATAGACCGGCGTTGTCTAAAACTTCTTATGGCAAAAGCCTGGGCAGGGCTGGATAAATATAAGCCCATTGCTCTGACTAATCTTACAAAGGACATTAATTCTACGGAGGCGGACTACTTAAATAGGTTATTGGCAGAAAATACCCTTACTGTCTTGTCTAATAATAATGAGATACTTCCTATAAAACGTCCCGACACATTGAGAATAGCTTCTTTGGTAATTGGAGATACAAATAAGGACATATTTCAGTCACGCATGGATGACTATGCTTCCGTTACCCATTTTAATATGGACATGAAATGTTCTGACAGCATTGCTAACTCTATGTTTGCCAAACTCAAAAACTATAATCTCATTCTCATAGGCCTTACCCATACTACTACGCATCCACAGGACACTTTTGGCATGAACCATGTTGTTATGCGAATGATAGATAGTATAGTAAAAACAAAACCGACCATACTTACTCTTTTTTCTGATCCATATATACTATCGTATTTTCCACAGGCATTGAAAGCGGCAGCAGTAATTATGTCATATCAAAGTACTACTTATTCACAGGATTATTCTGCACAACTTATTTTTGGTGGAATAGGAGGGAAGGGAAAATTGTCTGTCACTACTTCGGGTGATTTCAAACGTGGTTGTGGAATTATTACTTCCCAAACTAAACTAGAATATACTATTCCTGAAGAGGCTGAAATTTCATCAGCGAAACTTTCAAAAATTGATTCGATTGCAAGCTTTGGCATAAGGCGAAAGGCTTATCCGGGATGCGTGGTGTTAGTTGCTAAAGACGGAAAAATTATTTACCAGAAGGCTTTCGGAGCAAGAGATTACAAAGATTCTGCGAAGGTTAAATATATGGATGTGTATGACCTTGCATCAGTGACTAAAATAGCGACCACTACCATAGCTTTAATGAAACTTACCAGCGAAAAGAAAATAGACATAAACGGTACATTACCATCCATCTTGCCGGAAGCAAAGAAGAGCAAATTGAAGAACATACTTATTAAAGATATTTTAACCCACCAGGCAGGATTAAAACCTGATATTTTCTTTTATAAAGAAACTATGAATGGAAATGCATACCGAAATGGAGTATACAGCCCTGTAAAGTCTGTCGAATACCCTGACATGGTTGCTACAAATCTTTTTATTCGAAAGGATTTTAGGGATACTGTACTTAGAGAAATCTTCCAATCGCCTATAGATAAAAAGCCTGTGTATAAATACAGTGATTTGGGATTTATACTGATGGGGTATGCTATAAGTAATATCACCGGGAAGCCACTTGACAAGTATGTAGAAGATAATTTTTATCGCCGCATGGGCTTAAGGACAATGGTGTTTAACCCATTAGAAAAATTACCCGTCTTTAGAATTATACCTACTGAATACGACAGCATATTCAGAAAGCAACTATTGTGGGGAACCGTTCATGACCCTTCAGCAGCTATATTGGGCGGGGTGGCAGGAAATGCCGGATTATTTTCTGATGCAGGAGATTTGGCTGCATTAATGCAAATGCTTTTGCAAAATGGCAATTATGGCGGGATGGAATATATTGACAGTTCAATAGTAAGTGAATTCACTTCCTGCATTTATTGCAGCCAGGGCAATCGGCGTGGATTAGGGTTTGACAAACCGGAGTTGAACAGTTCAAAAGAAAGCCCCGCCTGCCAATCAGTTTCCCCCGAAAGTTACGGACATTCTGGTTTTACGGGAACGTATGTTTGGGTTGACCCCAAATATAAATTGGTATATGTGTTCTTATCAAACAGGGTTGCAGGCGGCTCAAATGACAATAAATTAGTAAAGCTAAATATACGTACCGATATACAACAGGTGGTTTATGATGCAATAGGTAATAAATAAATTGCGTTATATTCGTAATCATGAGTTCTATTAAAACGCTGAGGTCTTTACCACTTCACCAAAAAGTATTCTACCTGGTTATGCTGGTTTTTGCAGCGGTTTTCTGTACAATAGTTATAGGCAACCATTATTATTTCCGGACAACTGCGTATGATTATGCAGTGTACAATTTTGCTTTTTGGGATTATTCCCATTTTCATATCAGCAGTGTTTCCTTATATAAAGTATGTAATGCAGATAAAACCTTTCTTCAGGACCACTTTTCTCTTACTTTAATGTATTTTGTCCCTGTTTACTGGCTTATTGGCTGGCTAACAGGTACCTATACTCTACTCCTTATTTTGGTTGCATTTATTTTATGGAGTGCATGGGCAATCTATAAATTACTCCTTTTAAAAACAGGAGATGGCTGGCTGGGCGTATTTGCCGTACTCTATTATTTTTTATTACAAGGTAGATACAGTGCTTTCTCATCGGATGCTAATATCTTGACAATTGTTTCCTGTTTTGTACCTTTATTTCTCTATTATTTTGAAGCAAAAAAATATGTATTTGCATTCATCATTTTTGTTCTTTCCCTTTTTTCTCGGGAGGATATGCCACTGTGGTTTGTTTTTGTATTCATTGTACTGGCAATTTGGCATTGGAGAGAAAGAAAAATAATTGCTTATTGTATAGTGGGGATTTTTGTTTCTGTTCTATATTTTATTCTCCTTTTCAAGGTTTTTATCCCCATAACTGAAACTCCGCAAAATAGATATGTACTTTTTCAATATGCTGCTTTAGGAAAAACCCCTGGTGCTGCTTTGTTACATATTCTCAGTCATCCCATTGAAACTTTTAAGCTGCTTTATATAAATCAATCTGGCGATCCAACGTTTAATGGTGTCAAGGGTGAATTCTATTGGGTATATCTTATTTCCGGAGGTTTCATATTGTTTTTCCGCCCCCGGTATTTTATTTGGTTTATTCCACTTGTTTTCCAAAAAATGTTCAATGATGACTTTATACGCTGGGGAATTTATGGTTACTATGCCATCGCTGTAGTTACTATGCTTCCTGTTTCTGTGTTTTTGATACTTGCCCAATTAAAAATAAGATGGATAAAATATTCCATTTCTGTTGTTATCTGTTCGCTTACATTTTTTGTAACAAGATATAAAATGGATGTTGGCCATAGAGCTGTACCATGGGGAACTACGACCAAAGAAAACATTTTTGACGCCCGGTTTTTTAATCCCCCTTATAATACTGCCGAAATATATAACAGGTTAAAACTTATCCCCGAAGATGCTAAGGTTTGTGCATCTGCTTCCTTACTTCCACATCTCTCGCAGCGAAAATATTCCTATGAATTTCCGGATGTGGAAGATGCCGATTATATAGCTGTCTTCACATTTCAAGATTACTATGCATCCACTCAGCACGATTACACCCGAATATTAAATAAGTACATCACAAACTCTTCTTGGAAAATAATTGCCAATGTGCCTCCTTTTATCTTGCTAAAGAAGAATTAAAGAAAACACTTGCCTGTAATAGTAATGGAATAAATGTTTTATTTTCTTTTGAAAATCCACACCCCGTAATCCATTCTGCCGATTACGGTAAATTTTTCAACAGGGTCAAATTTGCGCAATAGGGTAAGATTAGTATCTTTCATAAGAGTATCTAATTTTATTCTTCCCTCATTCGGGCCAAAATGGCTATCCCAAATCATAATGCTTCCGTGGGGCATGTTCCACTCCGGATGGCGGTAATTCATACTCCACAATTCTCCTCTTTTTCCGGTATCATAGGCGTCAATATTAAGCGCCGGAGTAATAAAAGGAGCCAGGTAAAACATTTTCTTATTAGCGTCAGGTGTTTGTTTTAGCCAGTCGGTAGCTTCTTTTATAACTACATCCTCCGGGTCAAGTGTAAAAGGAATTTTATACCATACCATATAAGGGGAGTAGAGTACTGCAATCACAGCACATACCAGTATGATTGTTTTTAATCTTGGCATTTTAATGGCACCAGGTAGTAAGTTTATTAACTGCAATCCCCGTAGAGCTATAATGGATGCAAGAGGTATTAGCAGAGCCATGTACCGGCATAATCCTAAAGTAGGAAAAACCCCCGTAGCCCAGATTAAGGTATGTCCTGCAAATATGTTGAAAAAGCTTCCTAGAATTAAAAATACCTCTTCCAGTTGGTAATTATTTTTCTTCTCAGTATTAGTAGAACGCCGCCTGTTAAGATACTCGCCTCCTGCATACCATAGCAGGCCAATCAAAATGAGGAGTGCGAGTGCAATTCCGGTTATTTCACGAAAGCGGTCTGGATACCATAATAAAGTGCCTTTTACATCACCATAGGCCTTCGAATTTGCATCTGAATAGGGGTTTTGACTGATAAGCCATAAGAAATTTTTATAATAAAAGAAACCAATTATGCTTATTACAATAGTTCCGAAGGGAAGCAGGAAGTTAGCAAGATATTTTTTTTTATAAATATAATAAAAAACAAAAAGTGGCAGTACAAAAACATATTCCGCCCTTACAAAAGGAAGAAATGAAAATACAATAGCACTCAGGTAATATCGCTTATTTAAGATGAGCCAGATACACCCAATTAACATAAGTGAAAATAACGGTTCAGTTAGCCCGGAGTTTACGACTGAAAAATAAATAGGGGCAGAAAACGTAAATATAATTGCCAGGTAAGGATATGGCAAGGATAATTTCTCTGCTATTTTGTAGGCTAAATAAGATGCACCAAGCCCACAAAGAATATTAAAAATGGTAATTCCTTTTAATCCAAATTGGGCGAAAGGAGAAGAAAGCATTGTAAAGAGAGGCTTGCCCCAATCATCTACAAAAAGAT
>JABDAL010000056.1 GCA_013289165.1 Bacteroidota bacterium
CAGGTTTATTTTTTTAATAATGTCGGCCTTGAAAAGTTTATAACATGTTTCTATGTCGGTCATGTTCAAATTAGAAAACATATTCGATAAAGAAGTAAGGAATTTATTGCCTATAGAATGCCAGAAGAAAAGCATACGGTGTGGCTGGCCTCCCATAAACCGGGACCCATACACAACATCGGCAAACCCCTCCACCATTGGTTTTAATAGCAGAGAATATTCACGCGGGTCATATTCCAGGTCAGCATCCTGTACAATAATATAATCTCCTGTAGCCGACGCTATCCCTGTATGAATGGCTGCTCCTTTTCCTTCGTTTTTTTCTTTACTGTGAAGTATGATTTCGGTAGGAGGAAGTAAGGCTTTGTTGTAGGTATTGAATTTTTCAATGTAGTTTTTCAGGATAGAAAGGGAGTTGTCTTTGGAACAATCATTCACTATAATTATTTGCTTGCCAAGTTCGAACGCGATAGGTGCTTCAACTACTCTATCCAGCAAAGCTTCAATAGTTGAAGCTTCATTGTATACGGGTACAATAATCGAAAGAGTTAGCATAGAGTTGTGCGTTGGTGCGATAAAAGTAAGTATTTCTTTAGCTTAACGTTTCGTAAATGTTATTTTTACGTTAAACTTAACATTGGCGGTTATTTTCCAAATCCCTCTTCCTGCCACAGATATGATTTGGATACCAGGTTATAATAAGCCATTTTATCGTTTATGCTCACTTTCAAGAGTCCATGTTGCATAGATTTTACATCGGTCCAATTACAGTCGACAATAAATCGGCCGGTTTTATCAATTAATCCATATTTGCCACTCATAGAAACAATGGTCAGCTCACCGGTAAAATCGTTTGCCTGGTTAAATTGAGGTTCAATCACCATATCACCTTTTAAATCAATAAATCCGGTTAAGCCATTTACTTTTACTCTTGCAAGGCTGTCAGAAAATGGATAGGCAAGGTCATACTTGCCTGGTATTACAAGCTTTCCTTTTTCATTTACATATCCCCACTTTTTATTTTCTAACACAGGTGCCACTCCTTCTGAAAAATACAAAGCATCATCGTATTTGCAGGGAATAACAAGTTTTCCTGTAGTATCTATAAACCCTCTCTTTTTGTGTATCTGAACTTTTGCATACCCATTTCTGAAATTACCTTCATTTAGCATATCTGGGGTAAAATCATACTTAAAAGGAACCACGATGTCACCTTTCTTATTGCAATACCCGACAGAGAGGCCTTTTACCAACATGGATAAACCGCATGAAAAATCACCGATATTATCATATGTAAAAGGGCAAATAACATTTCCCTGCATGGTGATGAGTCCAAATTTTCCATTGGCTTTCACTTTAGCCAAACTGTCTTTAAAACGGTCTGCCCAATCGTAATTGCAAGGAATTACAAAATCGCCGCTATAATTTATATACCCATATTTGTTATAGTTGTTTTCAACACTTGCCATCCCCTCTGAAAAATCCAGTGCATCCAGGTATTTCGCCGGAATAACTTCATCTCCCAACAGGTTAATAAATCCGAAAAGATTATTTTTTTCCACTTGTGCCATCCCTTCTGAAAACTCAAGTATTTCCTGGTATTCAAAAGGCACCATCACTTGTCCAACAGGAGAGATAATACCATATAACCCTCCCTTTTTTACAATGGAAAGTGTTTTAAAAAAATGATCTGCTTCTTCATATATGCAGGAAATTACGGATTCGCCTCTTTTGTTAATGAATCCTATTTTGTCATTCACAGCAACGGCAGCCAGCCCGTCAAAAAAACCGGTATCCGCCCACTGGTATTTAAATGGAACACGCAAATGCCCTGCGCTGTCTATATATCCCCATTTATCCGCATATTTTATGGGGTAATAAACAGTTTCAGATAATATTAAATCAGAGTCGGCATTTTGTAGATAAGGATAATCGGGGTAGGTATTTTGAAAACGAATAAATGTTTCCGGATGTCCATCCATGGTGTAGAGAGCGTAAATTTTTCTCCACGCTGCCGGTACATTTCTGTTTTGCGGATTCTGCTTAACAAATGTGTGGTATTGTTCGATTGTTTTCTCGTTGGTTGAAAGCTTGTATATAGAATCTTCCGAAGATCTTTCGTAGGGACTCTGGGGATATTGTTTAATAAAATCATCATAGCTTTTAATGGTATGGTCGGCTGTTAATGTTTTATAGAGGAGTATCTCATAGCGCTTTTTGGCTTCGTCCAGCTCCAGCGAGTTGGGATAGGTTTCCATAAAGGTTTTATAAGCTTGGTAGGTATTTTCTTTGCCTGCATTAGTAAAGGCAAGCAAGTCCCTCAGGTCTATGGCTTGTTTAATTCTTACGGAGCCTGCATACATATTGACGTAGTGGTTATATCCCTCAATAGTATTTTGCACCGTTGATACTAAGAATGCTTTGTATTCTATGCTATCCTGCAAAACAAGTATGCTTGCCGAGTCAACCCCATATTGTTTCCAGTCCAGTTTTTGTTTGGCAGGAGAACCCGGGTAAGCTTTTTTTGATTGGAGAATGTAAGCATATGCCGAATCAATATTATAGAAGTGGTTGTCGTTACGCGACATGATAACACTCAACCCATAAGTAGCAGGAACATAGTGATTCTTGTTTTGAAGTTCCTTTACAAATATTTCACGGGCTTTAAAATAGTCGTAGATAGAAAGAGCTTTGAATGCGTTTTTTAACCCTCCTGCATGAAGAAGGAAGGAATAGAGAAGAATGAGTACTAATAGCCTCGCTTTTTTCATACTGCAAAGTTAATGCAGATACTGAAAGTCTGCAGAAGCTTAAATATTAAATACCCTCGAAATCGAAAATCCTAATTTGAATCCGCCTTTAGGCCAGCCTTCGGTGGTATTAGGGATAATATTGTTTTCATCCAAGAAAGCCGCATTGCTAAAATTTATTTCAAAAACGTGGCCACCCGTTTCCACTTCATATCCAACAGAGATGGGATTAAAATAACCCGGGTTATTCATACGGTATTGTGACATGATATAGTAATAATCAAATACCAGGCTGGAGTGTTTATTAAACATTATTCTGCCACCCAGTCCCGCAAATGGAATATTATTTTCATCCGTTGCACCATTGTTAGGATTAATAGAGGTAACTACATAGTTGCGGTGTTGTACGCCACCCAATAATTCCAGTGAAAGATGGTCCCCAAAGCGCCTGTCAACAATAGCTTCACCCAGATAAGAAAGCTTATCGGTAAAAGTATTATGGGGGGCATTGGGGTCTGTTCCGTTATAAAAAGTCGAATTCAATTCAGGGGTTACTCCTGCATCACCATATAGTGAAAATGAAACAGGCATATTGCTGCCATTCTGCGTAAGCAGCTTATATTTAACGTCAAGGTCTATTAATTCCTGTTGTTTGCTGCGCGAAATGCCAACCATCAGGTTTTTTACAACACCAAATTGAAATGCAAACTGGATATCATTGGCTAAATCAAATCCATAGAGAGTATGAAAAGCCCCGCCTGAAGCTTCTCCCGCATCACCAAAACGGTGGAGAATAAAAAATTCCATTACCCCGGGGTCTACTACTTTAGTAGTTTGAGCATTAATCAGCCGGGTGTCTTTCCAGGTAGGTGCAATTTTTTTTACCGGTTTGTTCTGTGTGCTGTCTACCAGTTTAAGCAAATCGGCTTGCCCGTATGAAGTAACTGCATTCAGCAGCGAAAAGGCCCCAGTTATCGATAAAAAAATAACTTTTCTTCTCATCATTTCTTAGATTGGTAAGGTTTCATGGTAGCATTAAAGCTTACTGCTACTTGCTCGGCAATATTGTTACCCAATACACTGGGGATTTTAATGTTATAATCGGCACATTTAACATCAAATTTAGCGGAAAGAAAGAAGAGCCCGTCTTTTATTGTAATGGTACCCGGAATAGTTATAGTTTTAGTTACCCCATGCATGTCCATCGTTCCGGTAATGGTAACCTTGTTTGTTCCATCTTTTTTATAATCAACCGTTTCGTTAATTTTTCCTTTAAATACGGTGTGAGGATATTTATCGCTCTCCATATAATCCTCGTTAAAATGCTCCTGCATTAGTTTCTTATGAAATATAAAACTTTCATTGTTGATACTAATCTGGAAATCGCTTGTAGATGTACTCATTACAGGCTTCGAAGTAGTGGTGACTGCCGCTATATTTTCGATTGAAGCAGCAGAAAAAAAGCTGACACGGCAGGAATCAGCTATATAAATTTGCCCTTGGCTTTTTACTGCGAAAATTGACAAGGCTATTACAAATACGGCAAGTTTTTTCATAGCACTATAGTTTTATTATTCAGGATATCCCTGGCTTATCCAGGCTTTAAATTTCTCTCGCATACATGCAGAAGAATCGCTCCATCCCGCTTGTGGGGTCAATGGCATTTGAGGAACATTACCCCCGAAAAGGGCTGCATAAAGCAATCCATTCTTAGCATTGGCAGAAATACCGGCATACGTTGAATAATCATATCCGCTTGCACCTTTAGGAGCGTGGCAGGCACTGTTATTTACTCCGCACTGGGTATTAATAATTTGAACCATAGTATTTGAACCGGAAGAATAAGTCACTTTCATAGTATCGGTAGTACAGGCAGCCGCAACGGGCGCTACTTGTTTGTCTTCGCAGGAATTGATAAGAATAACTGCTAATAAAAGGATACTCCCGACAACTAGTTTAGTTTTCATATTATTTATATCTGGCAAATATAACAGTTCTCATATATCAGGCAAGCAAACGAAAAGGTATATGCCATGCAATCATATACCTTCCGTTTCTAAGCCTATTCACTTTCAACTATACAGATGTCTTTTATGAAAAAAGGTAGGGTAGGCAGAGAAAATTTTTAGTTAAATATTTTCTCTTATTGACCTATAACATCAGGAGCAAGACCTGCTGCAGCCCCCATTAAACCTACTGAATCTGCCTTTGACCATTTGCAGGTATGTATGGCATTTGCCAAATCGCCGGCAAGGGAATTAAACTGGGACTGTGTAATATTCATACCATGATGTACAGTCTTCATAGATGTAGATAAGCTATTGCCGGGTTGGTAGCCGGGACCATCATAAATATTAGGGCCGCCTGTTGCCGTTACAAAGAAATTGTAAAGGCTCGAAATGAAATTATATTCATTATTCGTGCTGGAAGCAAATGCCGCTACAAAAATCCCATTGATGTTATTATCAGCCACTACGTTTGCCACAAAGTGAGTATTTAACGAGTCTATTCCGGCAAAGCTGCCTTCGTTGCTGAATATACTGCCTGCATACGGATTTGCAGTAACGGTGGTAGTTGTATTTGTACCGGGTTCTGTAACGGTATTTGTTTTGGTACAGTTTACCAGGAAGAAAGGAAGGACTAACAAAGCGCTTCCAATCAAGATGAGTTTTGCTTTTTTCATAGTTTTTGGTTTTTAGATTGATTATTATGGATGGTTAGATTTTAATTGCGTACACAGAGTAACCGCTTAATGGCTGAAATATCTCCCATTATTCCGGCTACAGGGCATGTAGGGCCTGTGGCTACTATGGTTTTAATAGAAACCGGGGCATTACTCCATTGGCTTAATTTATTCATAATGTCAGTGGTGTTTATTACATCCGGGTAAAATACCACGCTCACTATTTTATCTGCCGGTTTCATGCAGGTTGCCAATATGCCGCTGGTTTGTTTGAGCCGTGTATCCAGTTGACTGAACGCATCCGGGTTTTTCACATTCTCAAGGTTATAGAGGGCAAAAATTTTCGGCTTTAATTTATCTGCAGGAGTGGGTGCGTTCCAGTTTGCCCAAATAAAAAGCACAAAAAAGAGAACCACTATTGTTCCCCCTGTAATTTTAACAGCTTTGAGTAGTTTATTTTTCTTCATAATGATATATTATTTTGGGATGTACGAAATAAATAGATGCTTGGATTTATATTCCTATATAATTTTTTGAGGTACGCTGTTTATCAGCAGCAAAGAATACCAATAAGGTATATATACTTAAAACAGTTAAGCCTAAGCATACCACACATACTCCATAAAGTAATGGCCAGTACGTGGCTAATAATTGGCTGGCTAAAGCTAAAATGCCATTAGCATAGATAAACAAAAGGATATGAGACGTATTTTTCTTCATACAAAATCACTTACGAAGAAACCATGTGCCCGGATTTTAGCTTAACAAAAGAGTATAAAAAACCAGGTTATTCCACTACTATTTTTTGGATGGTAGATTGTCTATTTGCAATAAGTTGAACCAGGTAGATGCCCGGTTTAATATCCGACGACAATCCTACATTTTGTTTATGCTCACCCTGGCTCATACTACCGTTCCAAAAATTAGAAATCTTTTTTCCATCCATTCCATACATATTTATTTCCACATTGCTTGTCTCATTCAGGCAATATGAAATAGTTGCTTGTCCCCTTGCGGGATTTGGAAATAAGGAAAAAGAAGTAACCGTATTTTCTATATCAGCTATTCCCGCAGCAATATTTTCCGGAATTACAAGGGTTGCCGGATAAACATAGGTGCCGGTTGGAACCGAGTTCCCATTTCCGCAATTAAAGGCTCCATAAAAAGTAACAGAGCCTGTTCCTTTAGCCGGTGCCTTCCAGTTAAATGTCCACGATAGGGAATCTTTACCCGTATACCCGTATAGTGTTTGCTCTATATATTGAATGCTGCCGATAGTTGCAATTTGCGTGGTAGTTGAATTGGTAACGATTAGTGAACCCAAAGGATTGCCCCCGGCAGATTGAGGTGAAATTTCAAAACCGAATGAAGAGTAACCTACTTTAACGGCTTTGGCAGTTAGCGTATAAACAGTGTTAGGTATATATCCTGCGGCAGGTACATTGGAGGAAATCCACTTTTGAGCAGATCCAAGCGGATGAGAATCATGACAGCCTGATGCATCGCAAGTTTCCCCGTCATAAGGCGAACCTGTATACCCGGGAAGCGGGCCATAATAATATGCTTTGCTGTTACGAATACCGGTGAAGTAGAGCAGTGTTCCAACTATAAGGGTCATAGAAATAATGGCAATTTTCTTTTTCATAAATAGTTTAAAGAATTTGATGCAAATGTATGGGTATGTTTTGTATTAAAAGATGATTTTAATCAGCCAAGGGGTAATTGTAAGTATCCAAACAGATAGAAAATAGCTTAAAAGGGTTGGGTGCATTAAGGCAGGATTCAAAGTGTTCTTTTATCTTTGTTATTGAGATACGTATGATTTTACCATGAGAAATACTACCAAATTGAAGTTGGTTCTCCAGCTATATACCGTTTCATTAGATATGGATGAAGATGGGAATCTTCAAATGACACTTACTAAAAAGAGAAATGGCGAAGAACAAACGTTTCTTCATAAGAATTACTCAGCGATTGTTGGACAAGCGTTTGTCTTCATGAACAAGCAAATCAAAAAAGATATAATTAATTAAATGTATTAGGCAACTGCCTTCGCAGCTTCACCTTTGGGCATCCTGTTCAAAAGAATAAACCCAAGTACAAACAGGGAGAGCAGGAATCCAATCGAATTTCTCATATCGTGGGTAAAGTCATATACCCAGCCATAAAGGAATAAACCGAGCATACTGCCCACATTTTCACATACATCAAAAAAGCTGAAAAACGAAGCATGGTCAACTGTTTCGGGGAGCATTTTAGAATATGTAGAGCGCGACAATGCCTGTATGCCGCCCATTACCAATCCTACAAAAAAGGCAAGTATATAAAACTGGTAAGCAGTATAAGTAAAATAGGCTCCTATACATACGGCTGCCCATATAACCAAAGCATATTTAAGTATAAAAATATCTCCTTTCTTTTTAGCTATATAGGAAAATATATAGGCGCCGCCGACAGCTACAAACTGAATTATCAGGATAGTTGGAAGGAGTTGGTTTGCCCCCAGATGCAAGGTATCGGAACCGAAAAGATTAGCTACAAGCATAATGGTACGTACGCCTGTGTTATACACGAAAAAGGCCATCAAAAAGCGTCTTAGCTTTTTAGTTGTTTTTAAAATACGCCACACATTCACTAATTCCTGGTAGCCTTTCCAAATGTTTTTTATAGCTTGCTTTTTAACTTCTCCCAATGGATTCGTTGGCAAACGCCGGAAAGTAATTTGGGCAAAACCTACCCACCAAATTCCAACTGTTAAAAACGAAAACCGGCTGGCCATAGCCGTTGCAGCCCCCCCTGCCAATCCTGTCCAGCCTGGAAGCATTATCATTGCCAGGTTTATGATGAGTAATATAGAACTGCCTATATACCCGTAGGCAAAGCCTTTTGCGCTTACACGGTTTTGGTCCTCGCGCTCCACTATCTCCGGCAAGTAAGCATTATAAAATACAATGCTTCCCGCATAGCCCACACAGGCAAATATCACCATGCTTATTCCCAGCCAAAGATTAGCAGACGTAAAAAAGTATAATAAACTACATGCAATAGCACCCATGTAGCAGAAAAACTTCATAAATACTTTTTTGTTCCCGCTATAATCAGCAATGCCCGATAAAAGTGGAGATATAGCTGCGATTACCAAAAAGGCAAATGAGAGCGCATATGTATACAGTGCATCGGGCAAGCAGGTATACCCAAGAAAAGTTACTTTTTCGGCCCCATTTTCATGCGTAACACTGTTGTAATAAATAGGGAATAGGGTAGAGGTGATAACAAGATGATAAACCGAGTTGGCCCAGTCATAAGTAGCCCAGGCATTAATCACTTTTTTATCTCCCTTTTTGAATTCCATTCTTATATCGGGCAAAGGTAGGGAAATAAGCAAAGCTTAAATTTCCCTTTTGTTAAGGGAGTGTTATGTCACAACCTAATCGGATGGGTTTTTTACAAAAAAATTAACTTATAGCATAGGATATACTGATAATATTATGTATATAGAAATACGTTATCTTAATGTATTTACTATGGATTGCAGCGATTTTAAAGACGGGGAATGTACTTTTTGTTCGTATCATTTTATTCAACCACGTATTTTGCACGTTGGTTTGTGTCTTTGGGACGCTTCGGTTTTCTCATGGGGCAAATATAGACACTATATATTTACCTTTGGCAAATGTTAAATTTCAAACTGAGACACTACCATTTTTTGGACCACCGTGACATATCTTTTTGTGATGCAAGTGTATGGTAATTGCGTAATAAATAAGACGGCTGTAAGTCTCAGATATACAGACCATAAGAAGCCTTTAAGGTAATAGGTTAGGACGGATAAATTATAACAGGGTTATGTCACGCTGTTTTAAAAACCGTGACATAAAACACGGAACTAACAGATTAATAAACTATTGTGAGCATGGAGTACCGTGACATATCCCGTACCCGCTAAGGCGACGTTAAAATTAAAAGAACTATTTTAATAAATTTGGGACTTGTGGGACACGTATGACTTTCTGCCAAAGTCTCGCAAGTCCTGCAAGTCCCAAAAAGAAAAATAAGAAAATGGAATCGGTCAAAAAATGATGGATTTTTCAATGTGCTTCCAGCCAGTTTTTGCCAACTCCCATATTCACCTCAACCGGAACATCCAGCTTAAGGGCATGTTTCATTTTGTTTGACACCAGGTGCTTAAGGGCATCTAATTCCTCCGGGTGGACGTCGAACACCAATTCATCATGCACCTGCAAAATCATTTTAGAATGCAGCTTTTCCTTTTTCATCTCATCATGAATGTGTATCATAGCCACTTTAATCATATCGGCTGCAGAGCCCTGTATAGGTGCATTAATGGCATTACGCTCGGCAAAGCCCCGTACCGCATAATTGCGGGAATTAATATCGGGCAAATACCGCCTGCGTCCCAGCATGGTTTCTACATATCCTTTTTTGCGGGCATTCTCAATGCTGTTGTCCATGTATTGCTTAATGCCCTGGTACTGCGTAAAATACTGGCTAATTATTTCGGTGGCTTCTTTTCTCGGAATACTAAGCCTTTGTGAAAGGCCAAAAGCTGATATGCCATAAATGATTCCAAAATTTACCGTTTTGGCATTCCGGCGCATTTCGGCAGTGACAGCATCCAGAGGTACATTGTATATCCGTGATGCCGTAGATGCATGAATATCATAGTTGTGATGGAAGGCGTCTATCATAGCCTTGTCCCCGCTTAAGGAAGCAATAATACGAAGTTCTATCTGTGAGTAATCTGCTGAAAGCAACACCATAGAATCGTTAGCAGGAATGAAAGCCTTTCTTATTTCACGGCCCCGTTCGGTACGTATAGGTATGTTCTGCAAGTTGGGATTATCGGAGCTTAACCTGCCGGTTACAGCTACCACCATATTAAAAGTAGTATGAATCCTGCCCGTTTTAGGGTCTACCATTAAGGGTAGAGCATCTACGTAGGTATTTTTCAGTTTTTGCAGTTCCCGGTAGTCTAATATTTTATCAATAATGGGATGCGCGCCCGAAAGTTCTGCAAGTACCTCTTCACCCGTAGAATGCTGACCTGTTTTCGTTTTCTTTACCTTGTCCGATACTTTCAGTTTGTCAAATAATATCTCTCCCACCTGCCGGGGTGAGTCAATATTAAACTCCTGTTCTGCCAGTGCCCATATATCCGTTTTCAGTTTTTCAATATCATCCTTCAGTTCATTTGAAATCTCTTTTAATGCGCTTTTATCCACTTTTATTCCTTCCACCTCCACCTCACTCAGTACCTTTTCAAGGGGTATTTCCACTTCTTCAAAAAGCTTGCGCACCGAAATTTCATCCAGCTTGGTAGATAAGGTATTATGCAAGCGGAATACCATATCAGCCCGTTCACAACATACCTGCATAACCTGCTCTTTCGAAACCATTTCCATACTCAATTGTTCCTTGAGTGTTTTCCGGCTTTCGGCACCATATTCCCCAATATGGATTCCGAGCATAGTTTGCACAATGTCCGACAAGTAATACGGAGATTCCGGGCGAACCAGGAACTGGGCAATCATTACATCGAACAACTCACCCTCGAGAGTGATAGTATGCGTATGCAAAAAATTCAAGTTCTGTTTTAAATCATACCCGGTTTTCTTGATGCTCTTTTTTTCCAACACCTCTTTCAGCTTGTTCCATTTGTTTTCTGCATCCTCGGCCAGTGAGATATAATAGCCTTCTCCCGCTTTTGTGCTGAATCCTATTCCATTGCAGGATGCTCCCTGCATAGCCATATAAAATCCAATCCGTTCAACATTTAAAAGGGTAGGGAGTATAGTATCAATGGAGCTAACTTCTTCGTAGGTGGTTGCTATTTTTGGTACAGCAATTTCAGCTTCCGAAAAGAGGTTTGCGTGTTCAGGTTCTGTGTTGCCGGATAGTGCAGAGTCCTGTGCAGGTTGGCTTTCCCCCGGAAAGAAATCTTTCATTACCCTTACCGCAACTGTTTTAAATTCCAATTCGTTCAACACATCGAGCAGTGCCTTTTTGTCAGGGGTTTTACGCTCCATGTCGTCCAGGTTAAAAGGCAGGGGAACATCGCAAATAATAGTTGCCAGTTGTTTGGATTGGATTGCCATTTGGGCATTCAGTTCCACTTTTTCTTTTAGTTTCCCTTTTAACTTATCCGTATTTTTTAAAAGGTTCTCAACGCTGCCAAAATCTTTGATTAGCTGGATAGCTGTTTTCTCGCCTACGCCCGGTATTCCTGGAATATTGTCCACAGCGTCGCCCATTAATCCGAGTATGTCAATCACCTGCTTTGTATTTTCAATACTAAATTTATTACATACCTCTTTTATTCCCATTACTTCAGGCGGAGCACCTTTATTGGAAGGCTTGTAGATAAACACATGGTCGGTTACAAGCTGCCCATAATCTTTATCCGAGGTCATCATATAAACCTTGTACCCCTGCTTTTCCGCTTCCTTCGAAAGTGTACCTATAATATCATCCGCCTCGTAACCGTCTTTTAAAAGGACGGGTATCTTAAATGCTTCCGCAATACGAATAATGTAGGGTACAGCTTTAATAATATCTTCCGGCGTATCGGGGCGTTGGGCTTTGTAGTTGGCATCAATCTCATGACGTACCGTAGGGGCGTGTGTGTCGAAAACAATAGCAATATGTGTAGGCTTCTCTTTTTGGAATACTTCGAGCAATGTGTTGGTAAAACCAAACATGGCATTCGTATTCATACCCTTTGAAGTAACCCTCGGGTTACTGCTGAAAGCAAAATAGGCTCTATATATGAGAGCCATGGCATCTAATAAAAATAATTTACGAGGGTGGTCGGGTGTCATGAGAGGTGGTTTATAGTATGCAAAAGAAAGAAAAATTATCGGTTAAAGCGACAGGCGGTTTTTCTATGTCAATAATCGGTTAATAATTGGTTTTCATACCTTCAAAAAATCAAGGGGCAAGTATGTAAATTTGTAACAAAATATTTTATGGCAAAAGTTGAATTGCACCGTGTGAAGGGCGACTTTGGTTTCGAAGCGAAAGATAAGTACGGGCACAAAGTAACGATGGACACAAGTGACGAAACAGGCGGAAATAATTTTGGCATAAGGCCCATGCAAATGCTGTTAATGGGATTGGGCGGTTGCAGCGCTATAGATATTATTGCCATTTTGAAAAAACAACGCCAGCAGGTGGATGATTTTAAAATAGAAATAGAAGGAGAACGCGAGCAGGGGAAAGAACCTTCTTTATGGAAAAATATACGCGTAAAATATCTTCTAAAAGGTAAAATAGAACCTGAAAAAGCAAAACGCGCCTGTGAGCTTTCCATGGGAAAATATTGTTCGGTGGCAGCAACCTTGTTAAAGTCAGGCACAAAAATTACCTGGAGCGTTAAAGTAACAGGAGAATAATATCCCCGGCTATTTTAAGTGTAAATCATAAATAGGGTTACATTTGTTTGTCCCCTTGGGAAATGTTTTCCCGGCAAATAAATAATAGCATAATGAAATTAGGTATTGTAATCCCTGCTTTGAATGAGGAGCAAAGCATAGAAAGCATTATTCTGAGAACCCACGATGCGAAAAAGTATATCATTGAAAACGGGCATGTAACTTCCGTAGATATAGTTGTAGTAAGTGATGGCTCCACAGATAATACGGTCAAGATTGCGTCTGCACAAAGTGATAAAGCTAACCTGATAGTATTTGAAAAAAACCGGGGTTATGGAGCCGCTATTAAAGCTGGCTGGGATAGTATGCCCGATGCAGACTTGTTAGGTTTTATTGACGCGGATGGTACTTGTGAGCCTAAGTTTTTTGCCGATTTATGTGCTATGGCTGTAACTGAAAATGCAGATGTAACATTGGGTTCCCGTTTGAATAAAAAAAGCGAGATGCCACTTATCCGCCGGGTAGGTAACACTATTTTTTCTATTATGTTGTCACTGGTTGCGAACCAAAGAGTAAAAGATACGGCCAGCGGCATGCGGGTAATAAAAAGGTCAGCATTAGATGAAATAATGCCTTTGCCCGATGGGTTGAACTTTACTCCTGCCATAAGCGCCCGAGCTATTTTATGCGGGACGTTGAAAATTGCAGAAAAGGATATGCCCTATTCTGAAAGAGAAGGTGAATCGAAGTTGAGTGTGTGGAAAGACGGTAAGAGATTTTTGGCGGTTATTCTCGAAAATATTTTTCTTTACGTTCCTTTCCGGATATACAATATTGTAGCAATGGTATTTCTTCTTGCTGCATTACTTCTTATGCTGACACCTATTTTGTTTTATCTGCCACGGCATTATTTGGAAGACTGGATGCTTTATCGTTTTGTAGTATCTGATGTTTTCGGGCTTATTGGAATATTATTGTTAAGTATGTCCAGTCTTTCACGCAATGTGGTATATGCTACATTACAATCAAAAAAGGAGCGAAAAAAGACTCTTGTATATTATATTTTTGAACATCCATTTGCCATTTTCCTAAGCTTATTTTTCTTCCTGGTTGGAACCTTGCTTGTGTTCAATAGCGTATGGCACCGTCTTCTTACAGGTAATACTGATGAACACTGGTCCCGTTATATAACCATGATATTCTTTTATGTGGCGGGGACCATTGTATTACTTACTTTTTTTGCAAACAAGGTACTTATCCTGGTAAGAGAAAGGGTAAGTTATTTGAATTCGAGGAAATAGTATTGTGGAGGAACTGTTTGATAAATCAGCAGAATATGATGAAATGCTGAATAGGGGCATTTCGCTTAGCGGAGAGGATAAGTATTTTTTTATTCGCGGGAGGTTTAGTGACCTCGCAAAAAATATTCCTAAAGGGAAAAGAATAAAATCCATCCTTGATTTTGGTTGTGGAATAGGGGATGCCACTCTTTTATTAAAAAAGTATTTTCCCGGTGCAGAGATTACCGGAGTAGACACAGCAGCCGAAGCCTTAAAATATGCCCGCGAAAAAAACAGTGATGGTGGAACCATTCGTTATATAGAAATAAAGGATTTTCAGTATAAGGAGAGATTTGACCTCTGTTTTGTAAACGGGGTATTTCATCATATTTTGCCGGAACAGAGGCCGGATGTTTTAAAACTAATTTATGATTCACTTGCTCCCGGCGGCTTATTAGCTCTTTTTGAAAATAATCCACTGAATCCGGGTACAAAAATGGTCATGCACAGGATTCCATTTGATAAGGATGCTGTTACATTAGTTCCCAGTGAAACCCGTAAAATGTTGATAGCTGCAGGATTCAAGATACCTGTAAAACCCCGCTTTTTGTTTTATTTCCCTAAGCTATTGTCTTTTTTAAGATATCTCGAAAAGCTTTTCGTTCATATACCGCTGGGGGCACAGTATTATTTTCTCGCGGAAAAATAGGAGTTAATTTGGAGTGCGTTTTAATGATTGGCTAATGAGCATTATAACGTATGCTGCACAGGCAATTAAAAAAGGCCATACAGTTAATAAATAACGGTTATCTGCTAAACGTAATACGAGAGGGTGAATGATTATATCGTATGCAGGAATTATGCACAATAGCCACAGTGAATACTTCCCTTTTACGCCTTTCCAGGCAAGTAAGAAAATACCTGCTATTCCGAAAAATAAA
>JABDAL010000057.1 GCA_013289165.1 Bacteroidota bacterium
AATGCGGATAGCATAATCTCCACTAATGAAGAACGAGCTATTGATATACTGGGCGCAGGGGAATTAACTCCATTAAAGAATTATTTGCTTTTCACTCATAGATAAATACTCTTGTCCTGTTTCCTCGTTTAAGGAAGAAATAGCCTTTCAATATGGTAAAACTAAAAAGTTTTTCTTGCACTGATTATAAAATGGTCGGCCCAGGAGTGGAACGGTGCCATGGAGGCAATAGATTTTTCAAGGGAAATAAGCCGTAGAAATGTTTTTGGGTGTTTAATCGGAAAGTTAACCCGGTGGGGTGGTGGAACTGTCACTCCCAAGCCTGTTAACGAAATTATACGATAATTTTTTCCAAACATTTTTCTTACCTCTTTCGGAGAATAATACCATGTGTTAAATGTTACTCCTTCCAGGTTCGAAGCTGCCCCATCTTTTTTGAATCTGCGGAAAGCTAAGTTGAAATTCCCTTTCAGAACGGTAAGCATTTCCCAGGGGCATACAGGAGGCATAAGTACGAGTGTAACTGTACCGCCGGGCTTCAATAGTGGAGAAAAAGAGTGGATAACGTCATCAAGTTGGTTGGTACAATTAAGTCCTCCAAAATTGGAAAATATATGGTCGAAGGGAGCTTGCTCTATTTTATTTAGCTCCAGGAAAGAGCAAAGCTGTGAAGTAATTTTGTCTTCAAAATGCAACTCGGTTACTTTTTTATTTAGTACCTCCTGCATCCCTTTTGCATTATCGGTTGCGTGAAGGTAAAAGCCTCTTTGAGCAAAATAGAGGGCATCTGATCCTGTGCCGGCATTGAGCTCCAGTATCCGCTCACCGGGTTTCCATAGTTCCAAAACATGCCCCCGCACTCTGGAGCGCATCCATTGGAGAATTAAATTTGAATTATCTGCTTCATCAAAAACTGCCGACTGCCTGGAAAATGCTTCACTTACGTTTTCTTCCTGCATCGGTGGCTAAATGCTATGGAGTTTTACCAACTTGCTCATTCTCCATTTATAAATCATACTGGCAGGTGTATAGTAAAAAATGGAGAGAGATTTTCTTACTTCTTTCCAGTTTATTTCAACCGGCTTGCTAATAATATTTTTCAGGCTGATGCTTGCCTGTTTGCTTCTGTATAACTTATGAATAAAACGGTGCAAGTGCTTGTAAAATGCCGGTGGGTATGTATTATGAAACATTAATGCTAACTCGTCAGAATGGGTCCAGTTAGATTTTTGCTTCAATTCTTCTTTCACTTTTTCGTAAAATATAGTACCTGGAAGAGGGTAGGAGACAGATATACCCATATCGTGTGGCATCAGGTCGAGGAGCATTTTTATAGTCATGCGGATATCGTCCAATGTTTCACCAGGGTATCCAAATTGAAGAAAGAAAGCAGGCTTTATTCCATATTTCTTGAGTAGCTTGGTAGCTTCATATACTTGCGATAGGTTAATTCCTTTGTCCATCGCATCCAGAATTTTTTGCGAGCCTGATTCGGCACCCATCCAAATGCTTTCACACCCCATCCGCGCTAAGTCACTTATATAATCTTCCTGCAAAAGCAGGTCAGCACGGCATTGCAATTTGAATTTCAGTTGTAGGTTTTCTTTTTCTGCTATGTCGCCAAACTTTTTTACCCAGCCCGGCTTAAGCCCAAAAATATCGTCACACAGCCAAATGTGACCGGGTGAAAAATGTTTTTTCAGATACAGGAGTTCTTCTGCAACTTTCTCCGGTGAACGGGAATTATAGCGGTTTCCATAAATGGGCTTGGCACACCAGTTGCATTTAAAGGGGCAGCCCCTTGTCGTGGCTATATTCATTGAGAAATAGCCCCATTTGTTTAGCCAGGCTTCTTTGTACAGTTTGATATTCACTAAGTCCCAGGCCGGCATGGGGATATTGTCCAACTCCTTCAAGACTTCTCTTTTACTATTAAGTATAATTTTATTGCCGCTCAAATATGCAATTCCGGGAATAGATTCAATGGATTTTTGATTTTTTTCAAAATAATCTACGAGTCCGAACAGGGTTTGTTCACCTTCGCCTAATACAATAAAATCAGCCCCGTTGCTGATATATTCTTTTATGTGGTCGGTTGAGTCGGAACTGGAGACAATTACTTTACAGCCATATTGTTTTGCAATTTTGGCCATCCTGAATGCAGCCTCCCGCATATTGGTAAGACACATTTTAGTGAGGTAGTTAAACCCATCATCATAAATTACTACATAACGGGGCTTTTCTTTCTCTATAGTGGAAGTAATCTCCTCCGCTGCTTCAGAAAACATAGTGTCGTGCAATGCAACGGAATATCCGGCTTCTCTTAATACGGCAGCAGCATAAATAGTCCCCAAAGGGGCATAAGGCTGCTGCTGCTTCCACTGCTTTGGGTCGAATCGCAAAAAATAAGAATGAGTCAACAATATGGTACTCATAACTTAATCAAGGGTTATTTCGAATTTTTGTTCGAATTCGCTAATCTTTTGCCTGAATGCGGCTTCCACCTTTAGCTGGAATCCCTGGGGATGATGTTTAGAGGTGTTTTTACGTGAACGGAGATTCAGTTCAAATTCGGGTTCAGAAAGGTTTTTAAATTTTTTCTTCCATTTACCTACTGTAATTCTAAGGTAAATATCGTCTAGTTTATCCCCTATTTTTCCAATAAATAATTTTTCAATTCCTTTTTTTATCCATGAATTATTATTGGGAATGTTGTCCGCTGAAACAGTTTGCAGCAGTGTATTAGGAAAATATTCTTTTACCCAGGGATTAGCTTGCATCAGTTTATGATAAAGTGACAAGTTGCAGACGGGCACCAGGGTCGCTAATTCAGTAGCTGTAAAGATATTTATATCGTGTATTTCAAGGCTGTTACTATCAACGAAATAGTTGACACAGAAATATTTATGTGAATTAAAAAGAAATAGGCGTTTAAACAGAACCAGCATCATCCTGCATATCCACAGCCTGCCGGGTTCAGTAATTATAAAATAATCTACATCACTTTTATCGTCGGCATAACCTTTTGAAAGGGAGCCTGAAAGGTATATTCCTCTTACAAAAGGAAAATAAGAGATTAGGCTCGAATAGTACTTTGCGTTTTTAAGTAAGGCCTCTGCCTTTATGCTTCCCTCTTCCCGCCTTTTTACAAGCTGCTCAATGTCATTTGTAGAAATAGCAAAGTACCCTCTCGTTTGTTTTACATATCCTGATTTTTCCAGTAATGTCAGTTCATAATCCACTTCCTCAAATGTGGTAAGTACCCTGCAAAATCTCTTTAGTTCCTTGGCAGTAAGCGGGTAATGGAAAATGTCAAAATAGAGTAGTGCCTTCAATAGCTCATGAGCTACAGAAGTTTTTCTGCTTTTGTCAGGCTCGGTTGCCTGTAATATCCCTTGCGTATAAATCATTCCGTGTTTCTTCTCGGGCTGCATTCTACAATTCAAATATAATTATAAAGGAACAAATTAACCTATTTTGTTTAAGAACAGCACCTAACAGAGGATATTCGGGCTGTTTTACCCTTTTTTAGGTAAGATGAAATGCCCGGCTTAAAGGTGGGGTGGAGGAATATGCCGGAAAACTATTTGTAGAAAGGATGTTAAAAGTAGCTAAATTTGTTGCTAATCTTACAGGTTGACGTGTTATATAAACTCAGGCGCAGAATATCATCCTATCTATTCCCAATACAAGAAACGCCCCCGGACAAGGCTTATAATAAGTGGGCTGAGAATTATGACAATCAGCCGGGGAATTTAATGATGGACCTGGATGAAGCCTTGTTTAGCGGGCTTATAGGCAGGATTGTTTTTAAGGATAAAGTTGTAGCGGATGTTGGTTGTGGCACAGGTAGGCATTGGAACAAAATATATGCTGCTAATCCTTCCCGTTTAATAGGGTATGATGTGTCGGAAGGTATGTTAAAAGTTTTAAAGGAAAAATTCCCACAGGCTGAAACGTATCAGCTAAAGGATAACAGGTTACGTGAACTGGAAAATGAATCGTGTGATACTATTATTTCTACCCTTGCCATAGCTCATATAGGGGATATTAAAGATGCTCTTACTGAATGGAACCATGTGCTGAAAACAGGAGGACATATTGTTATTACCGACTACCACCCTGAAATGCTTGCCCATGGGGGAAACCGAACCTTTGTTTATAATGGAAAGCAGGTGGCAGTAAAAAATTATGTTCACCCTATTGAAGAAATTAAAGCCATTGCAGACAAGTTGGGCTTAAAAATGACAGAGTTTATCGAGAAAAAGGTAGATGCCTCAGTAGAACATTATTATAGGAACCAGCAGGCAATGCATGTTTATAACAGGTTCAAAGGGACTCCTGTAATTTATGGTGCACACTTTATAAAGCAAGATGTTGTTAAGTAATTTAATATCTATACCTACCGGTCAAGGGGTGGATATTCTCATTAAAGGAGAAACAATCCAATCAGTTTCGGAATCTATTAAGGACTCAGTTGAAACAAAAATTGAATTTAAAGGTGCGCTTGTTTTTCCGGGACTAATCAATTCTCACGAACATCTCGACTTTAATTTATTCCCAAAACTTGGAAACCGGATATATAATAACTATGTGGAATGGGGCGATGACATACATGAACAGAACAAAGAGGTTATTGATAAGGTATTAAAAGTGCCCCTGAAGCTTCGGATAACATGGGGTATGTATAAGAACTTGTTGAATGGCGTGACTACCGTTGTTAATCATGGCCCTCAGTTGCCTATCGGAGAAGGTTTTATAACTGTACTTCAGGAAAAATTTCCCTATGCATTACATTCCATACAACTTGATAAAAAGTGGCGGTATAAATTAAATTTTCCTTTTCTTGCCAAACATCCTTTCGTTATTCACATTGGAGAAGGCGCAGATGATATGGCGAAAAAGGAAATAGATACTTTGCTCAAATGGAACCTTTTAAAACGGGAACTGATAGGCATTCATGCTATAGCCTTGAATGAGAAACAGGCTGCCAAGTTTAAGGCTATTATCTGGTGCCCTGATTCTAATTACTTTTTGGTAGGACAAACGGCTCCGATTAATAAACTAAAAAAATCTACTCAAATTCTTTTTGGGACAGATTCTAACGTTTCATCGAGTTGGAATTTATGGGAGCATCTCCGATTAGCAAGGGAACAAAAAATGGTAACAGACGAGGAATTATTCAATATGTTAACGGTGGCTGCTGCTAAGGTTTGGCAATTGCCCCATGCCGGTATAATAGAAAAAGGGTATAATGCAGACATCATTGTTGGGAGGCATAAAGCAGGCCTACAGGGAATGAACGCGTGGTATAATTTAAATCCCGAAGATATTTTGCTCGTAATGCATAAAGGCGGTATCTGCCTGTTTGATGAAGAGCTTCATACGCAATTGTCCAAACAGATAGAATTGAAAAACTTTTGTAAAGTGTTTATAAGTGGAAATTGCAAGTATGTTTTGGGCGATATTCCCCGCCTTATGGCACAAATACGTGAATATTATCCTGAAGCTAGTTTCCCTATAACAGATAATTAAGGGCTCTTATACCGTATTTTCGAACCCCTCTATTTCCGGCTGCCTGTAGCGGAGCCAGTATTTTTGCAGAACCTTTATCTCGTAAGGAAAGTTAAATATTCTGTTACGATATCTCCAGGAAGAAAGTGTGTGCATAAATTTCCGTTGGAAAGAAGAAAGTTTTACATCGGAAACGGTTGGATAATATCCATTTATTACGGTTTCAAAGTTCCTAATTTTATTCACCATTTCCGCAGTTAGCCAAGGCGTAAGAGGATTTTTGTGCAGGTCGAAGTTTTTCCATTCGGGATTTAACCAGTCTTCTAATTTTTCCGGGAACTTAAAGCCTGATTGGAGTACTTCGTCAAACATTTCGGAGCCTTCGGTTGGAACAGGGCTGTATATGTAAATTATTATCTCTGTATCGGGATTTATTTCTTTTATTTCGTAGATAAAGGAAATTTCTTTATCAATTTGTTCCATTACTTTTTCAGGGGTTTCAGCGGGCAACCCAAGTACGAACGAATACTCCGGGATAATGTCAAATTTTTTCATGCGTTTTGCAAAGCTCTTAATCACTTCACCCGTTTGGGTTCCGCCCTTGCTCATTTTCTTTAATACATCATCGCTACCCGTTTCTGCCCCGAAGAAAATCATGCGGCAACCTGATTTTCGTAATAGTGCCAATGACTCGTCCTTGAACCTGTCCATAGTGTCAATCCTGCCGAAAGCCCACCAGTCAATATTCTCATTAAGCATAAGCTTGCAAAACTCAACTGTTCTTTTTTCAGAAACAAAAAAGTTATTGTCGTGAAACTCTATGGCAGAGCCTCCATAATTTTCTTTGAGGTACTTTATGTCTTTGTAAACATTGGCAGCTGATTTAGCCTTCCATCGTGCACCATAAATAGGCACTACAGCACAAAAAGAGCAAGTAAAAGGGCATCCAATGCTGGAATGATAGGCGATGGTTTTTGAACCTAAAAAAGTTCGACCCAGGTATTTATAAAGAGGATAGAAGAGGTTTAACTTATCATAGGGCAGGGGAGGCAGTGTATCCTGGTCGTAGAGTTCATCCTTAGGAGTTTTAATTATTTTATCACCTTCCCTGAATACCAGGTTCTTGATATTATTTAGAGGGGTTTTGTTTTCCAGGGCATCTAACCAGGCAGGAAATGTTTTATCGCCAGGACCATAAACAATGGCATCCACAAAGCCCGATTTCAGAATTACCGTAGAATGGTTGGATGCAAAATATCCACCCCATATTATAGATACGTGCGGATAGAGTTCTTTAATCTTTTTAGAAAAAGGTATGGCCTGCTGCATTTGCGGACCGGGCATAACGGTGCTTCCAAAATAGCCTACATCTCCTTTTGATAAATAGGAACAAATTTTGTTTAAGGGGTCTTCTTCCAGGTTTCCGTCCACAATAATGTAATCATATTTTCCATCAATACTAGCGGCAATGCTAAGTATAGAGTTAGGTATACGAGCCTTTACGTTACAGCTTTTAGGATTAAATAACAGAACCTTTGGTGGCATAATAATTCAAATATAGACTAAGAAAGGGTAAACGTTTACTTAAAATGGTAAGTTATACCCAGTGTCGCGTTGCCCATCATAGGATATGAAACTACAGGAGTATTTTTATCGAGTGAAGTAATAGCTCCCTGTACACCAAGTGGCTCAGCAAAGAGTGAAAAATATTTACCTGCTTTAAATTCCAAGCCGAGTCCTAAGTTGCCTGACAAGTAAATATCCCTTACCCCATCAACATAAGAGACGCCATATGAACCCTGCTGGTTTTTGTAATAATAATTCTGCCAGTTCATAGTGGTTGGCTCTGAAACAAAAATATTAGGTTCTAAGCCTGCTTTCACATATATTCTGAAAGCTGACTTTTTATTAAAGTAGTATTTTATATCTACAGGTATACTGATATAACTCCTGGAGGAAGTAGCACTCATATTAAGTTTTTGTCCGGTATAAACTGTTCCGTAGTTCGGGCAATCAATAACACCTGAACTGGTAACCAATGAGTATCCTACTTGCCCGTCTGACTGCATTTGGGCAGTAACCACACATGGGGCTATGGAGAAGGAATAGGAATTATAGGCTACTCCTACACCAATCGAAACTTTTGAAGAAAGAGAGTATTCTGCATTTACTCCTGCTGCATAAGAGAACTTTTCTTTTTCTCCTGAACGAATGGTATTTTCCATGGTGTTAGCATACGGACTACTGCTCTTGAAGTTATACCCCACCATATCATCTGGTGAAAAGAAGGCAGAAGCGCTGAATTTAGAAAGTGCAACATCTGCATTTTTTAAAGCTGTTGAGTCAGGCTTAACCGTGTTAGTATTAGTAGGGTTTGCTGTTGCCGGCACGCTTGCTGTAGCTGCTTTTTCAGCTATAGGAGGAGTGATCACTTGACTGTTATTTTTAGCAGCAGGAGTAGTAAGAGCGTCTTTGTATTTTTCAAAATCATTCCACCACCCGAGGCCATGTTGAGTATGAATTTGAAGTAAATTCTGGCTGTTGGAAGAAGATGGTTGGGAAGATGATATACTTTGATTAGAATTTTCCTGCACTGCAACCCGGGAAGGTTCATTTGCTTGTCCGGCGTTAATATCTCCTTCATTGGCGTCAGCGGATAAGGGATTTTGGTGATGAGTAGCAACTGCCGATGATACCCGTTTAACATTTCTATTATTGTAGGCATAAGTATTATTCGGTGTTTTTGCCGAATATCCATCCCTTGAAGTAGTATTTATACCGGCTGGTTTCTCTGTATTTATTTGAGGAGCATTTAAAGTAGCGGGAGCAACTTCTTTATCAGTAGCCGATTTATTTTGTTCTGCTATTATTTTTTCCGTATTCAGATTTTGAATCTTTTTCATTACCGCTACCTGTTGCTCCACCTTTTGCAAGCCATTTTGCATACGGAAAGTAAAATAGCCTAGTGCTACTAATCCCCCGGCGCAAATAAAGGCTATTAACCTCCATCGGGAAGCCTTCTTATCATTGGCTTTGGCTGTTTTCGAAATAATATCTTCAGAAGCCTTCTTCCAAAAAGCTTCGGAAGGCTCAGCTTCTAAAGGTTCGATGGCCTTTCTGAACAGCTCATCTACTATTTCATTCTCTTGCTCCACTTTGTTCGTAATAAATTATTTTTTCCTCCATTAATATATTTCTGCGTATCTTCTTTTTCAACACTTTGCGGGCATCCGACAGGTTCGATTTCGAAGTTCCTTCCGCAATGCCAAGTGCCGCTGCTATTTCTTTATGGGTCATTCCGTCGAACACATACATATTAAAAACCATCTTATATGCCGGTGGAAGCTCTTGTATCATTTTTAATAGTTCCTTCGCTTCAATGGTTGAAAGCACATATTCGGGGCTAACAAATTTATCCTCTATATTATCTATGGGTTGTATCGGATATATTTTACTTTCTTTCCTTAAATGTTCCAGCGATTTATTTACCATAATTCTTCTTACCCAGCCTTCAAAAGAGCCCTGCATTCTAAACTGGTACATTTTTTCGAATACGGTGATAAACCCCTCCTGTAAAATATCTTCTGCCTCTTCCCTGCTATTTGAATACCGCATACAAACAATCAGCATTTTAGATGCATAGCGTTTGTAGAGCATTTGGTGGAATACAGGTATTCCTTCAAGACACCCCTTAATCAATTGTTGTTCTGAAACATCCAAAACTACCGGCTTTTATACTGTTATGATGAATAATGCAGAATAAACGTTGGCTTTACTCAAAAAAATAAAGCCTAATTACAAATATCTTAAATATTCTGCAATAGCCCTTATAGTAGGCTATCGCAGAATATTTTCAACCCCTGATGACTTCTCTTATTATTGAGTTTTAGTGATTTTCTTTTGCAGGATAATACTCTGATCACTGCTTCGTATAGTGATAAGGTAGACTCCATTGGGCTTTGTTGAAAGGTCAAAGTGCATGGTTTCCTGGTCAGCTGTCACAGTGCTTATCGCTTGGCCGAGGTAATTATATAATTCCACTATTTGGCCATGTGTTAAACCGCTGATGCTAAAGAATCCATTATTTGGATCGGGATATACCTTAACAGGGGAAGCATTATTGCCTACTTCATTTATTCCGGTTATAAGATATAAGCAGGTATTTTGTTTGCAGCCATTGGAATCGGTCACCATACAGCAGTATTCTATATTGGGACATAGTCCATCTATAGTGTCAGATGTCCGGGCAGGCGTGGTATTCCATAAATAGCTGAACGGTGCTACACCTCCAGATGTTATAACGACCTTCAGTTGTCCATTGCAATTCTTTGTTACGTTTACCGAGTCAAGTTGGAGTACAATAGCCACAGGTTGTGTTATAAGTACGCTCGCAGTTCCAGAACATGCATTGGCATCGGTTATGGTAACTGTATATGTTCCGGCTGAAAGCCCACTAGCCGTTTGAGTCGTGGTGCCTCCCGTCCAGGAATAGGTATAGGGTGCATTTCCTCCACTTATTGTACTTGAAGCGCTGCCAGTGGCTCCTCCATTACACAATACATTTGAGTTAAGCGAGGCGGATACACCTATAGAGGCAGGTTGAGTAATAACCGCCGCCGCTGTTCCAGGGCATCCATTCTTGTCTCTTACAATGACTGTATAAGTTCCTCCGGAAAGTCCGGTAATAGTAGCAGTAGTGTTGCCATTATTCCAAGAGTAGGTATAAGGTGAAGCGCCTCCACTTGCAGTGACGGTTGCACTACCAATATTGTTACAGGCAGTTGCGTTACTGTTCACAAGCGAACTTGTAGAAACAGGGGATGGTGGAGCAGTTATAGTAATGCCAGCGGTACCTGTACAGCCATTTTTATCCGTTACCGTAACAGTATATCCTCCAGCTGACAACCCGGTAGCATTTGCATTCGTATTTCCACCGGTCCACAGATAGGCATAGGACGGTGTGCCTCCGCCTGGAGTAACTGTGGCGCTACCTGTATTTGAACATGCCCCGGAGTTTGAGTTTACAACTGCATTGGCAGTTACGGCAGTGGGAGCAGTAAGTGTGACACTTGCAGTAGCTATACAGCCATTTTTATCAAGAACACCCAAGGTATATGTTCCGGCTGCTAAGCCTGTAATGGAAGCACTAACCGCATTATTACTCCACGAATAAGTATAGGGCGAAGTCCCTCCTGTAACCGTTGCAGTAGCAGTTCCACTGTTTCCTCCATGGCACAAAATATTAGCACTTACAGAGGCTGACGCAGAGAGTAATGCAGGCTGTGTGATAGTTACGGAGCTTGTTGCCGCACAGCCATTGGCATCAGTTACATAGAGGTTATATGTTCCGGCTGATAAGGCAGAGACAGAAGGGGTAAGTTTTGAGTTACTCCACGAATAAGTATAAGGCGAACTTCCTCCGCTTACCGTTGAGGTAGCGGCGCCGGTGCTACTTCCATTGCATAAGACATTATTAACTACAGAGGCAGAAGCAAAAAGCGCCGTAGCCGGCTGAGTAATGGTGACACTTACAGTAGCTGTACAGCCATTTTTATCAACAACACCCAAGGTGTATGTTCCGGCCACTAAACCTGTAATAGAAGCACTAACAGCATTATTACTCCACGAATAAGTGTAGGGTGAAGTCCCTCCTGTAGGTGTAGCAGTAGCGGAGCCATTGTTTCCACCTTTACATAAGATATTGGAAACTACAACTGCATTAGGAGATAGTGGGTTGGGTTGAGTGATGGTTGCAGATGCCGTAAACGAACATCCATTATTATCTTTAACTGTAACAGTGTAACCTCCTGCCGTTAAACCCGTGATAGTGGCCGTGTTTTTTAAATTGCTCCAGGAATAGGTATAAGGAGTTACACCCCCTGCAGCAACGGCAGAAATAGAGCCGGTGTTTCCTCCATTGCATAACACATTATTATTGACAGAGGCGATAGCAAGCAAAGCATTGGGTTGGGTAATTGTAACAGATGCAGTAGCAGTACAGTTATTACCATCCGTAACGGTCAGGGTATAAGTTCCGGCGGTGAGGGATGAGATAGTAGGAGTATTTTTTGCATTACTCCAGGCATAAGTATAAGGCGAGGTTCCTCCCGTAACATTGGCAGTAGCAGAGCCATTATTTCCGCCATTACAGGAAACTTCGGAATTTACAGCAATTGGAGAAGAAAGTAAAGAGGGTTGTGTAATAACTACCGTGTTAAAAGCTGAACAGCTTTGAGCATCGGTTACAGTCAGCGTGTAGGTTCCTGCGCTTAGCCCGCTTGCATTTGCAGAAGTACTTACGTTAGGAGACCATGAATAGGTATATGGAGGGCTTCCAGGTAAAACATTGGAAGTAGCAACTCCATTGTTACCACCATTGCAAGAAACATTGTTGGTTGCCGTAAGAAATACAGCTAAGGTACAAGTATTTGTCAATATTCCGCTATTATCTACCACATACATTTTATTAGATGTGGGGTCTATTCCGGAAGAGTTTAAATCCGTCAGGTTAGCGGTAATTTTATCCAAATTAGGATTATTATGAATAGCTTTTTTATCAGTTGGAGAACCGGCATGGGCAGTATATGTAAATAATAGCCCGGCTAAAAGAAAAAGTGAGTAGAATTTTGTTTTCATAATAGTATAGGGGATTGAGCAGTTATAGTTAATAAGAAGCTTAATTTTTGGTTACTGTTAATCAGTTTAGAAGTATTAGTAAATCCAAGTTTCATCATGGAAAAAATCTTAACAAATATAAAAAATAAAACCAATACTGCCATGTAATCTTTTATAAAAGGGCGCTATTCTTGTTCAGTGAACATAAAACATTGATTAAATGCAATATTCCTATTTTCATAACACAGTAGATGAGTAAAAGAAATATAGAGTTGGGTGGAGTTTAAAAATATTCCAGAAACAAAGAATGGCAATTATTTTATGGGTAGAGTGACAAAAGTATGGCACGGGAAAGTTGCAGAAAATATATACTTTTGGGAATTCTTAATCCGTATGAAATACATTGTAATTATAATGCTTTTTGCCTTTTTGGGCCTACCAGCTAAGGCTCAAAATGCACCTAAAGTATTTGACCCCTGCCAGAAATTGGATACCAATAAAATTAAACAGCTTATTCCGGGTACATGGGTGGACGTTAGTGATACGAGCCATACAATGGTGATTACAGAAGATTCGTTAACAGAAAGCATATTAATTACGGAAGGGTTAAAGAAAAAAGTAAATGTATCTTACTGGAGTTATAAATTCACGGACAATATGTTTTCCTCAGATGCTGTAACTTGTTATTCCATTGTGGAATATAAGGAAGGTTATAGCCGCCACTCCGATT
The DNA here is from genome assembly GCA_013289165.1 of Bacteroidota bacterium. Classification (GTDB taxonomy): domain Bacteria; phylum Bacteroidota; class Bacteroidia; order JABEUT01; family JABEUT01; genus JABEUT01. The sequence goes on from JABDAL010000057.1 coordinate 12,860, forward strand.
ACGCCATTAATGCCATTGATGATAAATACCTTCTCTTAGGGTCAACGGGGAAGACAGTTTTTAAGCGAAAGAATTAAATTTAACATAAAGTACGTGATTGTTAAAAAATAATTATAAATAAAGGGAGCTGATGTAGCTTCAGGGCTTAAATTCGCAGGGTTTAACAAGTTGTTTTATGAAAGTAACCTATTACGGACATTCCTGCTTTGGTGTCGAGGTTAAAGGTAAACACCTTTTATTTGACCCATTTATCTCTCCTAATCCATTAGCTATGGGTATTAAAATGGAGAATATTAAGGCCGATTATATTTTACTTTCCCATGCTCACCAGGACCATGTAGCTGATGCGCACGATATAGCTAAAAGAACAGGAGCAATGCTGATATCAAATTTCGAGATATGTATGTATTACGCTAAAAAAGGGATTAATACATTTCGCCCGATGAATATTGGAGGAAGTGTTTCCCTTCCTGGTTTTACTGTGCAAAGCGTTAATGCAATCCATTCCAGCAGTTTTGATGATGGTACGTATGGAGGCAACCCGGGGGGATTTGTGGTTTGTACAGATGAAGGAAATTTCTATTATGCCGGCGATACTGCCCTTACATATGATATGAAATTAATAGGGGAGTCGCACAAAATTGCTTTTGCCATGCTGCCTATTGGTGATAACTTTACTATGGGAACCGCAGAGGCTATTAAAGCTACTGAGTTTATAAAGTGCAGAAATATTATAGCTATGCATTACGACACCTTTGATTTAATTAAAATTGATAAGGCAAAAACGGCACATGCTTTTGAGAAAAAGAATAAGGAGATAACATTTATGGAAATTGGGGAAACGAAAGACTTTTTTGAATTGAAGTACGATGAACACATAATGCAGTAGATAAAATAAAAGAAAACATGGGAAAAATAATTGCGATAGCAAACCAAAAGGGAGGGGTTGGGAAAACCACTACAGCCATAAACCTGGCTGCAGCCCTTGCCGTATTGGAACATAAAACACTATTGGTAGATGCCGACCCCCAGGCAAATGCTACCTCCGGTGTGGGCTTCGATTTGAAAAAGATAAAAGCGGGACTATATGAATGCATTATTGACAGTGTTCTGCCAAAGGATGTTATTCTTGCCACCGAGACTCCTAATTTGGACTTGCTGCCTGCCCATATTGATTTGGTGGGCGCCGAAATAGAGATGATAAATCTTCCGAACAGGGAAAAGATGATGAAAGCGGCTCTTGCAAAAATTAAGGATGACTACGAATTTTTAATTCTTGATTGCTCTCCCTCTCTTGGCTTAATAACCCTCAACGCATTAACTGCTGCCGATTCAGTTATTATTCCCATACAATGTGAATATTTTGCATTGGAAGGATTGGGTAAGTTATTGCAAACGGTAAAATTTGTTGAAGAGCGCCTTAATCCCGATTTGGAGATGGAAGGTATATTGCTTACCATGTATGACGGCAGGTTAAATCTTTGCAACCAGGTGGTAGAAGAAGTGAAGACCTATTTCCAGCAAATAGTATTTGATACTATGATTCATCGTAATATTAAGTTGAGCGAAGCTCCCAGTTTTGGGAAGACTATTATTATGCACGATGCTGCATCGCGCGGTTCACTTAATTATTTGCATTTAGCAAGAGAAGTATTACAAAAAAATAAAATGACACGTTTAAAACAAACGGAAAAAGTCATTAACCTTGACGAAAACTGAGAATGAACCAAAACCCTAAAAAGAAATCTCTTGGCAGAGGATTAAGTGCTTTGCTAGATACAGA
>JABDAL010000058.1 GCA_013289165.1 Bacteroidota bacterium
GTGGAAGGAGTTGCCGACGTAAATACCTATGGAGGCCCTACAAAAGACTATGAAGTAGATGTTGACCCGAATTTACTTAATAAATATGGAATAACTGCTCTCGATGTATATACAGCCATCAGCAACAGCAATATTAATGCAGGCGGCGATGTAATTAAACAAGGTGAACAGTCTCTTGTAGTAAGAGGCATTGGATTGATAAATAATATTGACGAAATAAAAAATATTATTATCAAAAACATGAATGGCGTGCCGCTGCTGGTAAAAAATGTAGCGGAAGTAGATGTAAACTATATCCCCCGGTTGGGCAAAGTAGGTATGGATACAGCTAGTGACATGGTGGAAGGGGTTGTAGTGATGCGTAAAGGACAAAATCCGCAGGAAGTATTGAAAGCCGTGCGTGCAAAAATAGATAAGCTGAATACATCCATACTTCCTTCTGATGTTAAAATAGTGCCATTTTATGACCGGAATACATTGATTACCTATTGCACCGATACAGTACTACATAATCTTTTGGAGGGTATTATATTGGTTATTGCATTGGTTTTTCTTTTCATGCTGGACTGGAGAGCAACCCTTATTGTCGGATTGATAATTCCCTTATCCTTATTGTTTGCATTTATCTGTATGCAACTGAAAGGGATGCCCGTAAATCTTCTTTCCTTAGGTGCTATTGACTTTGGAATTATTATAGATGGTGCGGTGGTTCTCGTAGAAGGATGTTTTGTTGTGCTCAATGAACATTACAAAGAACTGGGTAAAGAAAAGTTCAACAAAAGAGCAAAAATGGGCTGGATAAAAAACACCAGCGTTAACAGAGGTAAGGCTATCTTTTTTGCCAAACTTATTATCATTACTGCACTTATTCCGATTTTTTCATTTGAAGAAGTAGAAGGAAAAATATTCTCTCCGCTTGCTTATACGCTGGGTTTTGCATTATTAGGTGCACTCATTTTTACCCTCACTTTCGTACCGGTAATGATACATCTTTTATTAAATAAAAACACCTATGAAAAACATAACCCCATTGTTTCCGGGCTTGAAAAAGGGTATCTAACAGTATTTAATTATACTTTCAGGCACAAACGGCTAAGTCTTGTCATTGCGGCCTTTGTACTGGGAGGAAGCCTGTATATGGCTTCTTTTTTAGGTTCCGAATTTTTGCCACATTTAGATGAAGGAGCCCTTTGGGTAAAAGCGCAAACACCACTCGGAGTGGACCTCTCTATATCATCCAGCCTGGCAGACACTATGCGAAAGGAATTGGGCATGTTTCCGGAAGTTAAAACAGTGGTTTCTCAAACAGGGCGCCCCGATGATGGTTCTGACCCAGAAGCTTTTTCGGACATACAATGTGACGTCATTCTCTATCCAAAGGAAAAATGGAAAAGAGATATCAGTAAAGATTCACTTATTAATGCTATGAATGACGTTTTAGTTAAGAAGCATCCCGGGGTGGTTTTCAATTTTTCACAGCCTATACGCGACAATGTGGAACAAGCCGTTTCAGGTATGAATGCTGCTCTTGGGTGCCAGATTTCAGGAGATGACTTTAGCGTTCTCAACGAAAAGGCAAAACAAGTGTACGATACATTGTGTAAAATAAAAGGCATTGAAGATTTGGGAATCCTTAAAAACCTCGGCCAGCCGGAGTTGAACATTGACCTTGAACAAAACAAGATGGGTCTATATGGTGTAAATACAACTAATGCCAATGCCATTATACAAATGGCTATAGGTGGCCAGGCAGCAACACAGGTATTTGAAGGGGAAAGATTATTTGACCTGCGAGTGCGTTATTTGCCTGAATACCGTCAAACGCTTGATGAGTTGGGAAACCTTATGGTACCAACGCTTAACGGAGGTAAGGTTCCTCTTAAACAAATATCTACCATTACCCAAAAAACAGGAATCAGCTATATATACAGAACGAATAACCAGCGTGTAATAGCCGTAAAATTCTCTGTAAGAGGAAGAGATATGGGAGGAGCTATTTTGGAAGCACAAAAACGAACAAAAGACATAAAAATTCCCAAAGGATATAATATTGACTGGATTGGAGAATATGAAAGCCAGGTAAGGGCCACTAATCGCTTAAAACAAGTGGTTCCTATATGCCTGTTATTAATATTTATATTCCTGTTTATTGCTTTCGGAAACCTGAGAGACTCGGGTATTATTCTACTGAATGTACCATTTGCATTAATTGGTGGTATTGTTGCGCTTATAGTAACCAACACTAATTTCAGCATATCAGCAGGCATTGGCTTCATAGCCCTGTTTGGAGTTTCCATTCAAAATGGGGTTATTCTTATTGGGGCCTTCAAGAAAAACCTTGAAATGAAGCATGGCTTAATTCAGTCAATTTTTAAAGGGGTTCACGAACGGGTAAGGCCGGTAATGATGACCGCCCTTATTGACATGGTTGGCCTATTTCCTGCTGCCATTAGCACAGGCATCGGCTCCGAGGCCCAAAAACCACTTGCCATAGTTATGATTGGCGGATTAATAACAGATGTAGTACTACAATTACTTATCCTTCCAATTATATTTAACATGGTATATAATCCACGTCATAGGGTTGACTAACCCTATGCACGGCATTATTCCCACACAACAACCCTTCTTTTTATTTAACTATATTTGTTGCATACTCTGTTGTATGGATATTGTTGTCCATATTACAGGGTTTTATTATAGTATTTCACAAGCCTTGCTTTACATATAGAGAATACACCTTTTCAAAATGAATAAGGTAATTAAAGGAATTGTTGCTTTTTCGCTAAAGAATAAAATTTTTATTCTTTTTGCCACTATTGCCATTGGCATACTTGGTGCTATTTCATATAGCAATACACCTATTGAGGCCTATCCTGATATTACTAATACGCAAATTATCATTATTACCCAATGGCAGGGACGCGGAGCACAGGAGGTTGAAAGACAGGTTACAGTCCCCATTGAGCTTGCCATGAACTCGGTACAGGAAAAAACTTCTATCCATTCTGTCACCATGTTTGGCCTGTCGCAAATTACCATTATTTTTAAAGATGGTATAGATGATTACCATGCCAGGGCACAGGTGATGAATTTGCTGGGTAATGTAAACCTTCCCCCTAGTGTTCAGCCTGAAGTAGAACCACCTTACGGGCCCACCGATGAGATTTTCCGATTTACTGTTCAAAGTAAAACCAAATCGGTACTCGAATTAAAAACTGTTGAAACCTGGGTAATTGAGCGAAATCTCCATTCGGTAGAAGGAGTTGCCGACATAAATACCTATGGGGGACCTACCAAAGATTATGAGATTGATGTCGACCCCAGCCTGTTGCGTAAATATGGAATAACCTCTCTAGATGTTTACACTGCTGTTTCAAATAGCAACATCAATGCCGGAGGCGATGTAATTGACCAGGGGGAACAATCATTCGTTGTAAGAGGAATAGGATTAATAAATAATGTGAATGAAATAAAGAACATCATTATAAAAAATATGAATGGTGTGCCTTTGTTGGTGAAGAACGTAGCCAATGTTTCAGTTAATTATATGCCACGCCTCGGCAGGGTTGGAATGGATTCTGATAATGATATGGTGGAAGGTGTGGTGGTTATGCGTAAAGGACAAAATCCGCAAGCAGTATTGAAAGCTGTGCGGGCAAAAATAAACGAGTTAAATACATCTATACTCCCATCCGATGTTAAGATTGTTCCATTTTACGATCGCAATACATTAATCACATATTGCACAGATACTGTGCTACACAACCTGTTGGAGGGAATTATTTTTGTTATTGGACTGGTTTTCCTGTTCATGCTGGACTGGAGAGCCACGCTTATTGTGGGACTTGTTATTCCGTTATCCTTATTGTTTGCATTTATCTGCATGCAACTGAAGGGTATGCCTGTTAACCTGCTTTCATTGGGTGCTGTTGACTTTGGAATTATCATAGACGGGGCCGTCGTCCTGGTGGAGGGTTGTTTTGTGGTATTCGACAGGTATTATCGGGAATTGGGAAGGGAAAAATTCAACAAAAGAGCAAAAATGGGCTGGATAAAAAACACAACCATGGATATGGGGAAAGCTATATTTTTTGCTAAACTCATCATTATAACAGCCCTTATCCCTATATTTTCTTTTGAAGAAGTAGAGGGAAAAATATTCTCTCCGCTTGCTTATACCTTAGGGTTCGCCCTGCTTGGTGCATTGATATTTACGTTGACACTTGTACCTGTTCTAATCAATCTTTTACTCAGGAAAAATGTATATGAAAAACATAACCCAATAGTCCGGGGGTTGGAGAAAAGATATATGAAGTTATTCGATTATACCTTCAAGCACAGAAAAACAAGCCTTACCGCTGCATTACTTGTACTAGGAGGAAGTCTTTACATTGCATCATTTTTAGGTTCAGAGTTTTTGCCTCATTTAGATGAAGGGGCCCTTTGGGTAAAAGCACAAACACCACTCGGAATTGCCTTGCGCAATTCTTCGGCATTGGCAGACAGCATGCGTAAGGAGTTGAGAAGCTTTCCCGAGGTAAGGACAGTAGTTTCGCAAACCGGAAGGCCGGATGATGGTACCGACCCTGAAGCTTTTTCAGATATACAGTGCGATGTTATCCTCTATCCGAAAGAAGAATGGAAAAGAAATATCAGCAAGGACTCCTTAATTGATGAAATGAATGCCTTGCTGCTTAAGAAGCATGAGGGCGTGGTATTTAACTTTTCACAACCCATCCGCGATAATGTGGAACAGGCAGTTTCTGGTATGAATGCGGCATTAGGCTGCCAAATAACGGGAGAAGATTTTGCAGTTTTAAATGAAACGGCATCGGAGATATATGATACATTAAAAAAAATCAAAGGAATTGAAGATTTAGGAGTATTAAAAAACCTGGGGCAACCGGAACTTGATATAGATCTTGAACAAAATAAAATGGCATTTTATGGAGTGAACACCACTAATGCCAACACCATAGTGCAGATGGCAATAGGCGGGCAGGCAGCCACCCAAGTATTTGAGGGGGAGCGCTTGTTTGATTTACGTGTCCGCTATATGCCCCAATATAGACAAACAATTGAGGAATTGGGGGATTTAATGGTTCCTACGCTTAACGGGGGGCAAGTGCCATTAAAACAAATATCCACTATTGCTGAAAAAACAGGTATTTCGTCGATTTACAGGGCAAACAACCAACGCGTTATTGCAGTAAAATTTTCAGTAAGAGACCGTGATATGGGAAGTGCCGTTGCTGAGGCCCGCCGAAGAACAGCAGGCGTAAAAGTACCCAAAGGCTATAAAATTGACTGGATTGGAGAATTTCAAAGCCAGGTGAGGGCAGTAAACAGGCTCAAACAAGTGGTGCCCATAAGCCTCCTTTTAATATTTCTTATCCTGTTTATGAGTTTTGGTAATTTCCGTGATTCCACTATTATCCTTCTTAATGTTCCTTTTGCTTTAATTGGAGGAATATTTGCCCTGTTAATTACCAATACCAATTTCAGCATTTCAGCGGGGATTGGCTTTATAGCCTTATTTGGAGTATGCATACAAAATGGGGTAATATTACTTGTGCAGTTTAAACGAAACCTGCAACACAAGCAGGGCTTAGTTGATTCTATTTATAATGGAGTAAAAGAGAGGGTGCGCCCGGTTGTAATGACTGCATTGATTGATATGGTTGGCCTGTTTCCTGCTGCCATTAGTACAGGCATTGGCTCCGAGGCTCAAAAACCGCTTGCCATTGTAATGATTGGCGGATTAGTTTCTGCAACAGTATTGGTGTTGCTCATTCTTCCTATTATTTACTTTATGGTGTATACCCCACGACACAGGATGGATTAATCCTTCACTAAATAGTCAGAGTCGTAAAGTTTATTTTGCTCGTTAACAGCCAACGCATATTGAAATCCTTTTAGAAGGGAGTAAGCGCCTGTTTCCCCATTTTTATTTAGGGCTAAAAAGCCTACCTGGAAGGTTTTATAATCACTTTGTTTTTTTGCAATTCTATGAATAGCCTCTTCACAGGCTTGTTGCGGTGTTCTGCCATTTCGCATCAGCTCTACAATAAGCATGGAGCCGCATATTTTCATTACTGCTTCCCCTTTCCCCGTAGCACAGGCGGCACCCACTTCATTATCTACAAACATACCATCGCCAATGATGGGTGAATCTCCTACCCTGCCATGAATTTTCCAGCCAAGCCCGCTGGTAGTACATGAACCCGACAAGTTTCCATTACTATCCATCGCAACCATTCCAATTGTATCGTGGTTATTTTTATCAATAGGTTTCGAGGTATATTTATTATCTGTTTTCCATTTTTCCCAGACTGCTTTTACTTCGGGTGTCATTTCCTGGTTTGATTTTTGGAATCCATTTTCCAACGCAAATTGAAAAGCCCCCTCACCTACCAGCATTACATGGGGTGTTTTTTCCATCACTGCCCTAGCCACTGAAACCGGGTGCAGAATATGTTCCAAAAAAGCAACCGAACCACAGTTCCCCTTTTCATCCATAATAGATGCGTCAAGGGTTACATGCCCATCCCTGTCAGGAAAACCACCCAACCCTACACTGGTATTTTTTGGGTCGGCCTCCACTACCATCACGCCCTGCTCCACTGCATCTAAGGCCCTTCCTCCACCGGATAGTATTTTCCAGGCTGCATCATTGGCAGGTATGCCATGACTCCATGTAGATAGTACAATGGGCTTATTTGTATCGCCGGTGCCCATTAAACTCTTTGATTTACCAAGCCGTGGCAAGCCACCGAATAAGAAAGCAGAAGCGAATGCGGATTTCTTAATAAAGTCTCTTCTTGTACTCATAAGTATGGTATTAAGCAGATGTTAAATATAAGGAGATTTGAAAGCTTAAGCAGCAAAAAAATTATCTTTGTCTTAATCAATTACAAAATATATGAAAATTGGAATATTAGGAACCGGGATGGTGGGGGCTACCTTAGGAACCAAGCTTGCAGAGCTCGGACATGAGGTTAAAATGGGCTCCCGGACAGCCAACAATGAAAAAGCAGCCAAATGGGTAAGTGAAAATGGAACGAATGCCTCACAAGGCACATTTGCCGAGGCTACCGCATTTGGGAACGTAGTTTTTAATTGCACCAAGGGAGAAGGAGCCCTGGAAGCTGTTAAAGCTGCAGGAGAAAAAGGATTGAACGGAAAAGTTTTGGTAGACGTTTCTAATCCATTGGATTTCTCAAAGGGAATGCCACCTTCCTTATATGCTTCATTAAGCAATACTAATTCGTTGGGTGAAGAAATTCAAAAAACAATTCCCGATGCAAAAGTGGTAAAAGCATTAAATACTATGAGTTGCGGATTGATGGTGAACCAAACATTGGTTCCCGGTTCGCATGACCTGTTTATTTGTGGCAATGATGTACCAGCCAAAGCAATGGTCACAGATATTTTAACATCTTTCGGATGGACTTCCATCATAGACTTAGGTGATATTACTGCTGCCAGGGGTACAGAAATGTTGTTGCCTATATGGGTTAGGTTAATGATGAAATACCAGAGCCCTAACTTTAATTTTAAAATAGTTCGTTAGTTCTTCGATTTGATAATTAGCTTTGTTGCAAAATCAACGCTTTGTACACAATTAATATACGAGGGATCTGCATTTATGCCTACCATGGCTGCCTCCCCGAAGAAGCCATAGTAGGAGGAGATTATGTGGTGAATATCGCTTTACATGGTAACTTCTCGAAAGCTGCCGAAAGCGATAATTTGGAAGATACGGTGGACTATGTAGATGTTTTTGAAATTGTAAAAAAGGAAATGCATATCCGCTCTAAGCTTATTGAACCAGTTGCCAGGCGTATTGCGGAAAACCTAAAAACCTCCTTTCCCTCTATTCACAAGCTTTCGGTAGAGGTAATCAAAAAGAATCCACCCATCGGCGGGGACGTAGATGAGGTGAGCGTAGTTGTAGAGTTATAAGTCTTCTGCGCATAATTTTTAATTTTGATTTCTTTTGCAGCAGATGAAGGTATTACAACTTAGCAATAAAGTTCCATATCCTGAAAAAGACGGGGGCGTTATTGCCATTAGTGCTCTTTCACGCGGTTTGATAGAGGCAGGCTGCCAAGTGAAACTGCTGGCCCTGAATACCAAAAAGCATTTTGTAGATATAAATTCTATTCCTAAAGAGTTCCGGGAAAGTATTCAATTAGAAACTGTAGAGATTAATACCACTATTAATGCTTTTAAAGCCCTGGCTGCTCTCATAAGTAATAAATCTTACAATATCTCACGTTTCGAATCAAAAGAGTTTGACAGAAAACTTACGGACATACTTCAAAAAGAAAAGTTTGATATTATTCAATTAGAAGGATTATATCTTGGCCCTTATATTCCTATTATCAGAAAACATTCAAATGCGGCTATCATACTGCGGGAACATAATGTGGAATGGAAAATATGGGAGTGGCTGGCGAAAGAAGAGCGTAATATTTTGAAGAAGTGGTATTTGCGCAAGTTGACAAAACAGTTAAAAGCTTACGAAGAAGGTACATTGAATACCTGCGATGGGGTTGCTACCATTACTAAAAATGACAAAGCACTTCTAATAGAGTCGGGATGCAAGGTTCCTATAGCTTATATTCCGTTCGGAATTGATATTAGTGCATACGCTCCCAAAGAAAATAATTCCAATAGATTATTTTATATTGGAGCACTGGACTGGTTACCTAATTTGCAAGGATTGGACTGGTTTTTTAAAAATGTATGGAATACTATTCATACAGTATTTCCTGCTGTGGAATTTCATGTTGCAGGGCGTAATATGCCGGAAAGCCTCCGGAACAGTAATTATCCTGGGGTGGTATTTCATGGTGAAGTAGAAAGCGCTAAAATTTTTATGGACAACTATGACATCATGCTTGTACCTTTGTTTGCCGGGAGTGGTGTGAGAGTGAAAATTATTGAAGGTATGGCAATGGGAAGGCCAATAGTAACTACAAGTGTAGGAATAGAGGGAATAGAATGTACATATGGACAGGATGCACTGGTAGCCGATATTCCGGAAAAATTTGGAGAGGCTATACTGGCATGCCTTAAAGATGAAAATTTGAAAAATAAACTTGGAAAAAATGCAAGAAAATTTGCAGAGACTAATAATGATATAAAAAAGATAACATCGGATTTAATAGAGTTTTATAAAGAAGTAATTTCAAAAAATTAAAGCATTGAAAATTCTGTATATAGTTTCGCGTTTTCCGTATCCTCTTGAAAAAGGTGATAAATTAAGGGCTTACTACCAGTTAAAAGGGCTATCGCAAAACAATGAAATTATTTTAGCTGCTTTAAGTGATAAAAAGATAAGCCGGAGAAATATATCGGAACTTGAAAAATTTTGTAAAACAGTACAGATTTTTAATTTATCTAAGATAGGAATATTTTTTAATTTAATCAGGGCTACATTTACTGGTATTCCCTGGCAGGTTGGATATTTTTACTCCCGAAGTATCCAAAAGAAAATTGATGTTCTTATTTCAGAACATAAACCTGACCGTATTTTTTGCCAATTAATAAGGACATCGGAATATGCTAAGAATAGTAGTATTCCGAAGATACTGGATTATATGGATGTATTTTCAAAAGGCATAGAAAGGCGGCTACCTACCATACCTTTTTATGCAAAACTTATTTATAGATTGGAATGGAAAAGGCTACGCAAGTATGAGGAAAAAATATTTGACTACTTTGATAGTAAAATTATTATTTCAGATCAAGACAGGTATTTAATTCCTCATCCCGATAAAGATATAATTGGAGTTATTTCAAATGGAGTTGCTCCCATTTTTTTCCAGCCTGTCCAGCATAAAAAAGAATACGATATTATTTTTAATGGGAATATGAATTACCCTCCCAATATTGAAAGTGCCGAATATCTTGTAAACATTATACTACCATTGGTTTTAAAGAAAAAAGCGGATATAAAAGTTTTGATTTCCGGGGCTAATCCCTCAGCCCGTATACGGGCACTTGCATCATCTCACGTTACTGTAAGCGGATGGGTGGAAGACATCCGTGATAATTTTGGAAAATCAAAAATACTTGTAGCACCTATGTTTCTAAGTATTGGGTTGCAGAATAAGTTACTAGAGGCAATGGCTTTAAAAATTCCATGTATCACTTCTACGCTTGCCAATAATGCCCTGCGTGCAAAAAACGGGGAGAGTATATTAATTGCTGATACACCCGAAGATTATTGCAAACATATTATTGACCTCCTTGCTGATGAAAAAAAAGCACAAACAATCGGCGTGAATGGACATGATTTTGTTTTGGAAACATATAGCTGGGAAAAAGAAAATGCCCAATTGGAGGGGATAATCCGAAATACCCATAAATGAGTAAGAGTATTTCCATAGTGTTTATGGGCACGCCGGAGTTTGCTGTGGCGAGCTTTGAGGCATTAGTAAAAAGCAGGCATAAAGTAATTGCTGCCATTACAGCACCCGACCGTCCTGCCAGCAGGGGATTAAAGCTTAAACAATCAGCAGTGAAAGAGTATGCCATACGAAATAATATCCCGGTTTTGCAGCCTGAAAAATTAAGGGATGAAAGTTTCATCACAGCGCTAAAAGAATTGAATGCCGATTTGTTTGTAGTGGTCGCATTCCGGATGCTGCCTGAAGTAATATGGAAAATGCCTAAGCTGGGGACCATCAATTTACATGCCTCTTTATTGCCTCAATACAGGGGGGCGGCACCGATAAACTGGGCTGTAATTAATGGAGAAAAGGAAACAGGGGCAACCACCTTCTTCATCAACCAGGTTATTGACAATGGGGACATTTTATTGCAAGAGAGGGTTCCAATTAGTGAAAGTGATGATGCGGGAAGTATCCATGATAAACTCATGATGATTGGAGCGGGCTTATTGGTAAAAACAGTAAATGCAATTACAGATGGAACAATCCGAAGTAAAGCGCAGGAAAGTATATCACCTGGTTCATTAAAACTCGCACCTAAAATTTTCAGGGAAGATTGCCGGATTAATTGGAATAATAAGGCCCTTCAAGTGCATAACTTAATAAGGGGATTAAGCCCCTACCCCACTGCATGGACTGAAATAAGAAACAAGGGGGGGAAACAATTAACAGTAAAAATACTAGGCTCACATATTAAATCGGGCATTCAATTGGCATCTGGAGAGCTGCGCGTAGAAGATAATACCCATATATATATAGGATGCATAGATGCCGCCCTTGAAATTATAGAATTACAATTAGAGGGCAAAAAAGCCATGCCGGCAGCAGATTTCCTAAGAGGATTCAGGTTACGAGAGGAAGGATGGAACATAATTAATTGACGAAATTTGCGTCCAAAACCCCTTAAACAATAGCCATTTTGAGGTAAGTTATTAACAAAACACCCCATTTATCAACAATTTTGGGCTTTTTTTGTTTGGAAATGTGCGTGTATATTGAGATTATATGATATCTTCGCATACGTATTAACCAATTAAATTTATACAAATGAACAAAGCAGAATTAATCGATGCCATTTCTGGTGAGGCGAAAATCACCAAAGCTGATGCTGCAAGAGCAGTAGATGGGTTCATCAGTTCAGCAACCAAGGCCCTCAAAAAAGGCGATAGAATCGCTTTAGTAGGTTTTGGTTCTTTCTCAGTAGCTAAAAGAGCTGCCCGTAACGGAAGAAATCCGCAAACCGGAAAAGCTATTAAGATTGCTGCCAAGAAAGTAGTGAAATTCAAAGCTGGCGCTGAGCTTGCAAGCAAAGTGAAGTAATTCACTTTTTTAAAAGAATAAAAAGTCCTTCTTCGGAGGGACTTTTTTATTTTTGGGCTTTTAATTCAATATCCATGAGTAATAAAAAATCTCCCGCATTCGATCCTGATGCCCCGGCTGCACCCGGCTCCCTATTTGGGCTTCCATATACGGTTGACAACGCAAGAATAGTTGTATTGCCTATTCCCTGGGATGTAACAGTATCATATAAATCAGGCGCATCAAAAGGGCCGGGGGCTATTTTAAATGCTTCGTGCCAGGTAGATTTATTTGATGAAACCATTGCCAATGCCTGGGAGATTGGTATTGCAATGGACAAATTCCCTACAAGTTTTGAAAAAACAAATACCATTTTAAGAAAGAAAGTAGAAACCTATCTTGAATCCTATGTTACAGGAAAAGAAGATAGCAAACCCATGATTAGAATACGGGATGAAGTGAATGAAAAATGTGATGAGTTGAGAAAATGGATTAAGGAAAGAGCTACTTATTTTTTGAAAAAAAATAAAATTGTTGCGTTAATCGGCGGAGACCACAGCACCCCGCTTGGCTTGATGCAAGCAGTTGCTGCGCAATATGATTCATTTGGTATTTTACATATTGATGCCCACTGTGACTTACGCAATGCATACGAGGGCTTCACTTACTCGCACGCATCTATCATGTTTAATGCATTAAAAATTAAACAACTGGAAAAGCTGGTACAGGTTGGTATTCGCGACTTTTCGGAAGGAGAAAAAAAAGTAATTGATAATTCCAAAGGAAGGATCAAGCTATTTTCTGATAAGGCCATGAAAGAAAAGAAATATAGTGGTGCCGCCTGGCACGAGATAGTTGCAACTATTATAAACCAGCTTCCTCAAAACGTCTATATCAGTTTTGATATTGATGGCCTTGACCCAAAGCTATGCCCCAATACAGGCACTCCTGTGCCCGGGGGATTGGAATTTTATGAAGCTATCTACTTGATTGAACAGGTAGTGCACTCGGGCAGGAAAATTATTTCATTTGATATTAACGAAGTGGCGCCCGGCAAAGATGAGTGGGATGCTAACGTAGGTGCCAGGCTGCTTTATAAAATTGCGAACCTCGCGGCAATCTCACAAGCATAGATATATCCCAAGCCCTATTAATTCTTTGTGATTAACTTTGCGCCCTTTATAGCAACTTATCTCCTTTACTTTTGAACAATACCCCATTTATAGGCGAACACATATTTTGTGGACAACTCGGCAATGCTTTTGTATTCCTGTCCTTTACGGCGGCTTTAATGGCTGCTTTTGCCTACTTCCGCTCGGCACAAAATGATGAGTTGGAGAATGGCCCATGGAGAAAATTAGGGCGAATTTCTTTTTACCTGCATTCAATAGCCGTGCTGGGTATAATGAGTACCCTGTTCTATATGATATTTCACCATTACTATGAATATTATTATGTGTGGGAACATTCCAATAATGCTATGCCTAAGCGCTATACCCTTGCTTGTTTTTGGGAAGGCCAGGAGGGCAGTTTTTTACTATGGACATTCTGGCAGGTAGTACTAGGTAATATTTTAATCAGAAGTTCAAAGCAGTGGGAACCTCCTGTAATGAGCACGTTGTCGTTGGTACAGGCATTTCTTGCTTCCATGCTGCTTGGCTTTTATATTTTTGGAGTAAAGATTGGAAGCAATCCATTTATCCTGCTACGGGAAACACCGGAGTTTGCCAATATCCCTCTCTTCCAAATGCCTGACTATGCTTCCAAACTTGACGGACGCGGACTTAATCCACTTCTTCAAAATTACTGGATGACCATACACCCCCCTACCCTCTTCCTGGGCTTTGCATCTACCATAGTGCCTTTTGTTTACGCTATTGCAGGATTATGGAAAAAGAAATACGGAGACTGGCAATTAGAGGCTCTACCATGGGCATTTTTCGGAATCATGATACTCGGTACAGGAATACTTATGGGTGGTGCATGGGCTTACGAGTCTTTGAGTTTTGGAGGTTTCTGGGCATGGGACCCTGTGGAAAATGCCTCCCTTATACCCTGGCTCACTTTTGTAGGCACAGGGCACATACTGATTATTTATAAAGCACGAAAACAAGGGGCTTTATCCACTTTTATTTTCCCCATCATTACATTTATATTAGTTCTCTACTCTACTTTTCTTACCCGCAGCGGAATATTGGGTAATACATCTGTTCATTCTTTTCCCGATTTCGGGTTATCGGGACAATTATTGATTTACCTTTTATTTTTTA
>JABDAL010000059.1 GCA_013289165.1 Bacteroidota bacterium
TTTCAATTTCGGCAGAATCAAACAGGTTTTCATGCGTCCAGTCATACATAATTTGAATAGCCTTGTTAAACACCATTTCAGAATCAGTTGGTATTTGTATCTTATACACTGTTTCGTCGAAACTGGTATATGCATTCAAGTCAGCACCAAACTTCACACCCGAAGACTCCAAAAAGTTGATAATGTCATTCTTCTTAAACTCACCCGTTCCGTCAAATGATACGTGTTCATTAAAGTGTGCCAGTCCCTGCTGGTCATCATTTTCTTCCATAGAACCGGCATTCACGGCAAGGCGTAATTCAGCACGGTGCTCAGGCTTTACGTTCCGGCGGATATAATACATCATCCCATTGGGTAATTTGCCCACTCTTACAGAATCATCCATAGGGATAGGGTTATTCGTATTTTGGGCTGATACGTTTGGCAAACTAAACGCCAACATAATAATGGATAAAATAGTTCCGGTAAATAGCTTTTGTAAACGATTCATAAGTGTGATGAGTTAATAATGCAACAAATGTATAATTCTTTTGAACTTTGAAAAGGGAAAACAAAAAATCCGCCCCACTTTTGAATACTTTTCAACACGCTTCCGAAAAAAGGTTTGTTAAACTAACTTTGCACCGTTTGACGGAGAAAGCAATTCATTATTCATAATCTACCTGGCAATAGACAGGCTCATAATTCATACTAGTACTCATGCCAGAATTTACACACTTACACGTACATACCAAATACTCCCTGCTCGACGGGGCATCCCAGGTTCCGGGGCTGATGAAAAAAGCCAAGGAAAACGGGATGAAAGCTATTGCCATTACCGACCATGGCAATATGCTGGGTGTGCCCGAATTCTGTGCCGAAGCCGAGAAAATGGATATACTCCCTATTATTGGCTGCGAGTTTTATATAGCCCCCCGGAGCCGCTTCGAAAAGTCAAAAGGAGGTGGTGACGACGACCGCAATTATTACCACCAGCTTATACTTGCCAAAAATCCGCTGGGATATAAAAATATGTCCAAGCTTTGCTCATTCGGATTTATTGAAGGGTATTATTACCGCCCCCGTGTTGATAAGGAACTTATCAGGCAATATAAGGAGGGGCTTATTGCCACCACTTCCTGCCTGGCGAGTGAGGTAAACCACACCATTATCGACAAAGGAGAAGAAGCGGGAGAAAAAGTATTTCTCGAATGGTACGAAATGTTTGGCGAAGATTATTATATCGAACTTCAGCGCCATGGCATAAACGACCAGAATTTATGCAATGAAATCCTGAAAAAATGGAGTAAAAAATACAATGTAAAAATCATTGCCACCAACGATGTGCATTACGTAGACTTGCAGGATGCCGAGGCACAGGACATACTCCTCTGCATACAAACAGGCAAAGATTTTAACGACCCCAAGCGCATGCGCTTCGATAACGACCAGTTTTTCTTCAAGACAAATGAAGAGATGAGCAAGTTGTTTGAAGATATTCCCGAAGCCATTGACAACACCGGCGAAGTAGTATCGAAGATTGAAAAAATAAGCCTCAAGCGGAATATATTGTTGCCCGTATATACTCTGCCCGATGGATTCACCACAGCCGACGATTACCTGCGCCACCTGACCTACGAAGGTGCAAAAAGAAAATATAAAGAAATTACAGAAATAGTCCGCAACCGCATAGAGTTTGAGCTAAACGAAATAAAAATAACCGGCTATGCGGGTTATTTCCTCATTGTACAGGATTTTATCGAGGCTGCCCGCAGGCTCGATGTGTGGGTGGGCCCCGGCCGTGGCTCGGCTGCCAGCTCTATTGTGGCATACTGCACGGGAATCACCAATGTGGACCCCATTGCTTACAACCTGCTCTTTGAACGCTTCCTTACCTCGGAGCGTGTCTCCATGCCCGATATAGATATTGACTTTGATGATAAAGGCAGGGAGCGTGTAATTCAATATGTAGTTGATAAATATGGAAGGGAACGGGTTGCGCAAATTGTAACTATCGGGACTATGGCAGCCAAGAGTGCGGTGAAAGATGTGGCACGTACGCTGAAAGTCCCGCTACAGGAGGCTAACCGGCTTACCAAATATATTTCATTCGGGGCGAAGTCGCTGGAAGAAGCTATTGACAAATCGAAAGAGCTGACTGAAATCCTGAATGAAAAGGATAGCGACCTTGCAAAAACCCTTCGTCTTGCTACGGTACTCGACGGAACTGCCCGCCAAACGGGTATCCATGCAGCAGGAATTATTATTGCTCCCGACGATATAAAAGAATATCTCCCTGTCCTCACCAATAAAGATTCGGACCTGTATATTACGCAGTATGAGGGCCAGTACGTGGAAAAAGTAGGCATGCTGAAAATGGACTTCCTAGGGCTTAAAACCCTTACCATCCTGAGAGATGCCATAGGACTCATCAAAAAAACGAGGGGTATTGATATCGTTCTCGACACTATTCCCATGGACGATAAAAAAACATACGAGCTGTTCC
Source organism: Bacteroidota bacterium (assembly GCA_013289165.1). Classification (GTDB taxonomy): domain Bacteria; phylum Bacteroidota; class Bacteroidia; order JABEUT01; family JABEUT01; genus JABEUT01. Next base: position 2,486 of record JABDAL010000059.1, read on the forward strand.
AGCGGGGTGAAATGATTGGCATATTCCAGTTTGAATCGCAGGGGATGCAGGCATACCTGAAAGAGCTTAAGCCTACCAATATCGAAGACCTCATCGCCATGAATGCCCTTTACCGCCCGGGTCCCATGGATGATATCCCTGCGTACATCCAACGAAAAAATGGGAAAGAAAAGCCTTATTATTTTCATCCACTGGCGGAGGATATTCTCAAGCCTACTTATGGAGTAATCGTTTACCAGGAACAGGTGATGCTCATTTCGCAGGTGATGGCTGACTTTTCGCGCGGGCAAGCCGATATGCTCCGCAAGGCAATGGGTAAAAAAGATATGACCCTGCTGGGACAGCAAAAAGATAAATTCGTTCATGGAGCCGTGGCGAAAGGAGTGCCGGAAAAAATTGCGGTTGACCTGTTTGATAAAATGGCCAAATTTGGCGGGTATGGCTTTAACCGGGCACATGCAGCGGCATATTCCATACTGGCATACCAAACGGGCTACCTGAAAGCTAATTACCTGCCGGAATATATGGCATCGGTGCTCACCAACAGTATGGGCGATATTGAAAAACTTACCTTCTTTATTGACGAATGCCGCAAAATGGGACTTACCGTTCTCGGCCCCGACATTAATAAAAGTGAACATATATTTTCCGTTACCCCCAAAGGAGAAATAAGCTTTGGACTGGGAGCCGTGAAAGGCGTTGGCGAAGCTGCCGTAGCCTCTATTGTGGAAGAACGGGAAAAGAACGGCATATTTAAAGATGTGTATGACCTCATGAGCCGCGTCAACCTGAGGAGCGCCAACAAAAAAACCTTTGAAAGCCTTATCATGGCAGGAGCTTTTGATGCACTGGGAAGTGCCCACCGTGCCCAGTATTTTCACCAGGAGAATGGTAAAATTTCTTTTCTCGAAGCCCTTATACGCTTTGGAAACGCCATGCAGGACGCCTCTACACAGGGACAAAATTCGCTTTTTGGGGAAGCTATGGATTCTTCGGTGTCCAAACCAAAACCGAGTACTACTGCTCCCTGGAGCCGCATTGAACAAATAAACAAAGAAAAAGATGTGGCAGGTTTTTATATATCCGGGCACCCGCTCGATGATTTTAAATTTGATATTGAAAACTTCTGCACTACTACATTAAATAACCTCGATGACCTTACTCCCTATAAGGGAAAAGAAATATCCATTGCCGGGATGGTGTCTGAATCGGCTCACCGGCTTACACAAGGCGGAAAGCCTTTTGGCAGCTTTACGCTGGAAGATTACCACGGAAAAATTTCCCTTATGCTTTGGCAGGACGACTACGTGAAATGGAAACATTACCTGGAAAATGGAATGTTCCTGTTCGTAAAAGCAAAAGTGAATACCCGCTTTAATTCCGAAATGCTGGAACTGAAGCCAACCCAAATATATTTGCTTAGCTCCATACGTGAGAAACTCACCCGCAGCCTGACTTTACAAATCCCCCTGAAAGACGTTTCAGCCGACCTGGCAAAATACATCTGCAACATAACCACTGCCTCACCGGGAGCTTGTAGCCTCAAAGTTATGCTCGTGGACCCCGAAGACAACATGAGCGTTGACCTCGTCTCTAAAAAAATACGCCTCAACCTTAGCAACGACCTCATCCGCCAGGTACAAACCATGAGCGGGATAAGTATGAAGTTGAATTAGGAAGAATATTTACTATTAAAGAGATTTACTAGAAGAAATTAGAACAGGCTCTTTTAACGCGTCTAATGAGTTCAGAAAATTAAGTTTATCCGAAAAAATTAGTATCTAGTCACCGATTCTATTTGAGGCACATTGTGCAAGTTTATACGCGACTTTTGTTTGTTCAGAATATAGATTTAGAATAAAATCTTGATTGTCATATGAGACTATCCATTTTTTCTTTAATCTAACAACATACTCTGATAGTCTTTCATGATCCTTTTCTTTATAAAAGTTCATATACAAATCCGCTGCTTTATGATAATAGGGAGGATCCAAATATATAAACACATTTTCCTGCCTTTTATCTAGCTTCTTTAAAAAGTTGATTCCATCAAAATTTGAAACAATGATTCGGTTTCTAAGGCTTGCAATTCTCATAATTCGTTCTATCAAGTCTGCTTTATTAAACCGGGCATTTATTTTATATTTTCCTTTTTGTTTTCTACCTCCAATACCCCCCCCTTGATTACACCAGAAATATTAGTACGGTTAAGAAAGAATGTGGATTTGGCAAGCTCAAACTCCTCAATATATTTCGAATTCGATTGCAATTCCTTGAAATAGTGCCATTGCTTTATATCAATATTTACATTCTTGATCCAATAACAAAACTCTTCGGGTTGATCAAGTATTGTTTTCCAAAACGAATAAATAGACTGGTCATATAGCATTTAGTATACACTTGTATTACAAAAAGATATGTCACGGTGGTCAAAAAAATACGTCATGGTACAAAATCACCATAAGCACCTGGTTTTGTGAGTCTACTATCATTACGTCACATTGCCCGTTTCGTGAAAAACCGTGACATAAAGAAAAATGAAAATGAATAAAATTTGACCAATTTTTACTCCGCCTTCTATAAATTATCGCACAGAAAATGGATGAGCGTAGCGTTAAGAACAAAACGCTGTTTGAGTCCCGCAAAAATGCGGGACGAGTTCGGTTTGTTTAGCGCAGTGAAATTCATTTTCAGATAATTTATAGAAGGCGGTGAGCTTTCTTTTGATTCTTTTCTTTGCATGGCAGGGAAAGAAAAGAATATGGTTATAAGATACCGCCTAATGAACGTTAATCCGAAACTATTTCCCCGTTATTTTAATTTCCGTCCTCCTGTTTTGGGCCCGGCCCTCGGGAGTCTCGTTGGTAGCAATGGGGCGTGTCTGCCCATAACCTTTATAGGTCAGCCGTCCGGCATCAATAGCATGGGCTGCAAGGTAATCGTAAACCGATTTAGCCCTGTTCTCCGAAAGGGTAATATTGCTTTGCGGGGTACCCTGGTTGTCCGTATGCCCGCTGATTTCTATTTTAACGGTAGGGTTATTTTTCAGGAAGACAACCAGCTTGTTCAACTCCACCTCCGATTCGGATTTTAAGTTATACTTATTGGTCTCAAAAAAGATATTTTTCAATACAATTGAGGCACCTGTATCAATAGACTGCAAAGGAACATCTTTCAAATAGGGATGCTCATAGCTGGCTTTCACATCCTTCAATGAAAAGTTCTCGGAATAGAAAAGGTAACCTTTCCGGCTTACATTAAGAGCATAGTTTTTATCCACAGGCAGGCAGACCAAAAAGGTGCCATCATCCGGCCCCGATGTAGATTGTGAAACTACCTTGCCGGTCGTAAGGTCTATCAAGGTAAAATAAGCAATCAAAGGGTCTTTGGTATTAGCATCGAACACTTTTCCTTTCAAATAAGTAACCTGCTGCGGGCGCATAGAATCAGGCAGGGAGAAGGAATATATATCGAGTTCCCCATAGCCTCCGTGACGGTTCGAGGAGAAATAGGCCAGCCTTCCATTCGGGTCAATTACAATACCCGTTTCATCTTTCGAGGTATTAATCGGGTAGCCCAAATTGACGGGTAGCCCCCATCTGCCATTGGGTAGCTTGCGCGACATAAAGATATCCGTACCCCCAAATCCAGGATGCCCGTCGGAACAGAAATAGAGAGTTTGGTTATCAGGTGCAATAAAAGGACATTCTTCCTTTCCGGGAGTATTAATGGTATCACTTAACCTCGCAGGTACGTTCCAGTAATTGGAATCACTCAGGGTGCTCACATAAATATCCTGGTTCTTTACGATATGGGCACTGATAATCCCACGAATAAAATAAAGTGTCTTGCCATCAGAAGAAAGACAGGGCTGGGTTTCCCAGTTTTTAGTATTGATGGGCGGCCCCAGGTTTCGCGGATATGACCATCCATTGCCTACCCGCAAGGTATAATAAAGGTCTTCACTGCCATATCCTCCCGGGCGGTCAGAGACAAATATCAAGACCTCACCATCTGCCGAAATAGTGGAGGCTCCTTCCATATATTCAGAATTTAGTTGCGGCCCCATATTTAAGGCTTTTGTCCATTCCCCGTTTTCTTTAAAGCTCATATATAAATCTTCATTATAATCCTCTTCGCCCGGCATTTCCGTTTGCCGTTCAAGCCGTCGGGTAAAAATGAGCATGGAGCCATCTACGGTAAGGGTTGGAAAATATTCCGACATGGCAGTATTTATTGCCGGGCCCATGTTCACCGGGTTAAAAGGAACGGGGTGCTTTATTGCTTCTGTTGCAAACTCGCAACTGGCAAGTATATTAGATGACACAGCACGCAACTCACGGCTACCATTACCGATATTCATAAATTGTTGGATGTGCTGCTCTGCCGAGGTATACTGTCCTTGCTGCAATTCAAGCCTTGCAATGTCAAAATAAATATTGGTAAAAAACCGGGGATTAATCCTAAGTACCTTGCTGAACTGCTCAATGGCTTCCTCATTCTTATCCATGTCGTCGTATATATACCCCAACATCCCCTGTGCCTCCACAAAATTGCTGTCCTCCCGAATGGCTTTTTGCAACAGTGCAATAGCACTTTCATTATTATTAACGTCGTAGTATTTGGTCGCGTCCTCGTAAAATTTAATTGCCTTTTTATTTTGGGTAGAATACACTACCTGTTGGCAATGGAGCAAGGTGCAAAAACAACATAAAAAGGAAATAAGAGATAGGATTTTCTTCATAAGGAATCGACTGCCAGTGATGCAACAAAGGTCTAAAAGTTTCTCATACAATTGAGGGGAATATGAGAGCCTATGTGAGAAATAAACTTTAATATTGCACTTTTATTCTTATCTTATGAAGAAAGCCAACTTAAAAGCACTGAAATACCCCATAGGAGAGTTTAAAACACCAAAAAAAATTTCTGAAAAGGAAATAGAAAAAGGCATCAAAACAATTGAGGCTTTTCCGGACAAGCTTAAAAAGGAAGTAGAGAAATTAAGTAATGCCATGTTAGATTACAGGCACCGCCTGGGGGGATGGACAGTGACACAAATAGTACATCATTGTGCCGACAGCCATATTAATGCTTATTCACGTACCAAGCTGGCTCTTACCGAAGATAACCCGATTATAAAACCGTATGATGAAAGCGCATGGGCAAATACCGATGACTCGGGCGAGGCCCCTGTAGGATGGTCAATATTGCTGCTGGAAGGTTTGCATAAACGCTGGGCTATGCTACTATCGGGACTAAATTCGGAGGAACTGGAAAAAACATACTATCACCCGGACTCTAAAAGGAACGTATCACTAAACCACTTGATACTATTATATGCATGGCATTGTGAACACCACCTTGCCCATATAAAACAGGCAAAAAAGTATAAGAACAAATTCAGCTAAATGATGAGAGGTTTTGTCTCATCCTCCATTCTATTTTTATCAGCTATATTTTTCCTATGTGGCATAAGGGCCTCTGCACAGGATAACTCCAACGCCATTGCTTTATATAAAAGCGGTGAGTACATTAGAGCAATAAAAGTTTGCGATTTATTGATAAAAGCTAATAAGCATGACACCGAAGCATACATTTATCAGGGGCTCTCGAAAGAGAAAATAAAAGATTTTAAAGGTGCCAGGAAAGACTTTAAGAAAGTGAGCAAGCTCTCTCCTAAGGATGCAACTGCACATTTTCAATTAGGTGTGTTGTGGTCTGAAACGGAAGACTATTATCATTCCATAAAAGAATATACCAAAGCAATAAAGCTCGACTCGAGTTATGCAGTAGCATATAACAACCGCGGAAACTCCGAATACCTGGTTGGTGACAGCAGGAGTGCCATGCTCGACTTTACTTTATCCGGCAAAGCCGATACTACCTATCCCGACCCCTTTTATAACAGGGGCCATCTTAAAATGGTATTGGGTAAATACCAGGAAGCTATTAATGATTTCTCCCGGGCAATTGCATTAGCACCAAACGATGCTGATGCCTGGTTTAGCCGGGGGCAGGCGTACGACAATATTAATGACGCGAAAAATGCAGTGAACGATTATAATAATGTTATTGCCATAGACTCCGGTTATATGGATGCCTATTACTTTAGGGGGAGCGATTTTACCAAATTAAATCATCCCCAACTGGCCATGTGGGATATTACAATACTAATTCAATCTGATTCCACTGACTACTCTTTACGTTACATGAGAGGGATTGCATTTGATTCGCTGGGCGAGTATAAAGAAGCCATTACAGACTTTACCGTGGCCCTTAAACTGAAATCGGATGACGGACAATCTTATTATGGACGTGGCTATGCCTATTTAAAAAGTGGGCAAACCGCACAAGCCTGCGATGACTTTAATATAGCCTATTATTATGGTGTGCAGGATGCCCGGAAATTCCTGGACGTAAACTGCAGAAGAGCCGTTAAGTTTTATCAGAGGCACTAAAGAAGGAGCTGAGAAATCTCCTTAGCCGTTCATCGAAATGAGGAACTCCTCATTTGACTTGGTTCTGGTAAGTCTTTCTTTCAGAAATTCCATAGCCTCAATAGGGGTCATATCGGTAAGGTGGTTACGCAATATCCACAGGCGTTGCAATGTGTCTTTATCCATCAGCAGGTCATCGCGCCGTGTGCTGGAAGCCACAATGTCAATAGCGGGATAAATACGTTTATTAGAGAGGCGGCGGTCAAGCTGCAGCTCCATATTGCCTGTTCCCTTAAATTCCTCAAAAATCACTTCGTCCATCTTCGAGCCAGTATCAATAAGGGCTGTGGCAAGTATGGTGAGTGAGCCTCCATTTTCAATTTTGCGGGCAGCTCCAAAAAAGCGCTTGGGCTTTTGCAGTGCATTGGCCTCTACCCCACCCGACAATACCTTGCCCGATGCAGGAGACACCGTATTATACGCTCGCGCCAGGCGGGTAATAGAATCAAGCAAAATAACCACATCATGACCACACTCTACCATTCGCTTTGCTTTCTCAAGCACGATGTTGGCAATACGTACATGGCGTTCTGCAGGCTCATCGAATGTAGAAGAAACAACCTCTGCTTTTACACTGCGAGCCATATCAGTAACCTCTTCGGGGCGCTCGTCTATAAGCAATATCAATAAATACGCCTCAGGGTGATTATAAGCAATGGCGTTGGCAATTTCTTTCAACAAAACAGTTTTACCCGTTTTAGGCTGAGATACAATCAAACCTCTTTGACCCTTGCCAATAGGCGTAAACATATCTACCACACGGCTGGAAAGGGTAGACTGCGGATGGCTGGATAAATTGAATTTCTCATAAGGAAAAAGCGGGGTAAGAAAATCAAATGGTACACGGTCGCGAACTAAATCGGGAGACTTACCATTAATCAATTCAATTTTCGATAATGGGAAAAACTTCTCGCCCTCTTTCGGCGGGCGGATATATCCTAATATAGTATCGCCTGTTTTTAACCCAAATAGCCTTATCTGGTTTTGGGAAACATATACATCATCGGGTGAGTTGAGATAATTGTAATCGGCAGAGCGCAGAAATCCGTAGCCATCAGGGGTAATCTCCAGCACGCCTTCAGCCTGCACAATATTATCAAAGTTGTAAGCTGGCTCCCTATGTCTGGCAGACTCAGAAGCTTTCTCGTTGAAACCAAAATCCAGGGGGGCTTCTTCCGTGGTATGCCCTGCTCCATTAGCAGGTAAATTAACTGAAGAAGACATTTTAGGGTCTTCCGTATTCAGGTCAGACAACGGTTCCGGTGGGGCTTCAAATTCAATATTTTCGGGTTTTTCAACCGGAACAATATGGGTAGCTTCCGTTTCAGAAACAGTTTCAATATTTGTTTTTGCCTCTGTTGCTGGGCTGGCAGTAGAAACTTGTGCATCTAATATCTTAGCAACAATATCATACTTTTTAAGGTGGTCCATTTTCGGAAGTTTCATCTCTTTGGCTATCTCTTTCAGCTGTACCAGAGATTTGCTATTAAGTTCAAGAATGTCGTACATGTTGGATATTTAATAAATATAAGTTGATTGCAAAAAAGGCAAACGGGGGATAAGTACTACGTCGGGAATAATAAAAGTCTTTGAAAAAACGAGTGGGAAATCCACGGCAATATTAGTAATTATTTATGAAATGAACATATAAATGGGTTTTTTTTCAATCAGGGTGGAAGTTTACCTTTGCACCATATATCATGGCAACTATACTAAATATAGAAACCGCTACAGCAGTATGTTCTGTTGCTTTGGCAAAGGACGGCAAGATAATTGCCCTGCAGGAATCTTCGCAGCCCAATATCCATGCTGAAAAGATCGTCCTATTTATTCGTAACGCTATGGAAGAGGCATCTCTCCCTTACGCTGCTCTAGATGCTATTGCAATAGGCTCGGGACCGGGTTCCTATACAGGTTTGCGAATCGGAACATCTACAGCAAAGGGATTATGCTATGCCATTGATAAGCCACTCATAGCTGTTCCTACACTCAAGGCTATGGCTGCGGCGTCCCAAGCATCCGTTATGAGGAGTGATGTATATTACTGCTCCATGATTGATGCCCGTAGATTGGAAGTATATACTGCGATGTATGATTACTCAGGCAAAGAAATAGTACCTGCAGAAGCTAAAATTTTGAATAAGGACTCCTTTAACAGATTTCTTGATAAAGGCCCCGTTGCATTTGCCGGAGATGGTATGCCTAAAATGAAAGCATTGTCTCCTCCCCATGATGAAAACTGTATTTGGCTGGATGATATTTATGCCTCTGCAAAAAACATGGTGCAACTATCGGAAGAGGCCTTCATACAAAAACAATTTGCCAATGTGGCATATTATGAACCTTTTTATTTAAAGGACTTTATTGCCGGGAAAAAAGTGCTCTGAGTTATTACTATCTTCCACTACCCTGCTTTTGACTGATTGGCGGTAAATAAGAACCATAAGGAAAACTACCAGCACCGTGCTGATAATTATATACCCGTATGGCGGAGTGGCTGAAAATATTCCATCAACCAGTCCAGAAGTGGCCTTTGCATCCTGCATGTAGGGCACTATTATTTGAAATGCGTTAAATATGAAATGCGCCAGGATATTTACCCAAATAGAACCTGACCACACAAATAAATATCCTAGGAAACCGCCCAGGAGCATTCGCTGAAAGAATCCTGAAAATTGCAGGTGTATAGCACTAAAGACAATGGCTGTTATCCAAATTCCAATATGAACATTTTTAGTCATGGCGATTATTATTTTCTGCAGCCCTGCACGAAAAAAAAACTCTTCACAAATAGCAGCAGCCAGGGCCATAACCAATAAATTTAAAAGCAAATCAGTGATGGTATGATGTGCCATAAGTGCTGTCTCAATAGCATCACCCATATCTTCAAGATTCTTCAGTTGGTTTGGAAGCGGTATTTTTGCATTTAATTCGCCCACATAGCTAATAAACGGAGTAGCCACAACTATAGTCACTGCCCCAAGCAAGAGCAAAAGAGTACCCCCCATTTTATTTACCTGCAAATAGTGTAACCTGTTCCGGGAAACAAGAAAGGATATAACTATAACCGGAACAATAAAGAGAAACACATCCGAAATCAATTGCTCTATCCTGAAATCTCTTACCACACCCACATCTTCATAATTGGGCGCATCCTGGAGAGCTGTTAAATTAATTATCCCTGACTGCTGGAGCAGCAGCAGGACAATCCCTAAAATGAAAAATGAAATACACATTACCCCAATAAATAGTAGTAATTGTGCAATTGGTTTGCTCCCTTCAAAAGGAGCCGGAAGCGAGTTAGTCAAGTCTATAAATTTTGTTTGGAGTATCTTTACACCCCCTATGCGACAAAAATAGGTATTTATTATAATGATTCAGATAGGCTCACTCATATTACCTGACTTCCCTTTGTTACTGGCCCCTATGGAAGATGTCAGCGATCCTCCGTTCAGGCACGTATGTAAGCAACAAGGAGTTGATATGCTCTATACGGAATTCATCTCTTCGGAAGGATTGATAAGGGATGCTGCTAAAAGCCTTAAAAAGCTTGATATATTTGAAAATGAAAGACCCATAGGAGTGCAACTCTTCGGAAGCGATATCGGCTCCATGCGCGAAGCAGCTATTATCGCCGAAAAAGTAAACCCTGATATTATTGACATTAATTATGGCTGCCCTGTTAAAAAGGTTGCCTGCCGGGGAGCAGGAGCTGCCCTGCTGCAGGACATACCCAAAATGGTACAAATGACTTCGGAAATTGTGAAAGCTGTTTCCCTGCCTGTAACAGTTAAAACCCGCCTCGGCTGGGATGATAACACTAGAAATATTACTGAAGTAGCCGAAAGATTACAGGATATCGGTATAAAAGCACTTACCATACATGGGCGTACACGTAAACAGTTATATAAAGGCCCTGCAGACTGGACATTAATTGGGGAAGTAAAAAATAATCCCCGTATCCATATTCCTATTTTTGGAAATGGTGATATAACCTCCCCGAAGATTGCCTTGCAAATGAAACAGCGCTATAATGTAGACGGGGTGATGCTCGGACGGGCAGCTATCGGGTATCCCTGGATTTTTAGAGAAATAAAACATTATTTAAAAACAGGAGAAGTACTTCCTCCACCTACCTTGCAGGAAAGGATTGATGTTTGCCTTACCCACCTGCAGAAATCTATAGAATGGAAAGGTGAAAAACTGGGAATACTTGAAATGCGCAGGCATTATGCAAGTTACTTTAAAGGTATGGAAAACTTCAAGGATTACCGGATGAAATTGGTTACTACTGACAATTACAGCGAAATACTGGAAACCTTAGAGTTAATCGGCGAGGTATATAGCAAAGTAGCATAAAAGAGCTAAGAATATATTAGTAGCTCACAGCTTATAATTCGGCTCCGGTTTTCTTTTTAAAATAACAATATACGAATCCGGCTGACCGCCGGGTTTCCGTTCCTGGATAGCTTCTTTCCAGTAAATGGTCCAACCGGTATTACTATAAAAGTCAGCAAAGCCTACCGGCATATAATTATCACCGGAATACTTAGTACCCCAATTGAATATCATAGTGGGAGAACCCGGCCGGAACAACCATGAAAAAGAAATATTGCAGAAGATAAGATAGGCAGGCTTATTTTTTTCTATTTCATGCATCATCTCATCCTGCATCATTATGTTATATGGCTGGTCTTCCACCAGGGGATAGGTATAAAGATATCCTGTTGCCGCCATCCTGTTGGCATAGAAATAAATTTCAGGCTCAGAACCCATAATAGCAATTTTATCAGTGTCGTGAGTGTCACTTCTAATAAATTTTGCAATCTCGGGAGCTTCATTAAATGCATTGCCCCAGTAAGCTATATTGCAAACCTCCCTGGGGCTATAGCTGAAAAAATAGTCCTTATTTACGTACAGGGTAATTAAAATAATTGCAAATAAAAACAGGAACGGAATGACAGGTGATTTTAACACTTTCATTCCTCTCCTGAT